>JAOFDG010000098.1 GCA_028033615.1 Verrucomicrobiales bacterium | reverse complement strand
TCTACAGAAAAAATCGGAATTATAGAGGCGCTTCCAAATAGAAAGCATGAAATTGCGATTAATATCAGAGAGGCTCTACGTTTCATTTATCGCCAAAAGACTCTAATAGTTCACGGAGTTTATCCTCCGTCTTTTTGGTGGTTTCTTTAATGACTTCCTCTAGTTTGTCTCTTTGTTGATCAACTTGATCACCAATTTTTTGAATTTCCTCGCCGACGTTCCCGCTGAATTCTTTAATTCCTTCTTGCGCTTCCTTGGCCCAGCGCTTGACAGTTTCAAGCATGACCTCATCGGGTTCTTCTAGGTACGAAGCCCCCGTGATTTTGAAAGATTTATCCGGAATAGAAAGGTCATCATCTTGAGTTACAGCAATGACTAGGCGCTTGAGTGATTTGTCTGATTCTAACTCGCATTTACCTGGGCGTAGCTCAGTCGTGTCTATTTCCCAGCCACCAATGTAATCACGGCTAACAATATCTTTATCGAATAATCCGATGCTAAACTTTTTTCCTTGTTCTGCCCTTATTCGAGCGATTCTCTTTACAGTTGAGGTGCTAACTTCTCCCTTGATGACATCACCCACAGATATTGCTATAGGGTCCCATCTCCCGATAAGTGAATCATCGCTAGAGACTGTATTTAGAATGACTTGATTTTTCCATACAACCATTGCGCTGAGGTCGGGAGCAGTGGCGTCGACATCCCACTTGCTACCATCATTCTTTGCTTCAGCAACCTCGGCTTCTGCAATCCATAATGTATAAATTGAATTATTAGTATTCTTTTGATTTCCTTCTTTTGGATCTTTGGTAAATAGATATCCAAGAAATATTATACCAATCGGGGCAAGAATTAAGAACCAAATTGACTGCTTATTGAGTTTATCTTCAGGCATAATTTTTTTTTAATTCTATTTTTCGATTTCTTATTTTCTCATTGTCTAAGAATTGTATTTTCATTTATTTTGTTTATTTAGATAGTAAACAAAACTAATTATTTTATTGTAAGTGTTAGTTAAAGGTGAGGCTTAATTATATTAATAATGAGATTAATTTACACTACATCAAATTAATGTCCAAATAGGTATTGGTGATGCTTTCCCTGCCTAATTTACTGTTTTTATCAGTTGGAGGTTCCAGGAGTTGGTGTCATTAGATGAAAATTTCCATCTTTTCCAGGGATCCTTCCAAATGAAATATCCTTTGATTGAGTCCCAAAAGTGATCATATCCATTATTAAATTACCCTGTTCATCTGGTGATGTTAGGGATAAAAACTCACCCTTTGAAGATAATTTAAAATTGGAGTGCAGGCCTTCCGCTGCGCTGCCATTTTCATCAGCCCATACCAAAAGATATTCGTTAGCCGCAATAGATGCGCCTTCAGGAAATTGCCATTTTCTAGGATTTTCTTCATTGTCACTTAAGTACCATCCTGACAGGTCTATTTCATTTTCTGTGATATTCAGAAGTTCAATCCAGTCATCATAGTCACCTTGAGGATCTTTAAAAGAGTTGGTGTTTGAAGCCATGAACTCATTGATTATGACTGGTGAATCATTTTCACTGATCATAGATTTAACTCTAAATGATGATGGGTTTGATTCAGCCATAGATGGATAGAAAGTTGCAGTTTTCGATGAATTTCCTGACCGGGCTTCAATATAAAACCAAACCTTTTCACCCGAAGGGTAACCAGGTATTGAAGCTCCATAGATGTCATCATTAGGATTTTCATCACCGCTTTTTCCATCATCGAACATTTGGGTGATCTGATAAGGGTCTATCTGGCCATTCGGTGTGTAATACAGATAGACAGAGCTGACTCCATCATTTTCATTGGGATTAATGCTTGCTGTTATTATGGTTTCTTCAAAGGAGCTGGGTTGGTTAGTAACTGAAACTGAAATAAATTCTGGTCCAATTTCAGATACCTCTTGATGATTCATTAGGAATTCATGGCGAGTTTCTATTAGATTATTTAAATCACTCACTGCTGAATAAAAGGCCGCCATAGTGAAGTCTTTTTTGGGATCTTCATTCATAGGAGTTTCAATAATTTCCACAAAGTGGTCTATCCTCTTCTTCATTACTTCAGGATTGAAATCTTGTTTTAGGATGGTTCTAATATGAGCAAGGTATCTTTGCCGGTACTCTGGAATTGATAAAAGTTTACTAATAACAGGTCGATTTATATTGGTTTCATGTTCGAAAGGATTGAGCCGAGTTTGATTTGGTCTGAAAGCTTCGTTTCCGTCATGTTCTATTGGGAATAGTCTTCCCGAATTAGGTTCAAAATAAATCAGGTAATCACAACCCTTGTTCCA
>JAOFDG010000097.1 GCA_028033615.1 Verrucomicrobiales bacterium | reverse complement strand
GTTATTTCCTTCCGAGTCAAAGACTTCGTAATCGAATGTTGCTGTGAATCCTTTATTGGTTCCTGCGAGCGCCGGTATAGTGAAGCTAGAGAATCCAAGTCCTTGACCATCGATAGTCAACTGAAGGCGACCGTCTTGGACGGTTGCTGCCTCACCTGTAATTACTGATCCGTCATTGAGTTCTGTAGTTCCGTTATCAAAACCGTCGAAGTTTTGAGCGTATGTTGGAGCAGCAGCCGGCGGTGCGCCGTCAGGCCCTGCAGTTGTATTATTCTGAACTTGATCAGCTGTAAGAGCTCCATTGTAAATTCTAAATTCATCCCATGAAGCGTTAGCTGCATTGTCTCCCCACTGTGAACGTCCTAGGAAGAAATCAGCATCATTCAATCCAGAAAGATTGTTGTCTGTGTCTCCAGTAGAAACCTCAGTTCCATTTTTGTAAATTGTAACTTTAGTCTTGTTATCTGCACCAGCAGTGTCGTCGACGGTAATTACCCAGTGAACTTGCTCGTCAATTGGGTTAGTTGGCTGTCCACCAAAGTTAGCAAGAGTTAGGTTAGACTGAGTATTCCAGCGCCACTCATTTTCGTTAATGTTGCCTCCCTTTGTGAAAGACATATGCATTACATTACTAGAAGAGGATCCAACACTGAAGACTCTGGACCAGTTCTGGGCTGATCTTTGTGTTGACCATGTCTCGATTGAAGTACTTGAAAGACTGCTGATGAGTCCTGCAGGTAATCTAACATAATCTGAGGCATCTTTTCCACCACCGGCGAGGGTAACACTACCTCCACCAACGGTTCCGTCATTTGCACCGACATCAACGATAGATCCATCTTTTCCACCGACTGAATCAACGAGAGTTGTTCCTGCTCCACCTTCTTCTTCAAATTTCCACTGGTGAATGACGACTGCACTTGAAGGTGCTGGCTGAGATACACTGATTGTTGTGGTTGATGTTTGTTCAACACCGTCTGCGTCAGCTGCTGTAATTGTATATGTTGTAGTCTCTGCAGGACTGACTGAAGTTTCAGTTCCAGTTACGGCACCGACTCCATTATCGATTGAAATCGTTGCAGCTCCTATAATGTCCCAAGAAAGAGTGGCGCTTGCTCCTGCAATGAGAGAAGAAGAACTTGAAGAGAAAGATTTAACGATTGGACCTCCAAGACCAAATGTTGCTCTGTCACTATTAAAGCTATTAAATACTGATGAAGCACTTAGTGATTGGTCCCAAATTTTCATTTTGGCGATACTAAGTGAACCACTTAAGTTATTGTCGCGAGTACCATTTGCCTCGTTCTGGTTTCCAATAACAATTGGAAGAGGTGTTGCATCCGCATCATTTCCTACTCCCCAAGTATTTAATGCTGGGTCGTTATTTTCTGAGTTTGATAAAATACCATCAACATAAATAGATCTAGTGTTAGAGGCTTTATCATAAGTGAGTGCCAAGTGATGCCATTTACCGGCTTCAGGTCCACCTGTTACACCAGCAACGAAAGGCATGTCAGCTGAGCCGCCCCAACCTCCGAGAGCACCCCAAGTGTTGTGATTACCATAATTCATTGACCAGTTAGTAGAATCAGGTCCACCTCTGCGGCCCCAAGCTACGATTGTTTCTTCAGCAGGAATGTCAGGATTGAATACCCAAGTTTCTACTGTTCTATCAGCATCACCTGTAAGAGGAGAAGTTGGTCCAACGTACCAATCATTGTTGCCATCAAGAGTAATAGCTTTAACTCCGTCAACCTCAGTAACACTAGGATTATCAATTTCAGCAGTGAAATCACCATCAAGTGTTCCACTGTTAGTGATGGTTGCTAGTTCACCAAGATCGGCACCAGTTAGGTCAATATCAACGATTGGTAGTACTACAACTGTTGAGCTTACGATAACTGCTTGTAAAATTGGATTTCCATCAGCAGCCACTTGAGCAGCGCCGCCAATTTGGTTCTGCATCTTAACTGCAATTGTTCCATCAGCAGTTGCAGTTGCGTCTACATTGTAAGAAAAGCTGTTTGCATTAGTCCAGGTCCCGTCTCCACCTTCGGAATTGAAATTATCAACAGCAAGTTCACCGTTTACGGCAATGTCCCAGCCACGGTCACGATCAGCACCTTCATTAAAAAGAAGCTGAACTTTATATGTGCTGCCTGCAGTTAAGCCAGCTACAGAAATATCGAGTGGGTTTGGTGCACCTTGCCAACGTATGTCTCTCATGATTTCTGAGAGAGCCGCAGCCGAACCTTCGGTGCCACCTGTGAAAGTGTTGGCTCCTGCCCAGTTGTCAATTTGGTTTGGCGCAGATATCGTTACACTAACGTCTCCGACTTGAACTTTACCTTCTTCAACAACG
>JAOFDG010000102.1 GCA_028033615.1 Verrucomicrobiales bacterium | reverse complement strand
TTTTTGTGAATTGAAAATTATCCAACCATCCTTTGTCTTCACCCTCTGAAAATCCTTCGTCTTTTTTATAATTCCATGACAGTAAATGCTCTCCTTCAGGAATGAAGAAAGTTTTCTCATTCCAATCCACTTCTCCGCTTATCCTTTCTTCTGTGGTGCCATCAATGCTGAATGATAAAAAGTCATATCCTGTTTCAGAGCTCACTTTCCAAAAGAATGATGCTGTTCCCGGCCCGTTGATGGTCAAAGATATTGATGATTCACCATAATCTCTAATTGCTCCGCTCTGAGCTGCACTGATTCCATCATTTGAAATTTGGCTTTGAGGAATCCAAAATTGATCTCCTGACCCACTGAAATTAAATTTATTCTGAATTGGGTTTGGCCCCTGTATTGCATCATCAATAGGTTCAAGAACTCTAATTATAAGTGAAGCGGTGAACTGATTTCCATTATTAGCGGTTAAAAGAACTTCATAGGTTCCTGAATTTAGTGGGCGTCCAGAAATAGTTTCATTACCATCAAATTCAAGACCTTCTGGAAGTGCTGATACAGAAAAAGACGAAGAGTTATCAATTGATTTAATATCATAATTAAATTCTTTCTCTCTGATTACTGTTAAATCTAGCGCGCTAGTAATGGTAGGTAATGTGGATTTACTGGCTAGGGAAATTTGATCAACCCAGGCAGTATCAAGGCCACCTGTGCCACTAATATCCTTGGAGTAAGACCATGCAATGTTGTGTTTGCCCTCAGGAATCTCAATAGTGCTTTGTTGCCAAGGAATTTCTCCACTGATGCGCTTTTGGTCCTCTCCGTTTACGGCAATGGAGAGAAAATCGTAATCTTCTTCGGAACTTACTTTCCACCAAAAATATATGAGTTCTGGGCCCTCGACTTCAATTTGGAATCTTGCATTCTCATTGTTTTCAATGGGCTCTGACCTCGCAGCGTCTGATCCATCATGTGAAGTGTTTATTTGTCTGCTCCATCCTGGAGATTTGTTAGTAACAATTAAAGGAAGGTTCTCAATATCAACAGCATTAGAAAGACTGTCGGGCTCTACAATAATAACAAGCTCTTTGAGGTCAGTACCCTCAGGGTTAATCGCTGCAATGTTTACAGTGAAGTTGCCAGTTGAAGGTGGCAACCAGGAAAGTTCACCATTTTTTTCATTAATTTGCATTCCTTCAGGAGCTTCACTGATTGAAAATGATGTAGGCGTGTACTGTGCTTCTATTTGGTAATAGAGTGTTCTATTAGTGGATGCTTTAAATTCAAGTGCACTTGTTATTGATGGCTTCATAAAATCATCATTTAAAATGTTGATCGTAGCGGGCCTTGATGAGGCTCTAGATTTTTTTGCCTCTGAGAGATTAAGAGTTAGGTATTCATTTTCCTCTACCTCATTATCACCAATTATTTCTATCCCTACTTTCTTGAGTGTTTGGCCTGGGCTGAATGTGACAATTTGGTCAATTGGCTCATAGTCATTATCAGCAATTGTGGCGGTACCGTCTTCAGAGCGAACTCTAACAGCTATAGGGCCGTCACTCACTTCACTGATTCGAAGTTCTACTTCCAGAATTGAGTTACCAGCATCTCCCTCAATGATTGAAGCGTCACTGATAATAATTAATTCGTTCGAATAAACACCAGACATCGACACTGTTCCTGAACCGCTTGGGTCTAACCAGTCGGAGAGTCTTGTCCCGGGTGTTCCTCCTCCCGTCCAAGACTTATGGAGTCTGCCATAGTAATCTGGTCCTTGGGCAACCCCGCACTCAGAATATCCCCCCGTCAGCTGTCCGACAATATTTCCTTTATCATCGAAGAGAGGCGATCCGGATGAACCCCCTTCTGTAGTTCCAAAGTTCCATTCACCAACCCTGAGGTATCTGGCGTTATTATCTTGGGTGGCCTCCAAATAATCCGTAATGGTAGTAGGATTAGAGTCGATGGAGATGCGTTTTTCTGAAATTCCTGGATGATGTATGCCTACTGTAAATTGAGGATTTTCAGGCGACCGGTCCCAACCTGCAAAGAATGGCGAGTATTCATTGGGCACTGGATCATCAAGTTCGACAAGAGCAAAATCGGTAGGTCCATACTCCGCTCTTAAAATTGCTCCGGTGTTAAATTGGGTCGTTGGCCCATCTCCTACTCTTCCATTGATACTAGATCCTACTTCACGGCATCGGGAATTTTCATAGTTCCAATATACCACCATTGATGCAGCATTTGAGGGACTTATTCCGCAATGCTC
>JAOFDG010000096.1 GCA_028033615.1 Verrucomicrobiales bacterium | reverse complement strand
GTAGGATTGGGCTTCCCTGATATTATTCCCTCCAGTGCACTAGGAAATACTGAAAGGCCAGCGCCTAGTAACCGAGTGGTTATGGCTGGAATAGGGCTTGGTAACAAAGGTAATGGAGATCAAGAAGATTTCTTACGGCATAAAGAAGTTCAATATGTGGCTGTCTGTGATGTAAGAGAAAAAATACTGAATAGAGCCAAGGATAGAACTAACAAGAAGTATGATAACTCTGATTGTAAAACGTTCATTGATTACAGAGAAATTATTTCTAGAGATGATATTGATGCAGTTCATATTGCCACGCCTGATCACTGGCACGGTCAAATGGTGATAGACGCTTGTCGTAACGGTAAAGATGTTTTTTGTCAAAAGCCCGAGACAAGGACCTTGGAAGAGGGGGTCTTAATGATTGATGCAGCGAGACGTTATGGCCGTGTTGTGTCAGGGGGTAGTCAACGAGTGATGGAGGACTATAGCAGTGTTGTGATGAGATGCTGGAAAGGTCACTTTGGTGAAGTGGAGTCCATTAATGTTAAGGTTGGTCCAATGTCCCAGCCTTGTAATTTACCACCTCAAAAAATTCCGAATGATATAAATTGGGATCTATGGTTAGGGCCGGCACCATGGGCGCCATATAATTCTAATCGTTGTGATGGAAATTTCGAAACTGACGGAAATAGTTGGCGTTCTTATTCGGATTATTCAGGTGGAGGATTGACTGACTGGGGAGCTCATCATTTTGGGGGTGCCACATTCGCTTTAGATGTACGTGACCTTCAACCAAATGAAATCATTCTTCATGAGGATGATGGCGAAAAACATATATCTTTTAATTACTCTAATGGTAAGAAAATTACGCATAATAGGCCAGGCACTGGAAATATGAGAGTCGGCGGAACCGGTGCCAAAATTGAACCTTCTCCAAAGCCTATACCAATTTATGCAGATAATGATGGTAACGGAGGAAGGGGAAGCATTGACGGGGATTTCATCCATTGCATTAAAACAAGGAAAAAACCCTTCCGAAATATTGAGCATGCCGTAAATACTATGGTTCTACCTCATATGGCCACGATCGCCTACACTCTTAATAGGTCACTTAAGTGGGACGCTGATAAACAGGAATTTTTAGGAGATATTGAGGCAAATCGACTTATTAGTGTCGCTCGTCGAGAGCCTTGGCAGATTTGATTTCTTCCGCAATACAATAGAGATGCTTTGAGCCCCTGAAAAAGATTTGATTGCCTGCCACAGAGAGTGAGGAAACTAATGGTTCATTGAGCTTATTCGTTGAAAGAACTTCAAGTTCTTTTGACTTGTTTATTACTATAGTAGTTCCGATTCGATCTGTAACATAAACACGATCATTTACTCCAATCGGAGAGGCATAGATGCCGGTGAGACCAGGGAGTCTTTCGCGGTTAATATAGGATTTGCCGTCTTCAGATTGAAGGCAGGAAAATAAGTTTTGGTTGGATTGGCTAAAATATAGCATTTCATCATATAAAAGAGGCGAAGGTACGTACGGAGTGCCACGGCTCTTCGTCCAAAGTATGGAGTCAGACTTGGATGCGTTGCCGCTCGCCGATAATTTGACGGCCAATAGTGAATAGCCTTTATAGCCAGTCATACAGAACACCTTTTCTTTATCTGCAACGGGAGAGGGTATTGCGTTGTTTGTTAAACCTGCGCATTGCCAAATAATTTTTCCATCTTTCAGATTATAACTACGAACGAAATTTGATCCTGAAGTAATAACTTGAGTCTTTCCGCTATGATTAACGATGAGTGGAGTGGCCCAGCCATTCGGTTCATCACGCTCCTTCTGCCAGATCGATTTACCGGTTCTAGCCTCTAATACGTGAATTGAGGAAGAGCCCTGATGGTCTCTAACGACTATGAGTTTATCCTTATGAATAACTGGTGAACAACCTTCCCCTAAACTTGCTCCCATTTTTATTTTTCCTAGACTTTGTTCCCATAATTTAGTCCCATCTAAATCATAGCAATAAAGCCCAGCGGAACCAAACCAGCAGTACAGTCTCTTCCCGTCTGTTGTTGGAGAGGCTGAAGCAAAGTTGTTGTCTCTATGGTGGCCTTCGTGTGGAATGAGTTCAGTTGCAATTCGTTGCCACCTTTTTTCTCCAGAAAAACGGTCATAGCAAATAACCAAAAATTTATAGGAGGTGTTAGGATGTTTTATTCCAAAAACTCTTTCGGGTTGGTCCTCGGGCCTTGGAAGTGACGGGTCAATTTTTTCTGTATTAACTGAAGTGAGTATAAAAACTTTATCGTTCCATATGATGGGGGTTGAGCTTCCTTTTCCTGGAATCTGGACTTTCCATGAAATGTTCTTTTTCTCATTCCATTTTATAGGAGGGGTGGCCGAACGTGAAACGCCGTTAGCTTCTGGTCCTCTCCACTGGTGCCAATTGTTCCTCTCATCAGAATAAATGAA
>JAOFDG010000095.1 GCA_028033615.1 Verrucomicrobiales bacterium | reverse complement strand
AGGTAAAACATTTTTATCATATTCTCCCATATCTTTCCCTCTAAATGTGGCTCGACAACTACGATGATGATGAGCACCAATGCTTGTTTGCATCATTCCAGTGATAATTGCCGATCTCGTAGCCGAACAAACTCCAGCAGGTGTATAAAATCGATCAAAACGAACTCCCCGAGAAGCTAATGAATCTATATGAGGTGTTTCAATAAGAGTTTCTCCATAGCATCCAAACCAACCACTTACGTCCTCAAGATAAATCCATAGAATATTGTTTTTCTCCTTGGAGTGTAGGTTTAAAAAAGTACTAACTAGAAAAATGAGAACAAAAAATGGCACCTTGAAATTTTGATGAATAAACATGATTTTTTTTAACTGTTGCATGACAACTAAACAAGCCTGATTCTCAAGCTTAATAAATAATGAAAGATGATAACAAAATAGAGCAAGAGTTGGCATGGATAGGAGACGCAGTTTTAGGCCTTTTTGCAAGAAATTGGATTTTGGAAAAGGAAAGAAAAATGGATGCGGAAATGTTTACAAGGATGACATCTAATATTTTCTTAAACAGTCTAGGAAATCCTACTAAAGTTGAAGCAAAAATTGGCTTAATCTTCAATAATGACGGACTTGAAAAAGCTTTTATTCATATTGAAAAATCTATCTTGCCTCTTTTCATGAAACAGGAAAAAAAAAGAATCCGCCAAGCTGGAGGAATTAAGCTGTGAAAGTTTTATAGTTTAACGGGATGTCGCATAACATGACCTCTGGTTGGTCTATCATTGATTGTCCAACTTGGTCCACGCCCCTCGCCATTATATCCGGTATCAAATCGTAACCCCCCAACAACAATGAAAGTGTGGCCATTCTTGGCATAAAGAGTTACCCAGTCCCCTTTTCCTCGTCTCCCATAATTTCTAAAACCTTTTGAAGTTAAAGGACCATTTAACAATCCTGCCTTAATTAATACATAGGAAACAGCTCCAGAGCAGTCGTATCCATTATCATCAACTCTTTTATGACCACCTCCAATTTTATAAGGTAGGCCTTTAATATTATTACCTGCCGCAACGATATGATGTACTTCAGGAGGGGCATGCCTAGGAGCAACTGCATAACCATTTCTGAGTATAACTGATTCGCCGTACTTTAGTTCATACCGGTAAGGTTTCGAAGAAGTGCAACTAGTGAAACTAGTTGTCAAGGCGATCATTGTAGCAACTAAAGCAAGGGTTGAAATCCTCATATTCATCAAAGCTAAAACTAAATTAATAACATTTCCAACATTCATTAGTTCCCGATAAACCTATACAAGCATTGCAACTGCTATAAAAATAAGGGCTATAAAACCACAAACCATTTTAAATATTGATCCTAGAATTCTACCGGCAAAACTAGAAATTCCAACTTTCCATGCTTCTGAAGAATTTTTACCTTCTACCCTTTCACCATAATAAGCACCTAACAGAGCACCTAGACCGGAAAAAAGAAGTGCCGCTATTAATGATCCAATAATTGGAATTGGAATGCCTATAAAGATGCCAACAATGCTCCCAAAAACTGAACCAATTACTGAAAACCACATACCTCGCTTACTTCCACCACATTTTTTAGTCCCAATTACACCAGTTAAAAATTCAAGTACTTCGCCTGTGATTGCCAGCAATAATACTAAACCAATCACAATCAAACCAATATGATAAGGAGAATTATACGGCATAAGCCATGAATAAATCCCTGCAATTAAAATCATTCCCCAGTTGCCCGGAGCTCCTGATGCATTTAGGCCAAAGGAAACCATGAGCAATAAAAGACATGCCAATGCATATACTAAATTAATATTTAAGTATTCACTCAACAAACTATTTCAAATGTTGCGGTTTAACTGGCAACTCTTTTAGAAATTTGAAAATGACATTACTTCTTGGAAAAAGAATAACCCATGCAGTAGCAAATATAATTTTAATATCATTAATCAATGAGACATTATCCTGATACCATAATTCTAAATCCCCTTTATAAGGTGCAATATGGGTGGTATAAAAAGTGTGAGGATCCATATCACATTCTGATATCCATTTTTCTTCATCCCTAAAAACAATTGATGCTAATCCTGTTACACCAGGTTTCACATTGTATATAACTTTCTGAACTTCATCTGAATATTTTTCAAAATCAACATTCATTTGAGGCCTAGGACCAACAATTGACATATCTCCTTTTAAAACATTAAAAATTTGAGGTAATTCATTGATCTTAGTTTTTCTTAAAATTTTTCCAGCTGGCAAAATCCTCGGATCATCTACGATTGTTAAACTCCCAGTATTTAACTTAGGACTATCTTTAAGCATTGTAGCAAACTTCCATATACTAAAGATTTTATTTTTAAAACCAACTCTATCCTGCAAGTAAAAAACATTATTTTCACCAGTCAATTTCAAACAAATGATAATAGGAATAAGAAATGGTA
>JAOFDG010000094.1 GCA_028033615.1 Verrucomicrobiales bacterium | reverse complement strand
TGTTAAAGTCACATAAATATATTTGTTAATTGCTGCTGAGATTAGAAATCCTTCATGGTCTTCATAGTAGGATTTTAAATCAGTGCCACCGCCACCAATTGAAATTCTTAGAGGGCTTCGAGTAATAATCATATTTATTTTTTATACCCTACCATTTATAACCAGAATCATCATAAATCTTATTAATTATTTTCAGCGCTTCGATAGCATCTGATAAGCCCGGAGAACACGGTAGATCATTTTCAATCTCAATTAAGAAATTCTTATACTCCTCCTCCCAGGAATTATCTTCCATCGGGAACTCCCATGAGATTGTTTCAGGAGGGCCCATTTGTGGAAGCATTTTATAAAAAGTTATTTTTTCAGTACCATAACTCCTACCTAAACCAGAGATATCTATCTTCCCTTTTTTACCATAGATTTCAAAACTAAAAGTGTTCTTCCATTCTGTGCAACTTGCTTGAAGAAAGGCAACTTGCTTACCCTTAGTTTTTAAAGTAATGAACGCATTGTCATCAACAGGCATTTCCCAATAATAATTGGTCGCAAAACCATTAACTTCTTCGAATTCCCCTAAAAACCATCTTGATAAGTCAATCAAATGCGACCCCTGATCAATTAGCTCACCTCCACCAGAAATTTCTGGATTTGACCGCCATTCTTTATCATAACCCAATCTTCCTCCATGACCGTATCTCGCTCTAATAAACATTAGCGAACCAATTTTTCCACTTTCAATCAATTCTTTAGCTTTTATCAATGATCTATGAAATCTATGATTAAATCCAACATGAACTTTTAAATTATTTTTTTCAGCAGTTATCTGTATTTCACTTAAATCTTTGTGAGAGATTGCTCCAGGTTTTTCCACTAAGACGTTCATACCATATGATAGACAACGCTTGGTGATTTCTGAAAGAAATTTATGTGGTGTTGCTATAATTGCAATATCAGCCTCTACTTCTTTTAGCATCTTTTCAGAATCTACGAAATATGCGATACCTCCAACTTCTTGCGAAAAATTTTTGGCATAGTTAACATTAGAATCACAGCATGCCACTAATGTACTATCAGTAAGAGAATTTGCCCTTTTTTTACCAATTAATCCACAACCTATGATAACAACCTTATACTTTTTTTCTCTAACTGTTATCATAATTTTTGGTAATTTAATTACTTAGTCACCCTTCTAAGAGTATACAAATTATCGTTATCGACCACCTCATTTATTTTATTTAAGTCTTCCCACTGATCCCATTTTGCACTGATAAATTTTCCACTAATATCATTCGATAGATTTGAAGACAAAAATAGGCACAGACTTTTAATATCTTCATAAGGATCATTACTAGTAAACGTACTTTTAGCCATTTCTATTTCTCTCTTAGATGAAATTTCAGATTCTATAACTTCATTTAACAATTGAGTCGGCATCATCCCTGGGGCAACAATATTAATTTGAATGTTACTTCCTATTAATTCATGGGATAGTGTTTCGGTTAATTTAACAAGCCCAGTTTTAGCAACCGAATAGCTTGAATATCCTGGCCTGCAGCCAGCCGCTCCGCCACCTGAAATATTTATGATTTTGCCTTTTTTATTTTCAATCATTGATGGTAACAATGAATGTATTATTTTCATAGGAGCATAGAAATTAATCCTGAAAGCACGCTCCCATTCTTCAAGACTGTTCTCATAAAATTGCCCTATCGGCCCATGCACGGCTGCATTGTTAATAAGCGCATCAATCTTAGGCAAATTATTTAATTTATCTTTCAATGAAAGTTCGAAATCTTCACAACTAAAATCTATAACCAATTGATTTATGAATTGATTGTTTTTTTTTATGCCATTCAAATAATCTATTTGTCTTTCTAATTTCTTATTATCTTTTGCAATTAAAATTAAATTTGATCCCGCTTTAATATATTGCTCAGCCAATTCAAAACCCAAGCCTCCTGTTGAGCCTGTTATTATTACCGTATCACCTGTTAGATCTATTTTTTTTAGGACCTCTCTTCTATTAGCCATGAATTTTCTTGCAAGTACTTAACAGTTTTTATAATTCCGTCTCTAATAGAAACTTTTGGGGTCCAGCCTAATTCAGTAATTTTTGATATATCTAAAAGTATTATCGGGTTATCACCAACCCAACCTCTTTTACCGCCAGTAAAATTTAATTTTGGCTCCAATTCTAATTGTTTAACAATTTCCGATATACTCTCTGTTACTATGCAGGTTTCATTCGTTCCTAAATTAAAAATATTAATTTTACTATCAGCATTATTTAACGCGTATAAAACTCCATCAACGCAATCTTTTATGTACAAGTAAGACTTTTCTTGTTTTCCATCTCCTAAAACTTTCAATTCATTGGAATTATTAAGAAGCTGTCTATAAAAGTCATAAACGTGACCATGTGAATACCTTTCTCCCAAAATCGAAACAAATCTGAATATCCATGACTGAAACCCAAAGCCCTCACAATATGATTGTATTAAAGCCTCACAAGCTAGTTTCGAAGATGCATACAACGAAGTCTGAACTGGAAAAGGAGCGTCTTCTGGCGTTGGAATAACTTTACAATCTCCATAAACTGATCCTGTAGACGAGAATGCTATTTTAGTAATTTTGTTTGAACGCATAGCTTCAAGTAAATTAAATG
>JAOFDG010000093.1 GCA_028033615.1 Verrucomicrobiales bacterium | reverse complement strand
TATCGATGGAATAATTAAAGGAGGTCAGGACGGTAACCCCTCTAAAAGCGGCATACTTTTATCAGAAAAAGTTTTTAAAGATTTCGATCTACGTTTAGAATTTAAAATCGATGAACATGGTAAGTATAATAGTGGCGTTTACTTTAGAAAATCTAAAACCAAGCCTCTTGGAAGACCTTACCAAATCAATATCGGAAGAGGTGCCGCCGATGAGCCTGTTGGGCTTCACCTTGATGACTGGTTAGACAAAGGGGACGCTGATGATAAATATCGTAAACCCTTAAAATGGAACAATCTCAGGATAAGAGCGGTAGGTTCAGAAATTAAAGCCTGGCTCAATAGTCAGCTTATAGTCGACTATAAGGATCCTTCACCCAGAAAAGATCTCTTAGAAGCTGGAATGATTGGGTTCCAAACTTATGGTGCTGAGGGGCACGCTGGATGGGTTCATTTTCGCGATATAACAATTACAGAAATTAAACCTAAATAAGCATCTAAGGTTGACAGTACCTTACTTGCGCTTCAAGACCAGAGAATTGACCTGACCGTCCTTGAGCTCCAGATGTGAAAAAAACTGTTGGTCAAGTACCGGCAAAAGCATCAGAACTTGCAGAAGGGGTATCCCCTAAAAAAGATAACACTTTCTAGGTTCTCGCATCGAATGAGAGCCCCTCTTCCAATAGATTTAACACTCTCAAGTATTGTGATTTCTGCCAGGCTAGGACAATAAAAGAATACACTTTTTGAAATAGATATAATACCTAAGTGGAATTGAATTGTTTGTAACCCAGAGTTACTAAAGGTCTGAGCTCCAATAATTTTAATACTTTCTGGCAGTTCAATCGAAGTTAAATTTTCACATTCATGAAAACTCTCTGTCCAATCGAATTAATAGATTCGGGTTAAGACATCTGATTTAATGCAGTGAATCCTTGAAAAGCTCTATTCCCTATAAGTTAGACTTCATTATTTAGAATAGGTATTTTATGTCTTTATTTCGTTTGAATAGATTCACAAATGATTCAGAGCTAGGAGATTGCGTAGTACTCTTTATAATTTTAATCTAATATTTAAGATGCGACTAATTTCATATCGTTGAACACCTTACAGATCATTCATATGTAACATCCACCGAAATATACTCGGCGCGACTGACTGCTCTTTTTATGGTAAAACTAAATGCATCTCCATTATCTGAATCTCGCTTTAAGTTTTCTATATTCTTAACTTCATTCCATTCCTTCATATCATTGGAAACCTTAACTTTTAGAGTGGGAACTGGTAAGAAAGGGACATACTCAAGCCCATCATAGAGAAGCGTATTTGTAATGGGATTAAAAACTCCTACAATAACTCTTGATCCAAATAATTCTGTTCGGACTGTTAGATCATCAGTAAACTGATAGTTTCCTAATTCTATAAAGTCATATTGAAACCACTCAACCATTCCTCCGCCGGCCCAAGTCAGTTGATGCCTTGTTCTGGGAGGAGGCCCTGGTAACCATGGAGGTGCATTTCCGGGGAATGTTTTCTTTGATACAAACCGTGTCGTTTTCCAATCAAATGGTCTTAATAATTGAATCGATAGATTAATATCACCCTGATCAAAATTGGCACTTACAACCTGCGCTACCGGTTTTTTATTGTCAGCCCTAAGATCATTAGAGTTAGAACAACAACTAAGGATTGCGATAAAAATAAAAAATCTATTTATCACACGATACGAAAAATTAAACTCACCAGTATGATGATTAAGGTTTTTATTAAACATATATTTTAATCTATGAGGAAATAATTGAAATTTATAGTAGTTAGATTTCTAAAGTTTAGCAGAGAATGACAAAGAATTAATCATGCTTATCAAAAACGATACCCCCTTTCAGGGTACAGGAATCAGTGAGATTATTCGGATAAATATAGAATATTAGACCAAATAATTATATTTACACAACGAATCCTTCATCAGTCTCGAACTTAGCTAATGATGTTGTCCTAATTACAAATGGGTCGTAGAATTGAAATTTCCCATGAAAATGAAATCGATTATATCCAAAACTTTATTCGCTACTCTCGCAGCTATGTTATTAACACTGACCGGCTGTATTGATATAAAACAGGATGTCTGGATCAATGAAGACGGTTCAGGTAAATTTGTTTTTGACGTAGGGATATCAAAACAAATGAAGGCAATGATGGAAGGCTTTGGAGGCCTCGAAGGGCTTGGAGGTGAAGAAGACGAAGGTGGTGGCAATGAGATTCCATTCTCTGAATCCCCTGAGGAAGTTGCCGCAGAGCTAAAAGAAAATGAATTTGTTACTAGTGTGGAATTTAAGGAGGCAAAAGATGAAAAGTATGAACGAACAATTTATACGGTTGAACTTTCTGATATTACCAAAATAAAAGACGTTTTGGAATCATCTTCCCTCGGTGGAGCTGCAGAACAATTAGCAGGTGATCGCAAATTAGATGAAAGCAATGATTTTGGTCTTATAAAAACAGACAGAGGCACTTATGAACTTGATGTTAAAATGAAGGGCGATGAAGAGGATAAGCCGGAAGACCCTGAAGAAGCAGCATTTGCTGAAGCAATGATGAAACAAATGTTCGGTGACGCAGCCTTTTCATTAAGGGTCAACGCACCGGCAGTGAGTCATAACGGCAAAGAAGAAGATGGTGCAATCGTATGGAAGATGGCTTTAGCTAGTCTAGCTAGTGGAGGAA
>JAOFDG010000092.1 GCA_028033615.1 Verrucomicrobiales bacterium | reverse complement strand
TTGATGCTCCTTAGAGAATCATTTCCTGTTCAAGAGCGAGTTGCTTCAGGTGTGAGTTACAAGGATATGCTAAGAGAATTTGGTGTTTTTGGCGCATTGATTGTAGCTCTTTTAATTTACCTTCAGTTGGATGCAGAATTTCCAGGAAATCAAGGCCTCCTAATAGCTTTATCAGTAGCAATGGTTGCAGGTTTTGGAATTTATACTCAAACTTTTGGTCGTGGATTAATGGGAATATTAATCCTAATCATGGTTCCGCTCGCTACTACTGAGATTGGAACTGATGGGTGGATTAGTGGTATTATGGCAGGAGCTGTTAGCTTTGACGCAGGCTGGATTCTTGTTTACACCTCAGTCATTATGATGGGACTTCGTTTCCTAGCAGGCCCAATTGTTCATGCTCTTCAACCTCTACCACTTCTTATAGTCAGTTGCATACTAGCAATAGCCGGTCTTGCAGCTCTATCAGGTGCAAATGGAGTAGCTATGATATTTGTCGCAGCTACACTTTATGCTCTAGGCAAAACATTTTTCTGGCCAACCATGTTAGGTATAGTATCTGAGCAAACCCCAAAGGGTGGAGCCCTAACTCTTAATGCAGTATCCGGAATCGGAATGCTCGCAGTAGGTGTACTTGGATTCCCTCTCATCGGAGCACTTCAGGCAAATAAAGAAATATCAGAAGTGTCAAAGGTTGATGCACCAGGACTTGTAACAAACGGCGCTCTCGTAGAAGATGCGACCGAAGCAAAGAGTATCTATCAAATTATTCCTTACAGCGTTTTGAGTGAGGAAGTTGTAGAAGAAAAACTTGCTAATGCCAACGAAGGCACTAAAAAAGCAGTCGCTGCTGCTAGATCTGGCAGTGCTCCAAAAGCTCTAATGAGTATGACTATATTCCCATTTATCATGTTAATTGCCTATATAGGAATATACATGTATTTCAGGGGCAGAGGTGGATATAAGCCTATCGAACTTGAGTCAGATGGAGGAGCTTCATCTGACGATTGAAAAATCTAAATCATTTTCCCTGTTAGGGAATTCCAAAAGGGCGTCCTAATTGGGCGCCCTTTTTTTATCTATATTTCTTTGCTTGATTTGAAAGCAATTCGTAAAGCACTCCACTAGTTGGAATTTCGATATTAAATATATCAGCGATGACTTGAGACCATCCAATTACAAAGTAATCCCACCCATCAACAAGAGTTATCTTTCGAGTTTGCTTTTGTGATCTAGCTTGAGTTAAAAACTTAAGATTACCTCTATAATTAAAATCCCACGCAATACCTTTTTCTGGAAATAGTGCTGAATTAGTAATAGGAGAACCAGGAATATCCTTACCGAGACCCGTTGCATTAACTACTAATGATCCTGGTTTTAATTCATTAAGAATTTGATCAGCTATTGATGGATCAGATGCATGATAAGAGACTACCTGTTCGCCACTACCCCATCCTTCTGCCAAATTTATGAGATGATCAAGTCTAGCTTGACTGCGATTGATAACATGAATCTTTGAAGGAGGAGATTTCCTTCCCTCTCCTTTCAAAAAATACCACACGAGAGCTAAAGAACTACCCCCTGCTCCTAAAATTAACAATTCTGAATCTGTTTCATTAAAATAACCTGAAGTTAGAAAATTCTTTAATGCTAACCCTCCACATTCGGGATCAGTAGCCCTAGCACATAACTTTCTATCTCTCTTATAAATACTGCTCACCTCTCCTAGTTCTGAGGCCACAGAATCAATTACTTCAAATTCATTCCTACAAGCCGCCATAAGGTCCATTTTATGCGTTGTAACGAGCGCTCCTAATGATAAAGGGTCTTCTTTAATGAAATTAACAACTTTACGATAATTCCTAGGATCATCGTGTATCTTCAAATCGATTCCGACTAATTCACATGGCAATATCCCTAAAGTTTCAGCCCAACGAGGGAAGATAATCTTACTTGATGAATCTCCAGTAGATACACCAATGAAATACATTGTCGGTATCTTAGCCTTCTTTAATTCCATAAGAATATAAAATTATTATAAGATTAGAACCTGAAAGTCCAACCTGCTTTAACAACACCCTCAGTAAGAGTTCTATCAAAACGATCATCAAATCGCCTAAAGCCTTGATTGAAAACCAAATACACATCACTGGCAGGGTTTAACATCCATCTAACCCTTGAATTAATTCCTAACTCGTCAGATACAGTATCAAATTGGACTCTTGTGGTGATTGCTAATTTCTTGGTTGGAGTGAAACGAATAGAACCATCAACAATGACTGTCTCAAATTCACCATTTTTGAGCTCATACCATCTAATATTACTTCCAAGCTCCATTGATATAGACGGAGACGGATGCCAACCTACTCGTCCATTAGCCCCATACCTGGTACCATCTAAATAATCAGTTAATCCAAAATCTGTACCAACAGAAAAATAGACTCCTCTAGATTGAGCAGTACCTAATTCAGCATGAGCTCGCCAATAATCATAATCTCCTTCTTCAATAATAATATCATCATAGATTTCAAATTCTTCATCAAAAAGCTCCCTCTCTCTTCTCAAACTAACTTCTAAAAAATCACCGCTTGAAAATTCAATTTCTGTTTCTAATTCAATCTCTTCAGTCAAAGCCATTAAATCTAAATCAGTATCAATATGAGTTTGCAAATCAAAATCAATCTCGTTAATAAGCTCAGTTTTAGGGTATGTCTCATAAGACAAAAATGACCATAACTCATATATTCCTGGTCGTCTCAAGAAACCAACAGCGGGA
>JAOFDG010000091.1 GCA_028033615.1 Verrucomicrobiales bacterium | reverse complement strand
GTTATGCAACGTATCGTGCCGCTACATCAAAATACTCATCGTCCATCCACGGAACTGGACATTTTAATTTATCACAAAATGGTAATGGCTTGGGCATGGATGAATACCTTAAATCCCTTCAATGGGACACTCTCAGATAAAAATGCATAGCTTTCATAAAAATATTTGGGAAGATGGGGAGAATCTAATTATTACCTCAAATCAAAATTCTGTAATTCAAAAAAAAATTAATGATTTTTGTTTAAATTCAAACCTATCTAATAAGATCATTATCCCTACCTCTGGAAGTACAGATGTTCCTAAATGGGTAATTCTCTCAAAAGAAGCTATCCTCAATTCAGCTGAATCCGTCAATTCCCATTTGGATATAAATAGTAATGATAAATGGTTATGCTGCCTCCCTACACATCATGTTAGTGGCCTTAGTATATTCGCTAGATCATATGTAAACTCATCTACGGTTTGTATTCTTGAAGGTAAATGGAATGCACAATCATTTACTGAATCCATAAATTATAATAAAATTACTTTTTCCTCGTTAGTTCCAACACAACTACATGACATTGTTGAATCAGAAAGGACACCTAATCCAGATTTAAGGGGACTAATTATTGGAGGTGATCACCTCGACCACGGATTACATGAAAGAAGTCTAGATTTGGGTTGGCCCATATTAAGAACTTATGGCATGACTGAAACTTGCTCTCAAGTGGCAACAGAACAAAATCAAGGTGAAGGGCTGAAGTTACTCAATATATGGAATATTAAGATTAACACGAATGGTGAAATTCTTTTAAAAGGTGATTCCTTATTTGATGGATATATTAATATTAACTCCAATCAACATATTCAGCTAATATCACCAAGTGGTATTGGTGGATGGTTTAATACTGGTGACTACGGAAACCTTAGAGATGATAAACTTAATATTATTGGTCGAGGAGATCAACAAATCAAAATATTTGGTGAAAAAGTAAATCTAAAATATTTAAAGTCAAAAATATCAACGCTCTATGGTGACGCATACACAGTAGTTGCATATCCAGATTATAGGAAAGGTTACAAATTGCTGATGGTTTCTAATGACAACGTGAATTCCACGAATACATTCAATGATTATAACTCCAAGGCACCACCTATCGAGAAGGTTGATGAGCTAAGAATTATCAAAAAAATTCCGAGGACTGAACTAGGTAAGATCAATGAATCAAAACTTCATTTAATTTTAGAAAAGATTATAGAAGCGTGATTTCCCCAAAAGCCTAGAGATGTAGAGAGAACATTATTAATACTCTTCTCTAAAGCTTTACCTTTTATAAGATTAAGATTTATTTTTGGGTCTTGTTCTAAAAGGTTAGTTGTCTGAGGTGCAATACTATTAGTTATAGATTTAATTGATAAGATTGCTTCCAATGCAGGAGATGCCCCCAAACAATGTCCGGTTATTGGCTTTAGGGAACTCAGGGGAACATTTGATAACTCATCAACAAGGTTAATTGCGTTCGATTCACAAAGATCATTTAATTTAGTACCTGTACCATGAGCATTTATGTAATCAATATCAGTTGATTTTAAATCGGACATCGATAGTGATTTTTTAATACACTTTGCAAAGCTTTCACCGCTCAATTGAACTCCTACTTTACCTGCTTGAGATAAACCTGTGTTCCAGCCAGCTATTCGTACAAGAGGATTGAAATTTCTTTTATTTGCATGAGCTAATGATTCAAGTACTAGAAATCCAGCCCCTTCACCTACAACAAGTCCATTTCTATTAGTATCAAAGGGCTTACATGTTCTATCAGGGATAGAATCTTTTCCAATTAATCCAGCAGATCTCATTACATTTATAACAGATTCATTAATTACCGATTCGACTCCTCCGACGAGCACAGCATCACAATTTCCAGATTCCACCATGCTAGCACCTAAAGCTATCGCTGAAGCACTTGAAGAGCAGGTTGATGAGATAGTAAACGATGGGCCTGAAGCATTAATTAATTGAGAAATAGATCCGCTTATTGAGGCAATTGTTCCAGAAGCAGCAAGTGATGGGAGTTGTTTAATTTTTGCGCATTGCCTATTATAGGTTTCTTCCCATTTACCCACTGGCCCCCTTGAGGTACCAATGATAACTGCCACCTTGTTCATATCTATATCATATTTGTCGAGACCTGAATCTATCCATGCGTTATGAGCAGCATAAGCAGCCAATCTTGCTGTCCTATCTAATTTTCTAAACGAAGTAAATTTTTTATCTGTTAGTTCATTGTCATCAATTGAACAAACTGGTATTTCAATTTTACCATTAACCGTGTTAATTCTTACTCGATTAGTTACTATTGAGGATGAAACAGCTGCATCCAATAATTCATTGGGTGTTTTACAATTTGAGCTTATAGAACCAATTCCTGTAACTGATATCGTCATGTTTATTTGATATATGATAATCGCTCATTGCAATTAACTTCGCAAACCTAGATAGTCACTTTAATATCTAATGAGAGAGATCAATTCCATATCATCTGAAGATTTCAAAGTCCATGAATATGACGATATAATTGATGTGAGATCTCCAAATGAATTCAATGAAGATCATTTACCAAATGCATTAAATCTTCCAGTACTTGACAATTCAGAAAGGGAAGAAATTGGAACAATTTACAAAAACGAAAACCCATTTATTGCCAAAAGAAAAGGCGCTGCATTAGTTTCATTTAATATTTCAAATCACCTTAAAAATTATTTCAGCGACAAAGAAAAAGATTATTCTCCATTGGTCTA
>JAOFDG010000090.1 GCA_028033615.1 Verrucomicrobiales bacterium | reverse complement strand
AAATCGCGTTGATACATTCCAAAAGACGGTGGCTGAATCAATTTTTTTCATAAATAAATCAGCGTTCTCACGTGAATCAGTCACAATGCAATCACTATGGTGTGATCCATATTCATTTATATGGTCAATCGCATCATTAATATCGCTAACAACTTTTACTGATAAAATGAGATCTAAATATTCAGTTCTCCAGTCTTCATTTGAAGCTGGTACTGAGTCTATACCAAGAAGATCAGATGATTGTTGATCGGCGCGTATTTCTACACCTTTTTCAATAAGGTCTCTTCCGATTAGAGGTAAAAACTCCTTTGCTACGGATTCAGAAACGAGGAGAGTTTCTAGAGCATTACAAACACTGGGTTTTTGGGTTTTAGCGTCCACTACAATGTCTCGAGCCATTTTTATATCACAATCAGAATCGATATATGTATGACATATTCCATCATAATGTTTAATTACTGGCATTCTAGCCATTGATACAACAGCCTCAATTAAACCAGCTCCACCTCTAGGAATAATAAGATCAAGGAATTGGTCCATCTCCGCAAGATGCTTAACACTCTCTCTGTCTGTAAAAGGTATCAGTTGAATACTATGCTCATGCAAACCTGCCTTTTCTCCACCTTTTTGCAACGATTTAGCGATTGCCAGATTTGAGTTAATCGATTCTTTACCACCCCTTAGAATTGTTGCATTTCCTGTCTTCAGACATAACACAGCAGCATCACTGGTAACATTAGGTCTAGACTCAAAAATTATTCCTATGACACCAATTGGAACTCTAATCTGTTTGATGCTCATTCCATTAGGTCTTTTCCAGTCATCCATAACTTGACCGACCGGATCATCTAGTGATGACACTTGTTTGATGCCATCAGCCATCGCTTCAATTCTTGAACGATTAAGGCCAAGTCTATCAATCATTGCATTTGTGAGACCATTTTTCTTAGCATCTGAAACATCAATTTCATTGGCTGCAATAATAATATCACAATCTGACAAAAGTTGATCAGCCATTGATAAAAGAATTTTATTTTTTTGATCGCTTGAGAGGTCGGCTAGATGCCTAGATGCGGACAATGCATCGGCTCCCATTCTTTCTATGGTTTCCTTAATATCTATACTCATATTTAAATTTTAATTCTTGTACACAACCCACTTCCGGCAATAAGTGCTTCAAGCTGTTTGTATCTCCTCCCATTGGCAATTAAAGCAGGAATACCATCTCTTGAAACCCTATCTATTGCTTCCAATTTTGTTCCCATACCGCCAACAGAATAAGTACCTGTATCATCCCTTACATGAGTGAGTGCCTCGGCTAAGCTTTCAATCTCTATAATAAGATTGCCATCAGAATCCATTAACCCATCAACTTCAGTAAGTATAATCAATAATGACGCCTTAATAAGAACAGCGATAGAAGCAGAAAGAGAATCGTTATCACCAAACTTGAGCTCCTCAGTGGCAACCGAGTCATTTTCATTGATTATAGGTATAACATCGTCATGTTTCAAAAGCTCGTCAAAAGTATTGGTTACGTTCTGAGTTCTTTTTGGAGTCGAGAAATCCTCATTCGTTAATAATAACTGAGCGACATTAAGATTATACTGTCTGAATAAGGTTTCATAAAAATGCATTAACCTTGTTTGTCCTACTGCACAACATGCCTGTAAAGCAGACAAATCATCAGGCCTCTCATCTATTCCAAAAGCCATCATGCCAGCAGCAGCAGCTCCGCTTGAAACAATTACTGGTCTCTTTCCAGACTTGTGAACTTCGGCAACAGCATGGACTAATCCATCAAATTGTTTACTATCTAATGAAATACCGTTCGGCTCAGTCAAGATACCTGATCCGAATTTAATAACGATAATTTCTTTGTCCGCTAGCATTTAATGTTAATAACGAATAAATCTCTTCTTATAGTTAGTGTAAAGTTATTGTTTTATAGATTGTTCTAGACCTTGATTTCAATTACATAGCCGCTAATTTAAAAATATATGCACCCATAGTATAATGGATAGTACAGCGGTTTCCGGAGCCGCGGGTTCAGGTTCGATTCCTGGTGGGTGTATATTTAATTGTTTGGTTCTAACATTTAAGACAACAACTCAGACAATGGACCTTTTTGTAGATTAATGGGCAATGCGTTATCAAATCTACCAAATTTATCAGTTGGTTTATTAATCGCATGCATAAATGTATTGTATAGGTTCGCTATTGTATGGTGTTCATTTTCTTGATATGAAGGAAATTGAAGGTAACGATTTCCACCCCTTGGCAATAAACCACCAAGAAGTATAAATGGCCACTCCACGCAACTTCCATGATGCTTTTCTGCCGAGTCACTAAGGTAAACAATAAGAGTGTTATCCAACATGTTCCCTTCACCTTCGGGGATAGCTTTTAATTTAGCCGCAACCCTTGCAATTTGTTCAATGTGAAATCGTCTAATACGACGCCTAGCTTCATTTGAGGTCATTCCAACAACTGATTCGCTGTGACCAAGTCCATGCACATGTTTAGATATACCAAGTCCTCGGTATGTTACATCAAGAGTATCAGCGCGGACATTAACTACATTTGTAATTCCTGATATAAGAGCGGCAGCAGCTATATCAAAGTGAGCCTCAAGACGATCGGTTTCGACTTCTGAAGTAAACTTATCATTTACTATGGGTGCACATTTTCGAATTTTCGCTTCTAGCCCTTTAAGCTTACGTCTCCGGTCACGAAGAGAATCAAATGCAGATAAATAATGATCAAGTTTTTCGCTATCAGCATTTCCTATTTTCTTTTTGACTGTCCTTATGTCATCCAACATATGATCAAGAAG
>JAOFDG010000009.1 GCA_028033615.1 Verrucomicrobiales bacterium | reverse complement strand
GCTAAACCGATTCTCTACCCAGTCCTTGGTCCAAAGAATAAACGCATGGTCAGAGATTGGCCTATAAAAAAAGATTCACCTAATGAAGCTCATGATCATCCACATCATGAGTCATTATGGTACACACATGGTGACGTGAATGGAATTAGCTTTTGGCATGTTGGTGAAAAGATGGGAAAGATTCATCATAAAAAATTCCTTAAATCTGGTAAGAATGAAATCATCACTGAGAACGACTGGGTCAGCCCTAAGGGTGAACTACAATGTTCTGATACCACTAGTATAAAGTTTATGTCCCTCCCCAATGGAGGCCGTGGAATTGATTATACGGTAACTCTTAGAGCTACTAATGGAGATGTTAAATTTGGTGATACTAAAGAAGGCTCCATGGGAATAAGAACTCACCCCGCTTTACGAATGAAAGGTAAAGTTGCTACCGGAAAAGCCGTTAATAATAATGGAGTTTCAGGAGGAGGAGTTTGGGGGAAATCTGCAAAATGGTTGTACTACTGGGGAAAAGTCGAAGATGAACAAGTCGGTGTTGGTATTTTTGATCATCCCTCAAATCCAAGGCATCCAACCACTTGGCATGCCAGAGATTACGGTTTAATTGCAGCTAATCCATTCGGGTACTCACATTTTCAAGGGAAACCCAGAGGAACTGGAGACTTAATATTAAAAGACGGTGAGAAAATCACATTCCGTTATGCTTTTGTTTTCCTCGGCGGTGACAATAAAAGTTCAAAAGTCTCCGAGATTTATAACGACTGGATAAAATGAATTAATAGTTAGTAATTCATCAAAGCCTGCCACAATGAAAAGAATCAAATCAATAGTTAATTCAACATTGATAGGCTTGCTTTTCGTCACTGCTTCATTTTCTGCTGCAGAAGAAGGGTTTAATACTGATTCCCTTAGTGTAGATTTCTTAGATTCTCATCACAGCAGCTCAATGATGAGTGGAGAATTTATCGAGCGTTCTATAATGCGTGAATTATCTGATTCGTTCAGAGCTATCTCTAACATTTCTATCGCTGATTCCGTTGATTCAGGTTATCTTATTAGAGGAATCAACTCCGAGGGTAATGGTCTTCTACCAAGTAAACCTCTTTCTCATATTTATGTTGATGGAATTGCCCAATCACTTGAAGGAGCGAGACGTGGTTCTCTGGGAACTTGGGATTTAGACAGTGTCACATTATTACGTGGACCACAGGGAACAGCAGGTGGTCGCGTTTCAACGTCTGGGCAAATTAATATACAGACTAAAAACCCAACTTTCGACGAAGAAGGATCCCTACTTTTTGGTTTAGGAGAAAATAACCTTTATGAAAGTGCATTGATGGTATCTGGCCCGATAAATGAATACCTTGCCGCAAGGTTCACTGCAGAAATACTAGATCATGACGGTGAATTCAATTACCCCTTATCAGAGGGGTTACCCAAACTCTCAGAGAGAAAAGAAGACAAGTACTATCAACTAAGAGCTAAAATCCTCTATCAGCCATCTGGTGAAAATGGACCACAAGCAAAGCTCACAGCATCACACTCATATGATGCTCCACAATATCAGGATGTAGATGGTCCTTCAGCCGGTGTTGATTGGCAAGACAGAATTTGGGGTCTACAGTCATTACCAGCTTTTATACCAGCTATCTCTACTGAGGTTTCTCAAGCAAACTTATCAATTTTTAAACCCATTAATGAATATTGGAGTATTGAAAGCTTAAGCGGTATTGTGAGAACTCACACAGAATTTCCTTCCATAGATTTATCAAAGAACGGTAAAATAGAGGAGGAGACTATTTCCAGACAAATCAAAGGTATTTACCAAAAAGGACTAATAAAAAGTAGTGCAGGCATCTTCTATTTAGATGGCGAAATGAATCATTCATATGATCAGAAACTACCTTTCAATGATTTTAGAAGTCGAAACTATGAAAACGTAGAAATTGAAAATCTTGCATTATTTGGTGAAATGGATCTTCAAATTCTTCCAAGATGGTCATTATTTGGAGGCCTTCGTTATGACCATGAAAAATTGGGATACTCCCGAATCTATCGTGACATCAATGACAATGAAGTTATCAACTCCAAATTCACTTCACAGTCCTCATCAGCTGATGCGATACTGCCAAAGATTGGGATAAATTATAAAATAAACGAGAACAATACCATTGGTCTTAAATCTCAGAAGTCTTACCGTGCAGGTGGGATGAAATATGATCTACTCAATGACTCTGAATACGAATATAAGGATGAGAAAGTATGGAACTATGAACTTTCATTATCGGGTAAATCACCAGACAAAAAAATTAACTACTCCGCTAACCTTTTCTATATGGACTGGAAAGATCAACAAGTAAACATTCCACAAATACCTGGAGACTCCAGCACTGCAATAATTTCTAATGTCAACGACTCTCAGGTATACGGAGGAGAATTAGAAATACAGGCAAAAGCAAATGAAGACCTCACTCTATTCACTTCACTAGGTGCTGCAGTGACTGAATTTGAAGATTTTAAATTAAACCAGTTCAGAACAGAAACGATTCTATCCGGTGAAAAATTTCCCCGATCTCCAAATTTCACCGCTTCTGTAGGTTTTGAGTACCAATTCGAAAGTGGATTTTTTCTCGGTGCCGACATGAAATATACTAGTTCCAGGGTTTCACGGTCTATTTTTGAGGGTTTAGAAAGAGACGATCTTCCAGAATATACGATATTAAATCTAAGACTTGGCTACAGGCAAGATGATTGGAGTATCACAGCATTTGCCAGTAACTTAACTAACGAAGAATACTTTCTCTATCGATACGATACACCAAAACTCCAGGTAGGCACAATAGGGTTAGAGCGTTACATTGGTCTCAGAGTCACCTACAATTTCTAAAAAAGAATTCCTATACCTGTATGGAACTCGCCAAGCATAAAAATTTATGTTATGTATATCGATCTAGATGATGGTTTACCGCTTAACTATTTTATTGGTGTTTTTATTGCACTCTCAGAGCTTTGCTGAAAAAATTCAGTTCAATAAAAGTATTAAGCCTATACTCTCGAACAACTGTTTTTCATGCCATGGACCTGACGCCAAAGTTGTCAAAGGAGACCTTCAGCTTCACCTCAGAGAAAAGGCGATCTCTGAATTAGAAAAGTCAGGCGAACGAGCGATCGTTCCTGGGAACCGAGAAGAGAGTAGTCTTTGGCACAGAATCACTTCGACCGATCCTGATGAACAAATGCCACCTCCTGAATCAAATCATAAACTTAACACTGGGGAAATTAAAACGATAGGTCAATGGATTGATGAAGGTGCTGAGTACCAAGGACACTGGTCATTCCAACCGATCAACCCTAAAGAAGGGAACATTGATGATTTCATAAAATCGAAATTAACTGAGGCAGGATTAAGTCCTTCAGCAACCGCTGATCTCCAAACATTAATGAGGCGCCTCAGTTTAGACCTAACTGGATTACCTCCTACTCAAGGTGAGATTAATAAATTCATAAGTGACCAAAGTGTTAATGCCTACGAAAAAACAGTAGACCGGTTACTTAGTTCAAAAGCTTTTGCTGAGAGACTAGCAGTAAACTGGCTTGACGCGGCTAGATATGCAGACACTAACGGGTATTCAATTGATGATCATAGAGACATGTGGGTTTGGAGAGACTGGGTCATTTCTTCTTTTCTTGAGAATAAACCTTTTGATCAATTCGCTCTTGAACAAATTGCCGGTGACTTGATACCTAACAATACAAATCAACAAAAGGTCGCCACAGGATTCCTTAGGAATGGTATGAACACTCATGAAGGAGGAACCATCGCTGAAGAGTACCGAGTCACCTATACCACCGACAAAGTTGATACAGTATCAACGGTTTTCATGGGGATGACTATGAAATGCGCTCAATGCCATGACCATAAATACGATCCAATTTCCCAAGAAGAGTATTACAAGTTCTACGCATTCTTTAATACATCTAGTGAACCTGGGAACGGAGCTATAAATGCAAACACTGCGCCATTGATCGAAGCAGAGTCACCAATCTGCTCAATCGACCGAGTCAAAAGAGACGCCGGCATGAGGATAAAAGAACTTCGGAAGAAACGTATCAATCCAGAGGTAAATTTAGCCAAAGAAAGAGATGAATGGGAAAATAAAAAAATAGAATCCTTAAATAATCAGCGCCCAGATTCTAACAAGAATGATACTCAATTTAAAATTGATGATTCAGTCAAATGGATCTGGTCTGACAAAGATAATAAATCTGCAAATACAGAGTTCAAAAAGACCTTCAATCTAGAGAATGATCCATTAAAAGCTTTCATTTGGTTCACTTGTGACAACGAATGTAAAATCAAGATCAATGAACAAAATATCGGAACGAACGAAGACTGGACAAAGCCTAAACAAATAAGTGTAAAAAATTTATTAAAAGGGCCTAATACAATCCACGTTCAGGCTACAAACCAAGCAGGTTCCGCGGCTGGATTCATTTTAAGCATGCACATAATTCTCCCCTCTGGAGAAAAAATTAATATAGTTTCAGACTCAAGTTGGGACTCACGAACGAATAAGCTCGAGAATAAAAATTGGGCTAAAGCTGCAAGTATTGCCAATTACGGTGAGGATCCGTGGGGAAAAATTTATCAGAAGAAAACTCCAGCCGGATTTGATCAGGATCTTTATTTAGCCTTGAGCAAGGATCGATCCGAGAGAAGTAATGAAGATTGGAACAAGATCAACGACTCATTTTCTTCAGTCTCAGGAACTTTTAAAATCTACATAAACCAATTAAACCTTGAAGAAAAAGCCATCAAAAAAACCGCTGACACTGGAAAATCAACGGTGATGGTTATGAATTACAAACCTAGAAAGACACATATCCTTATCAGAGGCGCATACGACCAGCACGGCGACGAGGTCAATTCCGGAACTCCGTCTGTAATAAAACCAAAAGACGTCTCGTCTGATAATGAATCCACGAGATTTGATCTAGCAAAATGGCTCATCAATCCTAACCACCCACTTACTTCAAGAGTAATTGTGAACCGTTATTGGCAAATGATTTTTGGTACGGGAATCGTCAAAACTTCAGAAGACTTTGGATCTCAAGGAGAATACCCTTCTCATCCTGAGCTACTCGATAGACTTGCAAAAGATTTTATCAGCAGCGGCTGGGACCTTCGAAAAATGATTAAAAGGATAGTCATGTCGGGCACCTATAAGCAAAAATCAAACTTAACTAAGAAAGCAAAAGAGAAAGATCCTTACAATCGATTATTATCCAGATCTCCAAGATTTAGAATAGATGCAGAATTTGTGAGAGACTCTGCTCTCTTTGCCTCTGGACTATTGAACCGTGAGATCGGAGGGCCAAGCGTCTATCCTTATCAGCCTAATGACTTATGGGCTAATGTGAGTCACTACGGTTACCCTGCTGGATTCACCTCCCAAAAATACTTACCTAGTTCTGGTAGTGCTAATCATAGAAGGAGCATGTACACCGTTTGGAAAAGGACTTCGCCTCCACCTTCAATGATTATATTTGATGCTCCGAACAGAGAAACTTGTACGGTAAGAAGACTGCAAACAAATACCCCTATGCAGGCACTCGTTCTCCAAAATGACCCTCAATATCTTGAAGCTGCAGTATCACTTGGCAAGATTATGTCATTAAAACCAACTCCCCAAGAAGGGATAGAAGAAGGCTTTATCAAGACGTTAGGACGAAAACCAAAGCAAAAAGAATTAACAATTTTGATGTCATCTCTGACTCATTACCTATCAACCTATGAGTCTCGTCAAAAGGATGCTATTTATTTACTGAAGGCTGGCCAGTCTACTGTAAAAAATTCAATGGATGCCAAAAATAATGCTGCTTGGACCTTAGTGGCAAGCACTCTATTAAACATGGATGAATTTGTAACTAGGCAATGAACATTTCAGATCATATTAATTCATCAGCTAATATAATTAATAGGCGCTCTTTACTTGGCCAGTCCGGTATTGCTCTCGGCTCTCTTGCTGCAGCGTCAATGCTCAAAGGAGAAACATCTTCACCAACAAATAAAGGTTTGCCTGAGCTTCCTCACTTCAAAGCCAAGGCTAAAAGAGTGATTTACATGTTTCAATCCGGAGGCCCATCGCACATCGACTTATTCGATCACTCTGAAAGAATTAACGAACTTCACGGATCAGAATTACCTAAAAGCGTTAGAGGCGGCCAAAGACTAACGGGCATGACAGCAGGCTTAAAAAAATTATTAGTGTGTGGGCCAGTATCTCCGATGAAGCAAAGGGGAAATTCTGGCACATGGATGAGCGACATGGTTCCCTACACAGGAAAAGTGGCTGATAAAATCACAGTGATAAACTCCATGCACACGGAAGCGATTAATCATGACCCAGGGATTACTCTACTAAACACAGGCTCACAAATACCTGGAAGACCCAGCCTTGGGTCATGGGCAAGTTATGGGCTAGGCAGCAGCAACTCTAATATGCCCTCATATATTGTTTTAATATCCCAAGGCAATGGAAAGAACCCAGGCCAGCCAATTTTTTCTCGTCTGTGGGGTAGCGGATTCCTACCAAGTCAGCACCAAGGCGTCTTGATGCGAAGCGGTAAAAACCCCCTGCTCTATCTCAATGATCCACCGGGTATTGACCGTTCAACGAGAAGAAGGATGTTAGACGACCTAGCGTCACTCAATAAGGAGACCTATCAGGAATTCGCGGATCCGGAAATTGAAACTAGAATTGCTCAATACGAAATGGCATTTAGGATGCAAACAGCAGCACCTGAAATTGTAGATATCTCTAATGAACCAAAAAGCACTTTCAAACTTTACGGCGAACAAGCTAAAAAACCGGGAACCTATGCTTATAACTGCCTACTCGCGCGGAGACTCGCAGAACGCGACGTCCGATTCATTCAATTATTTCATCGTGGCTGGGACCAACACGGCAGCCTAATACCTCATCTTACTGCGCAATGTAAAGACACTGATCAGCCCTCTGCGGCATTGGTCACAGACCTAGAGCAAAGAGGACTATTGAAAGATACAATTATCATTTGGGGGGGGGAATTTGGTCGCACAGCATACAGTCAAGGTTCATTAAGAAACGGAAGAGACCATCACGGTCGTTGCTTCAGCATTTGGATGGCTGGAGGCGGAATCAAACAAGGGCATGTCCATGGAAAAACTGATGACTATTGCTATAATATTGAAAAAGACCCTGTCCATACTCATGATATGAATGCAACGATATTGCACTCATTGGGTATTGATCACGAAAAATTTACATTTAAATTTCAAGGTCTAAACGCCAGATTGACTGGAGTAGAAAAGGCAAAAGTGGTTAAAGAGATATTAGCTTAGCGATCTTAGATGAATATCATTTACGCTTTTTAGAAAACATCCATTTGTAAAATTCCTCAGATGACAGGACTAGCCTCTTTGCTCCGTGTCCTTCATTAGGATAAACCTTGATCTTGACTAATTTACCTCCAGCTTTTTGAATCGCAGCCACGATACGCTCCGATCTTTCAGCAGGAACAACCTTATCCTTGGCCCCGGCAAATGCGTAGACTGGAACCTTAGCCAAATTCTTGGCCCATTTATCTAATTCCTTGGTAACATCTTTTGGCCCACCAGGTCCAATACCTCCTACTATAGGAGCAATGGCAGCAAAGTGTTCGGGGGAATTACCACCCCACAACCATGACCCGTATCCGCCCATGCTATTACCAGTAAGATAGATTCTTTTCAAATCGATTGGGAAGGTGGCTTTTAATTGATTAAGCCACTCATTAAGCTCTTCATACTTCCAGCCACCTCGTCCACCGCCCCGAGCTTCCCGTAGACATTGCGGAGCCACCAAAATACATGGAATATCCATATTTTTGACTATCCCTCTCCATAGAGGCGCAACAGATCTAGTTATTGATTCAATATTATTTCCTCTGCCTCCTGCGCCATGCAGGTATATCACTAAAGGAACTTTTTTTGTCTCCTTGAGCTTTGCTGAAAAGACGAGGAAGTCTGAATTAATCGATTTGGCTTTTGCCTTAATACCGGGGTTTAATTGATGAACTTTTTTAACCTCTTTAAGATCAGCTAAAGATTTTTTTTGAACTTGAGCCAACGAAACTGAAATAAGTGTAAAGAACGGAAGGATAGAAACGAGTGTTATTAAGAAACTTTTTGTCATTTATTGGTTTTAATTTTAAACCCATTAGGAAGTAGTGCAGTATAATTATTCTCTGATTTTACATAAAGGTACACTTTAACAAAATCACTCTTATTGGGGATAAGCTGATTGCCCTGTGGCCCAGGATAAGGAGGGATTCTCACTCTAGGCTGCCAAGCCCCAATATTAATATTCTGACCAAGTTTAACACCCTTCCCCTTTAAGATTTTAGTGATCTTTATTGTCACTTTAAATATTTTATCTCGATGAATGCCGAATGCTTTCTCTACCTTTGATTTTGTTATTTTTGATGTCATACCTATGACTTTTCCCGTAATAATGAGATCCGAATTCTTTTCTAAATCCATAGGAGTCATTGGAGCTATCGCTCCAAATAAAGCGAATGAAGAGACTATAAGAACGGTAAGTATTGGTATATGTAACTTCATTATCAATTAGCTATAAAACATAAAGTTAAAAAGATAAATATATATTTCAGAGACTTGTTAGTTATTGATGCGATGTTCTATATCTTTAAAAATTTAATAAATAAAATAATCTTATCAATATTATCAATAGGTCTTTTTACAGACCATAAATATTTTAATATGCTAGCAAAGATAAATGGAGCGGTGAAAGGACTGTTGTTATCAGTTTCTTTCCTGTCATTAGTAGTTCTTCCTCAGTACTTGGCTGCGGATGAGCCGGACATAAACAGAGCCGATGTTATTGTCTACGGCTCGACGCCTGGAGGCTTCTGCGCGGCAATAGCTGCTGCTCGCGAAAGGGCTTCTGTTATTCTGCTGGAACCGACGGAGCATGTTGGTGCGATGAGTACAGGAGGGCTGAGTCACTGTGATTCGAATCAGATGGTTCGCAGTACGGTAATGGGGCTATTTCATGAGTGGCACACGCGCGTGGTCAAAGACTACACTGATCGGAGAATTAAGGCGCCTTACGATCCATGGACAAAGGACACTTCACGTTGGACCTTTGAGCCGCACGTTGCGATGCGAGTGACGATGAAAATGCTTGATGAGGCTGGAGTGACTGTAATGAAAGGCAAGTATCTCAAGTCGGTCATCAAAGAGGGGGCACGAATCACCGCTATCATTACTGATAATGGAACCTATAAAGCTAAGGTCTTTATTGATGGTACCTACGAAGGTGATCTTATGGCGAGCGCGGGCGTTGATTGGACCATCGGTCGTGAAAGCCGTGCTGAGTACGGAGAATCTCTTGCGGGGAAACAATATCCCAAGAAAAGGATTAGTATTAATGGATTTGATGATGAAGGCAAAATTCTTCCATTAGTTACTACTGACGATGCGGGGCCCAAGGAGGCCGGGGACAAAAAGATTATGACATACAGCTTTCGATTGTGTCTGACAAATAACATTAAGAATAAAGTGCCCATGCCAGAACCGGATCAATATGACCCGGACCGCTTCGAGATAATACGACGTCACATCAAATCCGGTGGCAGGAGTTTTGGATTCGATTTGTATCCTTTGCCGGGTGGAAAATTCGACGGCAATAACTCAATTGGTCGACAATTTTCGATAGGATTGGTTGGAGGTGGTAATTCCTGGCATGAGGCAAACGAAGTAAAGAGAAAGAGGATCTGGGAAACGCATAAGCAATACACTTTGGAGTTCTTCCATTTTCTGACCAATGACCCGGTCGTGCCCAAATCAATTCGTGATCAGTATGCAAAATTGGGCTTGTGTAATGACGAATTTGCCGGTCATGGTCATTTTTCACCGACCCTCTACATACGTGAATCAAGGCGGATGAAAGGAATGTACGTTATCAGCCAAAGGGATATTATTGAGGACCCCAAAAAAGATGATCCGATTGCGATCTCATCGTTTCCAATCGATTCTCATGATGTTCAGCGCATTGCTCTGAAGGACGGTGGCGTGGTTAACGAGGGAACAATTTTTCCAGTACGCCTAAAAGGGAAGAATGTCGGCTATGCTTATCATGTGCCTTACCGTGCAATTCTGCCTAAGCGTGAGCAATGTAATAACCTGCTTGTGCCTGTCGCGTTATCCTGCACGCATGTTGGCATTTCATCATTGAGGATTGAAGGTGCATGGATGGTGATCGGTCAGGGAGCAGGCGTCGCTGCGGCACTGGCAGCGAAGGACAATGTTTTAGTTCAGGATTTGGAATATGCAAAAATCTGTCATCGACTCCTGGCTCAGGAACAAGTACTTGATTTGCCGGAACCATCCACTGAACCGGATGATATGGCAGAACATTCTTCAATAAATCCAAAGTCACTTGGGGAAATATTGCTCGATGATGCGGACGCGACCTTGACCGGTCATTGGGCCGGTTCAAAGAACTTTAAGCCTTACGTTGGATCAGGTTATATCCATGAGGGTGCCAGAGCAGATGGTAAGTCTATAGCCACTTTCAAATTTACTGCACCTGAGACCGGTCGTTACGAGATTAGAATGGCTTACTCGGCCCATTCGACCCGTGCCAAAAAAGTGCCCATTGAAATAAAAAGTGGGACACACAAGGCTTCCTTCACTGTCAATCAAACAATGGTCATGCCTCCAGGAAAGAGCTTCCGTACGATCGGTTCCGCTCAGCTCCTCTCGGATATGAAATCAGTTTTAACAGTGACTAACCAAGGCACGGACGGTTTCGTTATTCTCGATGCTATCCAGCTCGTTCCCCTTGCTGAATAACTTATTTTCTTTCATTCGAATATATAGGAACAGGGCTCTCTAACCGTTCACTTTCCCGGGCTTACTGTTCCCGAATAGCGAAATGAGCCCAGTGACTTTGTTGATTAGGAGCTATCCATTCTTCTCTACGCTGTTCCTGGAACAGTTTGATCGGGGCTCCGACGTGATAGGCCAGGTTGAAACTGTGAAAGTCACCGAAGCTGATTTCGATCCGGACCGAGGGCTTCTCTTCAACGTCGATGTAAAAGCCCTTCGCCTCATCAAGATTGTCCGACATCCGTAACCGGCCCTGCGCAGTGATGGTGTCTTTGTCTCGTTTGACCCAGCTCTCGAAGGAGCTTTCTTTGAATTCTTCGAAGGGCCTAACGTCGAGTCCTGTCAATGAGGCCGAGAAATTAGCGTAGGATTGCTGATCGATTCCGAACTTCTGCATCAGAGTGAGATGCAGGCGTCCCATTTCCTGGTTCTTGGAGTATCTTAAGTAACGGCCGGTCTCCTACTGAGCTTTAGTCAGAATTTTTAAATGAGAAACTAAGTTCGTTGCCTCTTGCGCATTCTCTTTAGAAAACCCACTACAGGTAAAATTCCAAGAATTGGTAGTGGAGCAGGCACCGCGACTGCGCTTACGGCATAATTACGATTATTGCTAGTAGCTGTACTAGAAGCCGTACTGCCACCATTTCCATCAGATCTATAATAATATAAAGCACTTAACCCAAACCCAGTAAAGTGCTCATATCCATAATGGACTGAGTTGACACTTGTTGCTTGCGCAAAAGATTCGGCTTTAGATGAATTACCCCACCATGGCATATCGGTATTATTAAATTGAGATTCATTACCATCATATGCGAGACTTTCATAAGTCACGGTGTAATTCTTCCCACCAACAGTGACTGAAGTTGTCGCAGCATTCAAGGATGCAAGGATGGAACATAGACATAACAGAGGGATTAATAACTTCATTATGGCTGGCACTAAATTTATTTTATTTTTGAATAACTAGCAATATAAGGCTAATCAATAAATTAAGAAAGAAAACTAATTTATAAACGATACTTAATTTTTTATAAATTTAGGAAAAAAACTTAAAGCATTTAGCATCAGAGCAAATGCTTGTGAACCAATGAAAAGTCACTATTTATTTTAGAAAAAGAGCACTCGAGAACGGAGCCGACCCCATAACTTCCTGATCCATAGTCAGACGACTATGGATCGCTTAAGTATTATATAGTGCTCATAAAGATTTTTAAAACCTAAGGCAGATATGTCTGATAGTCACACGACCAGCTTTTTGTGCGGCAAATTTCAATAATTGATTCTCTTGTTAGTAGTTGGTAAATTGGGAAATGAAAAAGCCAACCATCATATCATTACTGTATTTTGTTTTAACGAGCCTAACTTCTTTTTCTCAAGGCGAATGGATTGAAGAAGTGATAGATCCTGATACTGGCCTTAGAACTGGAAAAATTGAAATTAATGGAGTTATAGCCACTATTGATTCTGGTGTAGATCTTTCAGGAATAAACCTCGAAGGTGCCGATCTTCAGGGAGCCAATCTTGAAAAGGCAATACTTATCTCATCAAACTTTAAAGGAGCAAATCTTGAAGGAGCAAATTTATCTCAATCTAGATTAAATTCTGCAAATTTCAGCGATGCCAATCTGAGTGAATCAAACTTTTCGCTCTCGATCTTACAAGGAACGAATTTTAGTTCTGCAAACCTTAATAGCGCTGATATTAGCGCAACAAATATGAGTAATGCTATTTTCAAAGACTCTAATTTAGAAAACGCAAATCTCTATGGTGTAAACATTAGCGGGACTAATTTTTCAGGAAGCAAAATTAATGGAGCATCAGTATACCCATTTTATAACAGCAGTAATGAAAGCCAACAGGCAATCCAAAACTTTGATCTAAAGGTTCAGTTGGAACAATTAAAAGCAATGAATTTAATATCTAATAAAATTGAAACTCTTAATACTAGAATTAGTGAACTTGCAGTAAAGGTTCAAGAGAAAGATGAAAAAATTGCTACCCTTGAAAAGCGTCCCACTCTCGAAGAGGTCCAAGAAGGCCGTGCAGGATCAGTGATATTAACAGTTGAACCCGATGGCGATAACATCACTTTAGGACTAACTATAGAACAAAGTGATAATCTCGTTGAGTGGACTAAGCTAAATGGTGAGATGACGCGCACTATTCCAATTCCAGACGGCAAAAAATTCTACCGCTTTGCTTTGGATAAATAGCGAAAAATTAGCATGAGCAGTGCTCTCAATTTTTGTGCTGCATAAGTGCAGAAAACTTATCCAACTGTATACAAACCTTGTCAGAATTAATGCAAAAGACTAACTTGAATCAATAAAAATAGAAAAAGAGAAAGCGCGCCCGAGAGGAGTCGAACCCCTAACCTCCTGATCCGTAGTCAGGCACTCTATCCAGTTGAGCTACGGGCGCTAATTAAGTAAACCCAGAGAAAGATTGTCCTTAAAGTGTGGAAAAACTACCAAACTAGAGATTATCCGCAAGGTAAAGTTTTAGTGATTATTTGGTTAATAACCTTCAAAAATAAGTATACCTAATTTACTGGAAACCGATTCTCAATTATTTGCAGTACTACATTGCCGATAACCTCTAAGCTTTTTAATGAAACAGACGTCAAATCATCTCCTTCTTGGTGCCACTTCCTCCCGCTGATGTAATTAGAATCAATAATATCCAACGCGGGAATACCTGCTGCATTTAATGGAACATGATCATCGGTAATGGGAGTTGAATGAATACCAAATAAAGATTTTTTGCCTATTTGCCTTGCTGCCGAATACAACTCAGAAAGTAGATGTAATGGCGAATCAACGGGCGGATCAATTCTCATGTTTTTGTCCCCGACAAGATCAAGAACATAAGCTGATTGTGGCTTCTTGTCTTTAGGTGCACTTCTCCAGTACTTACCATAGTATCGACTACCATATAGGCCATCAGTGGCAGAAAAATCTATGACCGCTTCTTCCCCATCAAAAAAAACAAATTCAATTTTCTTAGCACGTTCGGGATCTTTTGAAAGAATTCTTGCCAACTCAATTAAGACTCCAGTGCTAGAGCCACCATCATTTGCTCCTACAAAATTAATCCCTTCAATAATTTTTGTATCATAATGCGAACAGATCAAAAGTTTTCCTCCACCATCTTTCCAATCTAAATCATCAACATTTGGAGAAAAACGTGCCCTCAAATTTACAAACCTTTTTTCCCCTATCGGAGTCTGATCGTTAAAAATCTGACGAGAAACTTTCCAGCCATACCCATTTAATGTCGTCTCAATGTAGCTCTGAGCCTTGGCAATAGCTTTGGTTCCGGGTTCCCTTGGGCCATAACCGACCAACGTTTCAATATGATCGTAAGCCATTTTACCGGAGAAAACTTTATCGATACTTTTGCGACTGCACCCGGTCAGTGCCAGCAATCCAGTAAATGCGCAGGCAATACAATAAATAAGAGACCTGCTTCTCTTACTCCTAATCAACATCATCGATTCCCATGAGCTCTAACAATCGCTCTAGGTCTTCATTATTGTAATATTCAATTTCAATTTTTCCCTTAGCTTTACCCTGATTAAGGTTAACCTGAGTAGAAAACCTCTCCCGAAGGAGATCCTGAATCCTTGCAAGAGCAGCCGATAATTGAGTATTAGTTTTACCTGCACTCGGGCCTTTCTTTTTTGAAGTAGGGTTTAGGTGCTCGTTAACTAGTTTTTCAGCTGCTCTGACTGTTAGCCCTTCTTTAACGATTTTGGCTGAGATCAAAGTCTGATCACTCTTGGATTTAACGCCTAGAATAACCTTGGCATGGCCGACACTAATTTGTCCTGTCACGAGTTGTTGTTGCACTTCGGATGATAGATCTAATAACCGCATCGCATTAGCCACGGTCGCTCGATTTTTACCAACTCTTGAAGCAATCTCTTCTTGAGTCATTCCAAAATCTTTGGCCAATCGAGTATAGGCCTGAGCTTCCTCTACGGGATTTAAATCCTCACGCTGAAGGTTCTCTATTAGGGCCATCTCAAGCACATCTCTGTCACTTGCCTCACGGTAGATCACTGAAACTGAATCAACTCCCAACTTCTGACAAGCTCTCCACCGCCTCTCTCCCGCGATCAGTTCAAGCTTACCTTTAACTTCACGGACAATCAGAGGTTGAATGACACCATGCTCTCTAATTGAATCAACAAGATCACTCAAAGCCTCATCACTGAATTGCTTTCTGGGCTGCAATGGACTCGGGACAACATCAGCTAGAGATGCCAAAACGACACGATCTCCCGGCCCCGGATCAGTACTGACTGGTGCAGGTTTTGAGGTGTCCTTACTAACTTTTCCAATTAGCGCGCCTAATCCTTTTCCTAAAGCCTGTTTAGCCATGCATTGAGGCTAGGCGATTCTGAGCTAACTGACAAGACAAGCCGCAAGAAAAATTACAGGCTTACCTTATAAAAAGACGCACTAATAAATTGAGCCAATAATACCCTCTAACCCAGACGGTAGGTAATTCGCGCTTTATCAATATCGTAGGGAGAAACTTCAAGCTTCACTCTGTCTCCTACAACCAGTCTAATGAATCTCTTTCTCATTTTACCCGAAATATGAGCTAATAACTCATGACCATTGGAAAGTTTGACCTTGAACATGGTTCCGGCAAGTACGGCAGATATTGTACCCTCAGCCTCCTGAGACTTTGAATCACTCGATCCTTCTCTTCGACGACGACCATCTTCGATGGCTTTTTTGTCTACTCTCCTTGATCGAGATCTACGTGCTCTTGTTCTTTTTTCGTTTCCCATGATTAATTGATTGGTTGCTATAAAAAACAACTAGATGTTATTATAGCACATTTTTTTAATTATAGCACGATTTTCTCAATCGTTAATAACATAATTAGTGATAACGATCGGCAATAAACTTTCCTTTGTATTAATTTATTATGAGTTTTGATTTTTCATTCTCAAAGTTTGGTGAAAAAATTGGGCATAAGGGTGGAATCGTAAATCTCATGAAGGATCTTGGAGATGCACTAACTGAAAATCAAGAAATGCGGATGATGGGTGGGGGTAATCCAGCAGCGATTCCGGAAGTTCAATCGATATGGAGAAAACAAATTCAATCGATTCTTAGTGAACCCGAACATTTGAATACCATCTTGGGGGATTATGATGGCCCCTCTGGAAACCCAATTTTTTTAAATGCTTTAGCCGAATCATTAAATGAAAAATATGGCTGGCAACTAACGTCAAAAAACATATCTGTTACTTCTGGAGCGCAAACTGCATTCTTTTTTCTCTTTAACATATTAGCAGGAGAATCAATCGAAGGTCCAAAAAAAATCCTATTACCTATTACCCCGGAGTATATAGGCTACGCTAATCAGGGCATTAATGATGATCTATTCATCTCAAACCCTGGACTCATTGAAGAGACAGGTGCCAAGTCTTTTAAATATAAAGTAGACTTTGATAATCTTAAAATCACTGAGGAGATCGCTGCCATTTGTGTTTCAAGGCCAACTAATCCAAGTGGAAATGTTTTAACTGATGATGAAGTGAATAAGCTATCTTCAATAGCAAAATCGCACGGTATACCTTTCATAATTGATAACGCTTATGGAAACCCATTTCCTGGCGCTATTTATAGATCTGCAAATCCTATATATGATGACCATGTGATACTAACTCTAAGCCTTTCAAAACTGGGTCTGCCTGGAACTAGAACAGGAATCGTTATTGGTCATGAAGATATTATTGAGAAAATATCTGCTGCGAATGCCGTCATAGGCCTAGCAAATAATAATATTGGTCAAGCAATTGCAACTCCACTCATTAAGAATCGTGAAATCTTCAGAATTAGTGAAGGCACGATCAGACCTTACTACTTTGAAAAGATGCAAAGAGCTCGTGAATATGTCAGGGATTCCTTCTCTGAATCCACTCCTTACAAAATTCATGATGGAGAGGGTGCGTTTTTTCTTTGGTTTTGGTTTCCAAATTTACCGATTACCAGCACAGAACTTTATGAAAGACTTAAGAAAAAGAACGTTCTCGTCGTACCTGGTGAGTACTTCTTTTATGGAACGAATGAAGAATGGGAACACACACGTCAATGCATTCGAATCACGTTCTCTCAACCTGATAATGTTATAAAAGAAGGTATTAAGATACTTGCGGAAGAAGTTGAAAAAGCCTACCAACTCTAATTTTTATTTAAGTAGCGAGAAAGAATAGGCTCAAGCTTTACTCTTGTCTTTTCTGGCCAAGATGATGAATCACCTATAATAGCTCCATCTAAAGAATGGTGTTCCGGCCAGTCTGGATTTTCAGGAATCTTTGGTATTAGCTCTTTAATAACCTTCTTTGCCGATTCCGCATTGGCTTGCAAATGACCAATCACAATTTCAGCCGTCACTGGTTCCTCCTCTACTTTCCAACAATCATAGTCAGTAATCATAGACATAGTAGCCAAGGCTATCTCGGATTCCCTAGCAAGTTTAGCCTCAGGTAAATTCGTCATTCCAATGACATCAAATCCAAGGCGCTGATTATTGAGCGACTCGGCTCTGGTAGAAAATGCTGGTCCATCCATATTCACGTAGGTGCCTCCATTGTGTACCTTACGCTCATGAATTGCGCTTGCAGTCTCAAAGAGCAATTCTCTCAAATTATAACTAATTGGCTCCCCAAAAGCAATGTGAGCACATATCCCTTCACCAAAAAAAGTATGTTCCTCACGCCGACTAGTTCGGTCGAAGAATTGATCGGGCAGCACTATGTCTCTAGGCGCGTAACATTCTTGGAGACTCCCCACAGCTGTAACTGATACAGCCCAATTAACTCCAAGAGACTTAAGAGCCCAAAAATTAGCCCTATGGTTCAACTCATGTGGTAAAATTGTGTGTCCTCTACCGTGTCTAGGAAGAAAAAAAACTTTTCGCCCACTCACCTCGCACTGAATAATTAAATCTGAAGGAGGACCATAAGGCGTTTCTACCCGGTGTTCACTAAGGTTTTCCACACCATCTATGTCATAAAGACCGCTTCCACCAATTATTGCAATGGATGACTCTTCATTTGTTGTACTACTCATGGCTAATTATTGAGAAAATATAAAAAAAGTGAATTTACCTTCAAGAATAGCATGCCATAATTAAAAACCAATGATTTGTGAAAACAGAAAATTCAAATCATTAATACTCGTTTTGATATTCACTTACGGGATTCACTCAACCTATGCTCAAAACTGGGCTAATGATTTTGGATACGATGACCTTGTGGAGGAACTTTCCTCTGAGCCCATTATTGATTATGAATCAATGGTATTTATTCCAGCACAAGACAATGGCTGGAAATACAGGAAAGGAACTAGTGAAGCTTCTTCGCCTAGTTGGCAGTGGAGGACTCTAGACTTCCAAGAGAATGAAGAATGGATTCAGGGTCAAACACCGATAGGATATGGTGACGGAGATGACAATACAGTTCTCACGGACATGCGGGGCCCAAGTATTAACCTTTCTCCACCATACTCGAGTATTTATTTAAGGAGAAAGTTTATTGTCAAGAGCGGTAAAATTCCTTCTAGATTATTATTAAGAACGTACATTGATGATGGAGCCATCATTTGGATCAATGGACATGAAGTGGCTAGACTAAATGTAAGTAAAGGTACTATAAGTCATGATTCGACAGCCTACAGCCATGAAGCAAAATGGGAGTCTCAAATAATTGGCCGGTCTAGCCTACTTTTAAATGAAGGAGAAAACATTATTGCCGTGCAGGCATTAAATAGCAGCATATTAAGCTCTGACTTTTCTTTTGATATAGAACTTAAATCCGCACCATTCAAAGTATCACTCGTTGAAGCCGCAGACGCTGAAGGGAGATTCTTACCTGAAGATTCTCCAAACCTAAAGCTAGAAGACGGATATAATTTTCAAGGGACTTCATCTTTCGAAAAACAAACATTCAGAGTTAAGACATTTAGTGAAAGCGTCTCTTATGAAAGATCTGGCCACTCAGAGAGTGTGGGAAAACGATTCTTTAGCGACGAATCAATTACTTCCTGGATTCCATTAGTTGATGTCTATGCTGCCAATCAATGGTCCTCTCAGGATTTTTTATTATTTGGAACTTTATTGCCACCACTCACTGAAGAGAGCATGATTCAAAATCATTCTTGGATATCCTATGGTTACAGCGACACCAGTTCTGCTGCCGAAATTGATTCTGCAGTACTAGCTGAAAACGAAATCATTAGAAGGTTCGACTACGCAATCGATCGAGACCAATTCATTGCTTGTGTTGGTCTTAATAATGGAGATTCCTCAAAAGTTCCCTCTATTCTTGCCTCAAGCTACAATGCCATCGTAGTAGGAAACACTAATGGTTCACATAGTCGAGGAGGAACCCCGTCCGTTCTGGGCATTGGCTCCGGCACGGTAAATCATGATGGCGCAGGGCGACTAAAACCAGACGTTGTAGCAAATGACAACTCAACTAGCAATTGCACTCCACAGGTCAGCTCTGCCATTTCACTCCTTTATGGAATATCATCAAATTTAGGAATGCCTAATGCATGCTTCCCTGAAACCATGAAAGCAATTATTATGGCTGGCGCTGAAAAAGATAAATTGAACGACTGGACACGATCTAGCACCAAACCCATTGACCAAGTCTACGGAGCCGGAAAAATAAACGTTAACAACAGTTATAAAATTCTCACAAAGGGAGATCAATCATCTCTAGAAAAATTTCAATATTATGGTTGGGATTTTAAATCTCTAGAGTCCGATGATGAAGTTTTTTATGATCTTGTTTTTGATCAGGACATTTCAGAGGTTATCTTTTCATTGAACTGGAACCGTTCAATCATCAGTTCGCCTTGGATTAATGGAAGTAAATACAATGCCTCTATAGCTAACATGTCACTATCGTTTTGCCGTGATGATGGAGAAAATTTAATCCTTTATGATTTTAGCGATTCTAGTATCGATAATTTAGAGCATCTTTACTTGAGAGGGATTCCTAAGGGGCGTTATCAGCTCAAAGTGGCAACAGATATATCTACAGAATTTGGTTTGGCCTGGAGAGCTGAAAAAGGTAATTTACCAAATTTGAAAATTGGTACTGAATCTCAAAATATCGTCATCAATTGCCAGAATCTCATTAAAGGAAAAGGTTTTAAACTTCAAAAATCAAATGACCTATTAAATTGGAGCACTTATAAAAATTTCACAGTAACAGAGACGTCATTTGTTTTCAATGAACCCCAAGAAGAAAATCTGGAAAATAAAATTTTTTACAGGCTGGAGTGGGATCCCGTGAATTAGAAAAACTAAAGAAGTTCCATCTGGCCCTTCTTTCTGACAACTTTTTCTACCTTATTCTTAGTAATTATGTTTCCCTTAGAAGCCCTGCCCTTCACGGAAATATCGGCAAAATCAACTTCTATCTCTTTCACCCTCAGGCGTGGCATTGGTTTTAGCACAACATTAACTGTAGGTGTCTCTTTTTCAGAATCATGAACTGAAAAGAATAAAACTCTAGTACCGTTAGTTCCTTTTGTTAAGTCATACATTTTCTCCCTAGTCACGCCCTGGACAGTAAACCTCTTGACCAAGGTAGCCCCGTCTCGCCCGTCCCTATATATCATACAATAATATTTTGGTTCATCTTTTCTAAAGATGGCGACATGAGCAGGATTCTTCCCAACGTATGTTTTTTCTGCAACTTTCGAAACCTGCATAGTTCCTTCCCTACCAAAAACAATTAAGTCATCCATTCTAGAACAACGGTCAACAGAAACTCCGTTACTCTTCTGCCCCCATCCAGCAAATCCAGTCTTAGAATTTAAATAAATCGTTTCAGTTGCGACCGCAACATTCTTTGCAATGACCTTACCAAAAGTTGAAATCTCAGTTTTTCTTTCTCTACCTTTTCCAAACTTTTCCTTCAAGTCTTTGTAGTACCTGATAGTGTACCTCGTGATCTGTGAAATGTTTTTTTTCACTTCCTTGATCTGATCTTCAATACCTCGAATAACTTCATCCGCCTTGAATGAATCGTACTTAGAAATTCTTTTTATTTTTATTTCTGTTAATCTCACCACATCCTCTTCTGTCACTTTCCTCTTAAGTTTCTTTAGAAATGGTTTTAACCCCTTCCATATTTCTTCAATGACTGAATCCCATGTGGTGCACTCCTCAATACGGCGGTATATTCTATTCTCTATAAAAATTCGCTCTAGTGAATTATGATGCCACTTGTCCTGAAGCTCACCCAATTTAATTTCTAGCTCCCACTTCAAGAGGTCCCTTGTCCTCAGAGATGACTTCTTCAATAAATCATCAACTTCGAAGAATCGTGGCTTATCGTCCTCAATGACACATGAGTTAGGTGAAATACTTACTTCGCAATCAGTGAATGCAAATAAAGCCTCAATTGCAGTGTCTGGATCCAAACCCAGTGGTAAGTGAACGTTGATCTCAACTTTCTCAGCAGTAATATCTTCAATCTTTGATATCTTTATTTTTCCCTTTTCGTTGGCTGAAACAATATTATCCATCAGACCACCAGCCGTGGTGCCAAAGGGAATTTCTGTAATCTTAAGGAGCCGCTTATTTTTGGTTTTTTCTATTCGTGCCCTAACCCTCACTTTACCCCCCCGAAGGCCCCCGCTGTATTCTGATGCATCCATGATTCCACCAGTAGGAAAATCCGGCAATAACTTTGTCCGCTTCTTCCGCAACACATCAATGCAACCATCGATAAGTTCAATAAAGTTGTGGGGAAGTATCTTACACGCTAAGCCTACTGCAATTCCCTCCGCCCCATGCGCTAAGAGCAATGGAAATTTGAGAGGTAAATTCACAGGCTCCTGATTCCGGCCATCATAGGAAGATGCCCAGTTCGTGGTCTTCGCATTAAACGCCACTGCCAATGCAAACTTCGAAAGCCGAGCCTCAATATATCTGGTAGCCGCAGCCTTATCCCCAGTAAGGATATTGCCCCAATTTCCCTGAGTATCGATGAGCAAATCTTTCTGCCCCATTGAAACTAATGCATCTGCTATGGAGGCGTCTCCGTGTGGGTGGTACTGCATCGTATGACCAACGATATTTGCTACTTTATTGTATCGGCCATCGTCTTTCTCTTTTAGAGAATGAAGAATGCGTCTCTGAACCGGCTTCAATCCGTCATACAGAGCTGGAACTGCCCTTTCTAGAATTACATAACTTGCATAGTCGATAAACCATGATGAGTACATATCATCAATATGTACCACTCCCCCATCATCTTTATCCGTCTTCCTAAGTGATGGGACTTTGGCTTTTTTCGTTTTCTTTTTTGATTTGACCCCTGATTTCTTGACAGGCCTTTTCTCATTTCCCAAGGGAGTCCCCTTAGGCACTTTCTTTTTAAGTACTTTTCTTTTAACGATTTTCTTAACGACTTTCTTTTTTGCCATGCAAATCTTACAGATAGAAACTGCGTGATAAGTATTTAGGGATTGTTAAATAAATAACGAGTTCATCTAATTCGTCAAATCAACTCTCATCCTTGATCCAAGATTTAAGCTATTAAAATCACTTAAAAAGCTTAATAAGCGGAGATCCCTTATTGACGCTGACCAATAGATTGATTATTCAATAGCCAATGAAAGCCATGGTAATGAAAGGTTTTGGTGACTCTCAGGTATTCGAACTGAGCGAAATACCCAAGCCTCAGCTCAAATCCGGTCATGTTTTAGTCAGAGTAAGAGCAAGTTCAGTCAATCCAATCGATTATAAAATTCGATCAGGTCTCCTCAAAGACTTGGCTCCTGAGAATGGAGTTCTTGGTTTTGATGTTGCAGGAATAGTGGAAGAAATTGGTAACGATGTAACCAATTTAAAACCCGGTGACCAGGTCTACGGCTGCAGTGGAGCCATAAAAGGAAATCCTGGAGCGATGGCTGAATATCAATTAGTTGATGAACGTCTACTTTCAATAAAACCAGAGAATATCAGTATGGAAGAATGCGTTGGCTTGCCTCTGGTAGGAATAACATCCTGGGACGCACTTATTAGAGGGGCGAAAATAGCCTCTGGAGAAAGGGTACTTGTTCATGGTGGGGCTGGTGGAGTCGGGCACGTTGGTGTACAGCTGGCCAAGCTGCATGGAGCAGAAGTATTTTCAACTGTCTCGTCTGAAAGAAAGGCTGAGATAGTAGAGAGTTATGGAGCAACACCTATTAATTACAAAAAGGAAAGCCTCACAGAATACGTCAATAAGCATACTAACGGGGATGGCTTTGATGTAGTTTTTGATACTGTTGGAGGCGATAATTTAATGCGTTGTTTTGAAGCATCAAGGCTTGAAGGAAGAGTAACCTCGGTGAACACCAGAGTCGAATGCGACCTAAGTATCCTTCACCAGAAGGCACTCTCACTTCATGTTGTATTTATGATTATTCCAATCCTATACAATCAAGGGATTGGAAAATCTCGACACGGAAGAGTACTAAAAGAAATATCAAAGAATACCGAATCGAAATCCATTACCCCATTGATGCATGATGAGATATACTCATTTGAAAGAATTGGTGAAGCTCACGCACTTCTCGAATCAGGTAAGGCCATAGGAAAAGTAATACTACGAGGGTTCGACTAGAGTCATTCTTGCAAGGAATAATCAAAAAATAATGACAAAACCTGATCAAAAAAAAGAGGCCTTCGTATTTGATAAGGTGCAGCATTGTTACAGCGGTGTGCCAGCTTTAGAAAAAATAGATCTCAAAATTAATGAGGGTGAAAAAATAGCAATTGTTGGACCTAGTGGAAGCGGGAAAACTACACTTCTAAATATGCTAAATGCCAGTATTCAGCCTACTAATGGAAGAATCGAAATACTCGGAAAGGATTCAAATCTTTACTCTCCTAAAGAACTTAAGGCGTTACGATCGAACATCTCTTTAATACCACAAAATCTCGCACTCGTTAATAGCTTTAGGGTATGGCAAAATGTTATTACCGGGAGTATCGGTGATTACAGTTTTCCAAAATTGATTAAGAATTTATTTGCTCCCTCTGAAAAAAAATTACTAGAGATTCATTCAATATTAGAACGAGTTGGAATAGAGGAAAAACTTTACTCCGTTACTTCGACCCTATCTGGCGGACAAAAGCAAAGAGTCGCCGTCGCAAGAAGCATCTTCCAATCGCCGTCAACAATTCTTGCCGATGAACCTGTTTCGAGCGTTGACCCAGCTCGCGCGGCAAGCCTAGTGAAAATACTTCTCAAGGTTGCTGAAGAAGAAGAAGCCACTCTACTCATGAGCCTCCACAATTTGGATCTAGCCATAAAACACTTTCCTCGAATTATCGGTATCAGAAATGGAAACATACACTTTGATCAGAGCCCTGATCAAATTTCCCAAAGACAACTAGAAGAACTTTACGAGCTCAAGGAAAGCGAAATTCTTCAAGATGGCTAAAAAGAGCATTAATTCATTGCCATCAACTACCGTCTCGCCTCTTATCGGAAAAAGACGATCAATATTATTCTGGATAACTCTAATCACAATTATTTGTGGGTTTTTAATTGGGCTTAAGCCAGACAACCTTTTTAGCAATAACAGCCTCAAACTCGCTACTGAATTTTTCAAAGCGTCAATTAGTCCGGCCATAGATTACGAAAATCCGGTCGAAGGCACTGAGCCATTTCTAAAAGTAGTCGTAGAATCAATATTGATAACTCTGAGATTTGCCATTCTTGTAATGAGCGTCTCGGTGCCAATAGGTGCAATTCTGGCTTTTTTATCAACAACGGCCTGGTGGCCAGAAAACATTAATAGTACTACAAAAAAATCCCTTTTGCGTACCCTACACATTATTGCTAGGTCATGGATTGCGTTCGCAAGGTCAATTCATGAACTAATATGGGGAATAATTTTTATTACTGCAATGGGGCTATCAACTGAAGCTGCGATAGTTGCAGTCACCATCCCTTTTTCAGGCATATTGGCCAAAATATATGCTGAAATCTTTGAGGAGCAATGCAAAGAAACCCAGAGCATGTTCCGAGCGATCGGAGCCGGTTATTTCGTCTCTTTTCTTGTGGGTATTATACCCTCAGCTTTACCAGACATCATATCTTACACCTTTTATCGTTTAGAATGTGCTTTGCGTGCGGCAGCGGTATTTGGATTCGTTGGCATAGAGACTATCGGGTACAAAATAAAGCTGTCTTCTGATGAATTCCATTACCAAGAGGTGTGGACTTATCTTTATGCATTATTTTTAACAATTGCACTTCTCGAATGGTGGGGCGGAAAAATCCGCGTCAGCCTAAACAGTAAGCACGTCTAAAATGTCAAAGGAGAATCAAATTAGACGAATAAAAGAACTTCATCGTAATAGAAGTAAATCAACGATCGTAAGATTTAGTTTATTGGTTTTGTTAGCAGTCATTGCATGGTCTTGGACAGCAAAAAGCTTACATGAATCACTAATTAGTAAGGAACAAAGATCAGTAAACCTTCAAAATTTTCTAGAAAAAATTATACCTGATCCAACGCGAGAGTCAGGAAAATGGTCAGATTCATTACCGTGGGTTTTCAAAAATCTACATGATGATGGAGGACTAATTGCAGGCCTTATGACCTTTGGTTTAGCAACCACAGCAATTTGGATATCTGGAATCTTAGCTTTCATGATTCTACCTATGGCATCTAAAAATCTGGCAACTCATAGACCACTAGGAATCATGGTTAGTAATAATAAATTAACTAATATTCTATGGGTGATAGTTAATAGAGTCTCCCGCATCTTATTCTTATTTACTCGCAGCTTACCTGAATACGTTCTAGGGTTTCTACTATTATCTATTCTTGGGCCTGACCCTTGGGCATTAGTCTTAGCCCTTGCTATTCATAACTTTGGAATTCTTGGACGGCTCGGATCCGAAATAATTGAAAACAATAATTCAGAAACACCTAAAGCATTTATTTCTCAGGGCAGCGGCCGGTTTAATTCTTTCATGGCAGCAATGGTCCCCGAATCATTCTCACGAATGTTAGTGTATTATTTCTACAGATGGGAAACCTGCGTAAGAGAATCAACAGTGCTTGGAATGCTCGGCATCGCATCACTAGGATTTATGATTAGTGAAGCCAAAGCAGGTAGAGACTTCGACAAAATGATAGTATTGATTTTGTTTGGCTCATTAATTGTCATTCTTGGTGATATTTTATCTTACTGGGTTCGAAGTAGGCTTCGCCTCGATAAGAGCTAAAAATTCGATTAAAAGCAGATAAATCTGAAATATTTGGATTTCTCATAAATATGGATAATCTAAAAATTGCAGAAATTTGAGATTATACTAAAGTTATCTCCCCAAATAATCCCCTACTCAAAAGATGAAACTATACCTATGTACACTTATAGTGATCGCTATAAGCGCAATCTCATTCATTCAAGGACAACCACCCACGTATGAAGAAGATCCATTCAGGCAAATTCACGAGCTCCTACCTTCGCCGAATGAATCTCGACTCGCTTCAGGAGCTCCTGGTCCTAAGTATTGGCAACAAAGAGTGGACTATAATATTCAAGTTCAGTTGGACGATGAAAAACAGAGACTGGTAGGATCTGAAAAAATCAATTACCGCAATAACTCCCCTCACGAACTTAAGTACTTATGGGTTCAACTTGACCAGAACCGTTTCGCTCCTGGTTCAGATGAGTCTTTAACCAAGGAAGCGCCGGGATTGGATAACATGAGTTTTCAAAGGTTAAGGTCACAGCTATACCGTGAAACTTTCCAAGGAGGACATAAGATTAAAAGTGTTTCTAATCAGAAAGGAAAACCGATAAAACATGAAATTGTCGGAACGATGATGAGAATCGATTTAGACGATCCAATGACTTCAGGATCAAATTTTATTTTTCAAATAGATTGGGAATACAACATCATTGATGCAGACCTTAATCGAGCTCGCAGTGGTTATGAGTTTTTTAAGAAAGATAAAAATTATATTTATGAACTAGCTCAATGGTTCCCAAGAATGGCTGCATACACAGATTATACAGGCTGGCAAAACAAACAATTTTTAGGCAGTGGAGAATTCGCATTAGAATTTGGAAATTACACTGTTGAGATAACGACTCCAGCAGATCATATCGTCGCTGCAACAGGTGAGCTACAAAATCCTAAAAACGTTATGACAACGGAACAAATTAACCGTTGGAATAAGGCCAAATCATCCGGTGAAATAACGTTCATAGTAAACCCTGAGGAAGCAGAAAAAAATCAAACCAAGGATGAAAAAGTTAATAATAAAAAAACATGGGTTTTTAAAGCAAAGAACGTTAGAGACTTTGCTTGGGCATCCTCTCGTAAATTTATATGGGATGCCAAGTATCATGAATTTTCTAAAGGTAAAAAAGCATGGGCAATGTCCTATTATCCTATCGAAGCTGAGCCTCTTTGGAGTAAATATTCAACTGAATCTGTTGCCCATACCCTTGATGTATATTCTAAATTCACTTTTGATTATCCTTATCCTGTAGCAATCAGCGTCAATGGACCAGTCTTCGGAATGGAGTATCCAATGATTTGCTTTAATGGACCAAGGCCAGAGGAGGATGGAACCTATTCCGAAAGCACAAAAAACGCATTAATCGGAGTGGTTATTCATGAAGTTGGTCATAACTGGTTTCCCATGATTGTTAACTCAGATGAACGGCAATGGACATGGATGGATGAGGGCCTAAACACATTTTTACAATTTCTTGCCCAAGCCGAATGGCAGCAAAAATGGTCATCTGGTAGAGGGAAGCCAAAATCTATAACCAGTTATATGGCTAGCTCAAAACAAAGACCAATAATGACTAATTCGGAGTCCATTCACCAATTTGGAAATAATGCATACAGTAAGCCTGCTGCCGCATTAAATGTATTAAGAGAAACTGTGATGGGTCGAAAATTATTCGATTTTGCTTTTAAAGAATACTCAACGAGGTGGATGTTCAAGAGGCCAGAGCCAGCAGATTTCTTTAGGACAATGGAAGATGCATCAAGCAAGGACCTCGATTGGTTTTGGAGGGGGTGGTTCTACACCACTAAAAATATCGATATAGGGGTCAAATCATTAAGATTATTTGAAATTGATACCAAGGATCCAGACATTGAGAAACCCTTAAAAAAACAGAAGAGAGAAGATCTTGACGCTAAAGACTTAATCGACGAAAGAAACGGGTCCATTTCTAAGGCGGTAGACAGGAACAGAAACCTTCTTGATTTCTACAACAAATATGATCCGCTCGATATAACAAAATCTGACCGAAGGGAATACAATGAATGGTTAAAGGACCTTGAGCCTGAAGAATTAAAATTGCTATCTTTACGAAAGAAATTTTATGTTGTGGAACTTGAAAACATTGGCGGCCTTGTCTCACCTGTTATTCTAGAGATCAGTTTTAAGGACGGAAAAAATAAACGAGTGAGAATACCAGCTGAAATATGGAAAAGGAACAACGGAAGCGTTAATAAATTGATAATATCTCAAAAGGAAATAACTCAAATTGAGGTCGATCCAATGCTAGAAACTGCGGACACTGATAGACAAAATAATTTCTGGCCTCGCAAAGCAATTGAATCACGTTTTCAACTTCAAAAAAGAAAGCGGGACAAGAATCCAATGCAGAAGGCCCGCGCAGAGGAAGAGCGATCAAAGAAAGAGAAGCAAACCAAGGTAGATAAATCAAATGAATAAGGCTTGGACAATAGCGGCATTAGTAATCTTAATTTATTCATTTGAAAATTTTTCATACGGTCACCCCGTACATGCAACATTTGCTGAAGCTCAATGGAATCCCAAAACTCAATCAATTGAAGTTTCGCTTAGATTAAGAGGCGTCGATCTAGAATCTGCAATATCAGATCAAATCAAAGGAAAAGTCGATTTAGAAAAATCAAAAAATATTAATCAACTAATAGAAGGCTATCTCTCAAAGAATTTTTACGTGGTGCTACCATCTGGTAAAAATGTTTATGCCAGTTATTCTGATAAGGAAATCGGAATAACAAATACTTGGATATTTTTTTCCTTCAAGATAGGAGAAAAACAAGAACCTCATCTTTGTAAGATCAGAAATACAATTTTTTTTGATGATTTAGACGGTCAAAAAAATGTAATCGAATACAGGGTGGGAGACCGCAAAAAAATACTTTCATTCGAAGGAAATAATAGAGAGGTTTCTCTCAAACTAAATCTGAAGTAAACTATTCTTGCTCATCTAAAAAGCTTGTTCTGCAAAGTTCAGCATAAAGACCTGACATAGATAATAGGTCTTCGTGGGTACCGCTCTCAACCACTTTACCGTTATCCAGGACGTAAATGTTATCGGCTCCTCGAACAGTACTTAGCCTATGAGCAATAACAAAACTGGTTCTATCTTCCATTAATCTTTCTAAGGCTTGTTGGATTAACCTCTCAGTCTCAGTATCAACACTAGCAGTGGCCTCATCTAGAAGAAGAATTGGAGGATTCCGAAGAAGCGCTCTAGCTATACTGACTCTCTGTTTCTCGCCAACACTCAGTTTCACTCCTCGCTCACCCACTTGAGTATCTAAACCTTCTGGAAGGCATTTTATGAAGTCATAGGCATTTGCAACTTTCAATGAGTCCCACATTTGATCTTCGCTAGCGTCTCTATTAGCAAGCAAAAGATTCTCTCTAACTGTTCCATTAAATAAAAAACTTTCTTGGGTCACGTAGCCAATAGCGCTTCTTAATGATTCTTTGGATATTTTTTTAACTTCGACTCCGTCAATAAGTATATCGCCGGACCCATGTTCATAAAACCGAGTAAGTAAATTGATGACAGTAGTTTTACCTGCCCCAGTCGGTCCCACTAGGGCAATCGTCTGCCCTGGGTCGGCATTCAGATTCACTCCATTAATAGTTTGAATACCTTCAGCATAATTAAATTCCACATCCCTATATTCAACTTTACCATTCACTGGGACCTTTAAATCAACTCCATCGTTTAGTCCTGGTTCATCGACCGAGTCAAGTATATCAAAGACTCTTTCAGCCGCTGCACGACCAGATTGGAGCATTTGATTTAATTGATGAAGCCTACTGACTGGTTCATAAAAAAGAGTCAAGTAGAGAAGGAACGCTGTGATTTCACCAGGAGATATCTGGCCTTGAAGAGCAAGGTTACCACCGAAACCAATCACAAGAATAAAACCAATTCCTCCGATAAAACTCATGGAAGGATTATAAATTGCCCATGCAAACATTGTTCTAAGTGTCGCTTTTCTTACTTTGTCACTAGCTGCATTGAACCTTTTAAGTTCACTCGCTTCCATTGTGTACGCCTTAATTTGTCTAATACCTGAAATGTTATCATGCAAAAGCGCATTCATTTCGGATGTGGCTTTACGAACAGTTCTGTATCTATCCCTAGTACTGGTATAAATCATTGCCCCTATAAATAAAAAAGGCACTGGCACGACAGCCCATGCTGCAAGGGTAGGATTAATCCAAAACATAACCAAACTCACTGCCACTATTTGTAGTAAAGCGACCAACCCCTGCTCAATACCATCAATCAAGACTCTTTCCATTGACGTGACATCCTCAGCCACTCTAGTCATAATATCTCCAGTTGGCCGATTATCGAACCACTTCAAAGGTAGTCTTTGCAGCTTCTCGTATAAATCGCTTCTTATATCGTAAATCACTTTTTGCTCGAAAGTGTTATTAAGCATGATTCTAAGAGAATTGAGCAAATCTCTACCAAAGTAAGCAAGGCAAGCTAATAGCGTATAAGAAATTAAAAGGTCTTCTCTTTTCTGGGGGACGGCTTCATCTAATACTAATCGAGCGATATTAGGAAAAACAATGGCCAATAAAGTTGCTACTATGGCGCAAATCAACTGTAACGAACCCAACTTTGGGTATCTTTTTAAATAGGAAAAAACTCTGAGTATCGTTTTCAAGTGCGGGAAATCAAAATTACAAACTAGCTAAAGCGCATAGAAGCAGTTATCGCAAGTACAGGTTAATAAAGAAACTATTGGAATATTGGCAGCAAATAGCCAAACTTCATATTGTGCCTAAACGTAACATCTTTTTCAGGCAAGAAAATAGCTTCTGGAAAGCAGAAGGCAAATGGATCAGGTTCACCCTATCAATTATATTATTAGGGGTTATTTCATACCTGATAACCTCAGTTAAACCATGGAAAGTGGGCCAAGGAGACTCACTTCAAGTGAATCCATCTGATAATTATGTAATTATTGGCACGTGGTGGGGATTTTTAATTAGCTCAATCATTTGTTCAACCCTGCTTCTGACTTGGAGGAGGTGGTCATTCTGCACACTTAAAATAAAGAACAGCATTGACTTCACATTCAAAAAGACACCATCTTATTATTACTGGATAACACTTCTTCTGATCGTCTTTTTGGGTGCATTTCTAAGATGGAATCTGATAAACAGCAGTCTTTCATGGGAAGAGTTTGAAATACTAGGAGGAGACTCTGAAAAAATAGATTCCTATAATTCTGTAACTTCTTCGGATGACTGGAGCTCTGTTCTATGGGACTATCCATCTCCTGACAAAAGCCCACTACTAAAAGCCATGGTTAAGTTAAGTCACGGCACGTGGTCCTCAATGGGAGAATTCACTGATCCTATTTTTAGTGAATTCGCTATAAGGCTCCCAAACTTTTTAGCCTCACTTGCATCAATATTCTTGATAGGAATACTAATGAAAAATTGGGGTTTCAAAAATGGAGGTATCCTTGCATCGTTTTTATTGGCAATGCATCCCTGGCATATCGAGAACGGATCGCTAGTAACTACAGATGGAATATTGATTTTTTTAATTATCTTAACCGCATTATTCCTAACTAAATCAATTAATGACACAAGTGGTCGTTGGCGATATTGGATAATATTTAGTTTTACTCAACTCATGACATCGTGGTTAATTCCAGATGGTTTAATTTATGCAATTGGATTTTTTATTTGCGGGTACATTCTGATAAGAAACAAAGAGGATAATATTTCTAACCGTTCATTTTTTCTTAGCCGAATTTTTATCTCTCACGCAATCTCTCTAATGATATTTTTTCCCCTATATTCTCCAAATATTATGCAATTAAATGAATGGAGAATAATTCCAGACTATGGAATCGAAACCTTTGGCAACTGGATTGATTCCATCAGTATGATAATTTTCGGATTACCATTTAACTCGATTGGTGAAATTATTGAATTCCCAATAATTTCTAATTCTCTCAGTAATCAATTTTTCACCTATCCATTCATAACTTCTGCCGTGATTCTCATAAGCATCACGGCAATAGCTATTGGGTTTATGAAAACATGGCTACATAGAGAAGGAGCAGCGAAAATTTTAATCTTCATAATTCTCTTGGGCGCATTATCAATTCTCCTTAGCTCTACGATTACACAAAGTCACCACCACAACCGGTTTGTTTCCATAATGATCATTCCCACGACAATATTAATGAGCATTGGAATGATAGGAACTCTTAAACTAATTAAGAAAAGACGTTGGGTAAACGTAGTAATATTTCTTATCTGCATTTCTCTCTGCCAATCATTAAATGGTAAACAAAGAAAGTTAACACTCAACCGCCCTCACTCTACTCAAAAAGAAATCGAGTCATATCTTAAAAGGCGTCAAGATTCGGAAGAAGTTATCGATATTCTATCCTATGGATTTGGAGGAAAGTTGATGAAGTTATACTTCCCAGCGTCATCAATTATTAATACTTCCGATGAATTAAAGACTAAAATAGTAGAAGCAAATACTAATAATAGAAAACTTCTTATACTTTTTGGCTACCGATACCTGAATTCAACTGAAGAAGAAAATACTGAAGCAATGACCATTCTTGAATCAAGTGAGCATTTTCATAAATCCAGGGAATTTAATGGCCTAGACCCATTTAGTAAATACGAAGTATTTAGACTAATAAATACTAAATTCAAATAGCATAACCAAGCTCATTAACTACATCATCAACGGCTTGCTCAGCCTCTTGAAGCTCTGCAATAGGATCCCACCGACCTTCTGTTAAGGCCTCTCTTGCACCTGGAGGGATGTCGACTGAAAAGGTTAGTTCACTGGTAATAATTTTAGAATTAGCAACATCTAAATGCACTTCGATCTCAGGATTTTGATCAATGAGACTAGAAATTTTCTTAATATTTTCATGCGACGCTACAGCACACGGAACCCCTAGGCCGCAGCAATTACCAAAAAATATTTCAGCATAACTTTCAGCTAGTATCGCACGAAATCCATATCGATAAAGAGCTTGCGGTGCATGCTCACGAGAAGAACCGCATCCAAAATTAGCATTTGATATAAGAATAGAAGCTCCTGAAAATCTAGGCTCATTAAGAGGGTGCTCTTTATCGTTTCCTTCGACATCTTTACGAACATCGTAAAAAAGAAATTCTCCCAAACCATCAAATGTTACGCATTTCATAAAACGCGCAGGAATAATCCGATCAGTATCAATATCGTTTCCCTGAACATATACTGCCTTACCTTTGACTTCTTTAATCTTCTCTAGAGCCATATTTAAAAAATATTAAATTGAAAAAACTTCGCGAGCGTCACTAATATAACCGTTAACTGCTGCTGCTGCCACCATAACAGGGCTCATTAGAACAGTTCTGCCAGTTGGACTACCTTGACGACCTTTGAAATTTCTATTAGATGAACTCGCACAGAGTTGATCCCCTACTAGTTTGTCAGGATTCATTGCTAGACACATTGAACACCCAGCTGCTCTCCACTCAAAACCTGCGTCACTGAATATCTTATCTAGGCCCTCCTTTTTAGCCATCAAATCAACGACTTGAGATCCAGGAACAGCGATTGCTTTAACTCCCTCAGAAACCTTATGACCTTTAAGATACTTTGCGACCTCTCGGAAATCAGACAATCTTCCATTAGTGCAACTTCCAAGAAAAGCTACATCAATTTTTGTTCCTTTAATGGGCTCACCTGGCTCTAGTTTCATGTAACTGATTGCCTCTTGAACTGACAATCTATCATTCTCATTTTTTTCAACTGATGGGTCTGGAATGACTCCCTCAATAGAAAAACCTTGGTCAGGGCTTACTCCCCAAGTGACAGTAGGGGCAATTTCATCCGCAGAAATGTTAATAATATCGTCGTACTCACAGTCGGGATCCGAAGCAAATGATTTCCATCTTAAAACGGCTTCATCCCAATTATCACCCTCAGGTGAATATGGTCGACCTTTGAGATAATCAAAAGTTTTATCATCAGGGTTGACGTAACCACAACGAGCTCCACCCTCAATCGCCATATTACATACCGTCATTCTCTCCTCCATAGAAAGTGCATCAAACAATGTACCACCATATTCATATGCGAAGCCAATGCCTCCATTAGCTCCCAGCAGCGCAATAATATGAAGTGCTACGTCCTTAGCATATACTCCAGGTTTTAAATCACCATCAACATTAATTCTTCGAACTTTCAACTTACCTAGAGCCATCGTTTGAGTAGCTAATACATCCCTTACTTGAGTCGTACCTATACCAAAAGCAATAGCACCAAAAGCACCGTGAGTTGCTGTATGAGAATCGCCGCAAGCTATAGTGGTTCCAGGTTGAGTAATTCCTTGTTCAGGTCCAACTACATGAACGACTCCTTGTTTTCCCGAAGCGAGATCAAAATAGGTCACTCCAAACTCTTCTGCATTCTTAGCAAGCTCCTTGATCATCGCGTCAGCCAAAGGATCACTAAAAGGCTGTTCTCTCTGGTCAGTTGGAACAATGTGATCAACCGTTGCAAAGGTCCTATTGGGATATTTAACTTTTATTCCTAGATCCCTCAACATGCCAAAGGCTTGAGGAGAGGTCACCTCATGAATTAAGTGCGTACCAATGAGCAATTGAGTCTGTCCATTGGACAGCTCACGAACAGCATGGGCATCCCAAACTTTCTGGAAGAGGTTTTTAGCCATTAAAAAAGCGTAGGAGGGGTAACCCAATACGGGTCTAGATTCAACAATTGATAAATAAAAGTGGTGAATTTTTCAGAGAAAAAAATAAATACCCACTTCGGAGGCTAATAATTGTAGAACCTAATCAAACTCTAGAGAATTTTTGAATTAAAATGGCTATAATGATAAAATTTAGCCCAATTTTTATTTAACATTAGTTAATTATAAAGAAATCCTTGACTATAACACATGCTAAGCAAATAATGTTGCCTGATGAAACCGGGCATTCTACTTGCCAGTCCGAAGGCAAGAAAACTTATCAGAAAAAGAGAAATTCTAAGAGCCCTGAATGAATATGCTGAATTAGACCTTTCGCTAGAAGATCAAGGATATCTAAGATTAGCTAAAACTGTGCTCCTTAATGAGCCAGAATTCAAAAGCTAATTCTCATAAACTTTTCATTAATTACTAGTAAATAGAATTCATGATTGCGACAAGCCCGTGAAAAGGCGAATCTATTTCTAATCATGAAAAATCAACCCATTCGCACCTCAGTTATAGGTAGTTACCCTTTCCCAAGTTGGCTGCACTTCGCGGGTGAAAATCTTAATCAGTTCGGCGCAAATGATATCTCCGAAATTAAAGATGATGCGACAACATGTGCGATTCAAGATCAGGTCAATGCTGGCCTTGATGTAATTACAGATGGAGAACAGACCCGACTCGACTTCAATCTATCTTTCTATGGACATTTAAAAGGGATCGCAATGGAACCCGAATCACCAAGGAAGTTTGGTCCTCCTGCTCATGATCAAAGAGGTAAGCATGAAATCATCGGTGAACTTTCAGGTGCAAACGGTCTAGGAGCAGTAGAAGAATTCAAAAGGTTAAAAAGATTAACTCCTCCAGGAAAAACATTGAAGATGAGTGTTCCTGGCCCATTTACAATGAGCGGAAGGTTGATTCCAGATGATAGATATCCAGATCGCTTTGCAATAACAGAGGCTTTACTTCCAATAATCAGTAAAGAGCTAGAAGATCTTGTTTCTGAGGGGTGCGAAGAAATTTGCGTCGATGAACCCTCAATGAGCTGCTATGGCTATAAAGAAGATAGTGATAGGTTTGTTGATATCTTCAACAGAACCGTAAATAGCGTCCATGGAAAAACCCGATTGTGCACTCACCTTTGCTTCGGAAACTTTAAAGGACATGCCGTTGGGTTTAGAAGTTACAAGCCTTTATTTCCTTCATTCATGAATTTAAATGTTGATGAAATGCATTTAGAAATGGCAAATCGAGAATACTCAGAACTCGAAATTATTTCTGAAGTGGCAGAAAAAATGGATGTCGCAGTAGGAATAATAGATGTTAAAAGCTATTTCATTGAGCCCGTGGAGTTACTGGAATCAAAAATTAGGGATTGCTTGAAATTCGTGGATGCCGGAAAATTGGTACTTGCTCCTGATTGTGGTTTAAGTCAAACCGCTAGATGGGCGGCAAAATTGAAACTACAAAACATGTGTACTGCTGCTCAAATTGTTAGAGAAACCTTATAAATAAATGAAGGCAGCTTATAAAAAAAATGAAGAATTAATTAAAGAGATTTATGAATCTGACGGCGACACAGAAAACTTTCATATCTGGTGGTTAGGTCAGAGTGGATTTCTTATTAAGTGGGGCGAGAAATTTATACTCTTGGACCCATATCTCTCTGATTCGCTCACAAAAAAATACTCTGATACTGATAAGCCACACGAAAGAATAACTGAAAAAGTTATTAATTCATCCAAATTAAATTTCATCAACATTATAACATCCTCTCATAATCACACTGATCATCTAGATGGCGAAACTCTTAATGGTATATGCACAGCTGAGAGAGAAGTACAATTAGTACTACCGCAGGCTAATATTGAATTTGCCGAGGAACGCCTTGGCAAAGAAAATGAAATCAGACTCATTGGAATAACTGAAGAAAATAAAATTACGATAGACGGATTTACCATCACTGGAATAGCCGCAGCACACAACGAAATTGAAAGAGATGAAAATGGCTACCCTAAATTTATGGGTCTAATCATAAGTTTTGGGAAATGGCATATCTACCATTCAGGGGACACTCTTTGGCACCCTCAATTAACTTCTGAGCTATTAAAATTTTCTATTGATGTGGCTATTGTGCCAATTAATGGAAATAAACCTGAAAGGCGAGTAGCAGGTAATCTTAATGGGTATGAAGCAGCAGCCTTATCCAGAGCCGTCAACGCCAGAATAGCCATTCCTCATCACTTTGACATGTTCAAGTTTAACACGGCTTCTCCGGAAGAATTCATATCAGCTTGTGAAGGATTAAATCAAAAATTCAAAGTCCTCAAAAATGGTCAAAGATGGAGTTTCTCTGAGCTAGAATTAGATTAATTGATGTGATCATTCAATAACTCTGATAATTAACTTTTCTTAAATTCAAGTTATCCAGAGAACTAATTCTGATAAAGTTTCAGCTTTTAACATGGCCTCAACCGAACAGTTTGAGAGTTAGGTTGTTTTTCTTATAAAAACCTGTAGATTTCGGGCCCCTGATATCCGGGAAGAGAAAAAAGATATAAACAAAAATGACCCCCCTCATCGCTTTCATCATCGCCCTAGGCTTATTGGTCCTTTTCATATGGTACTTTGGCTCAGACTCTGAACGTCATCAGAGATACATAGGAACATTACTTGCCTTAGGCTTAGCTGGTTTTTGCATATACTCTATGTCTCCACCAGAGAAAAAAATCAAAAAAGGAATGGATCTGGCTGGCGGAGTGCGATTCACTCTTGAACTTCAACTACCTGAGGATGTTAAAAAAGATGGTGATGAAAAAAGTGAGAAAATCATTAGTAAAAGCGATCAGGACGAAGCGAAGTCGGTTCTTGAAAGAAGATTATCTGCTTCAGCTGTAAGCGATGTATCAATCGTTCCCGTCGGAAAAGATCGTCTATCTGTTGACATCCCTCATCGTGAAGGTGGAGAGAATGAACAAACGATTGATGAGAAGACCATCAGTACAATTCGTGAGCAACTTCAAAAATCTGCGATTCTTAATCTTTATTTATCACATGAACAGAACAGCCCTGATGCAATACGACGAGTTGAAAATGGAGACTTTATTCTCAACTCTCAAATAGTTGAATTTGATGAATCTACAGACCGTGGAAATAAAGATAACCCTGCAGGTCCTGATAAATTATTACTCCAGGATAAAGTTTTAATTAAGGGTAGTGACGTTACCAATGCATTTGCTGTCCTTGATAGCGCTGGGTGGGTGATCAATATCACATTCAAAGGTGATGGCGCAGACGAGCTTTCAAGAGTGAGTAATAAATATAAGGGCGATGGAAGAACGCAAATGGCCATCCTTCTCGATGGAAAAATAATTTCGGCCGCCGTTTTTAATGGCCATATTCCTGGAGGTAACTGTCAAATCTCAGGAAACTTTACTGAAAATGAAGCAAAGTCTCTTGCCGTATCAATGAGAAATCCCCTTGGAGTAAAACCTGAAATTGTTTTCGAAGAGAGCTTCCCACCTACACTTGCCAAAGCTGCCATTGACCAGGGCTTGAATGCTGGACTAACAGGCATTGGTTTAACGGCCATCTTTATGCTGATTTTTTATCGTTTTGCAGGCCTCATAGCACTCATTGGCCTATCAATTAACATTATTCTTCTTTTCGGTATTCTGGCGATATTTCAGGCAGACTTTACATTAGCAGGCATCGCTGGTGTCATTCTAACTATTGGAATTGCTATTGATGCGAATGTTTTAATATATGAAAGGCTGAGGGAAGAAAAAGCCTCAGGTAAGAGTATTGGTGCTGCCATACAGTCCGCTTATGAAAAAGCATTCTCTGCAATTTTCGATGCTCAAATTACAACTTTATTAACAGCTTTCGTACTTCTCTGGTTAGCAGAAGGAGCCATTCAAGGTTTCGCGACGACTCTTACTATAGGAATCATCGTTTCACTTTTTTCTGCACTGCTTGTGACAAGAGTTTGTTACAATTGGCTAAAGAGCTCAAATAAATTTAATCAACTTAACTTCACTCCTGTTCTTTCTAAAAAGAATATTAATTTTCTGGGACTAACAAAAATAACTAAATTAGTTTCGTTCGGAATAATTATTTTGTCCATTATTGTACTAGGAGTAAAACGAGGGGATTCACTGGGTATAGAATTCGCAGGAGGGCAACAACTTCGATTTAATGCTTCGGAAAATATCTCTACAGAGAAAATCTCCGAAGTCGTAAATAATAATTTATCAGAGGACGCTAAGAATCCTCAGATTCAAGAATTGACGCCACTCGGACAAGATAAAACAATTTACTCTGTGAGAGTGAGTGATTCTGATGGAGAGAAAGTAAAAAATGCTATTAGCTCTGCAGGTTTAACAGAAGGACAAATTCAAAGTCAGCAGATACGTTCGCAGGTAGCGGGTGAAATGTTATCGACCTCGATAACTGCGTTAATTGCAGGCCTAATCGCCATCTTTATATACATTACCTTCCGATTTGAATTTTCTTTCGCCTTAGGAGCAATTGCGGCATTGGTTCATGATCTTGTTATCGTGATTGGTATAACTGTACTCTGTGGGCTTGAACTTAATTTGATACTCGTGGGAGCCTTTCTAACTATTGCTGGTTACTCTATTAACGACACTATTGTTGTTTTTGATAGGATTAGGGAAGGTCTTCGCAATCAACGGGGCGACCAAAACACCATTATGAACGTCGCCATAAACTCGACTCTCTCACGAACTATTTTAACAAGTTTAACAACACTCTTAACGGTTATCAGCCTGTACTTATTCGGCGGACCATCCCTTAAAGAATTTTCATTTGCTATTATTATAGGAGTAATTGTAGGAACATACTCTTCGATATTTGTCGCATCCCCTATTGTTGCTTTTTGGGCTAAACTTAAGGGAATCAACCTCCAAAGACAAATTCTGGATGCTGATCAAGAGACTGTTGACCCTACTGCAGCTTCAGATTAGAACCGTACTTGACTCATTGACTGAAACCTATTAAAGTCCGGTCCCAAATTTAAAACATGACAGACGTAGAAGTAAATAAAGGCGAATCAGTAGACCGTGCTCTTAAGCGTTTAAAAAACAAGCTTGAGGCTGAAGGAATCATGGATGAAATGAGACGCCTTCGATCATTCGAAACTCCATTCCAACGCTATCGTAGAAAACAACGTACAGCTGCGAAGAAATCTAGAATGAAGTTTCGTACTAACCTACAGGTTTTCAGACGTAGCAATACTACTAAAAATTCAGAAGAGACTCCTGTTGAGCAGGCAGCGCCAGTAGCAGCTGAAAGCACTACTGAAAATTCTGAGGCTTAATTTTGTATTACCTGCCTAGGTCTAATTTCAAAAGACTTATTCCTTAAGTTCTTTATAGTATTCTTCAATAGCATCAACGAGACTTGGAATATTTGATTCTTTAGCTTCGATATCAGCTTCATACCCATAAGAGCGGATAGTTTCAGAAGTTATAGGGCCAATACTTGCCATTACAATATGATCTGGTATCTCTAGATCCAGTTCCATAAAGCTCTCAACGGTACTAGAACTTGTAAAGGTCACTAGGTCTATTTCTCCTGAGTTGAATCTCTTTACTGCACCCGTAGGATCTTCAAGTTCAGGAACAGTGCGATAAGCAATCGCCTCATCTACGATTGCCCCTTTTTCACTGAGCTCTTTGGATATTATATCACGTGTCTTCTCAGGTCGGACCAATAATATTGTTTGATTTTCAACACCCTCTGATTCGACAAATTTTTCTACGAGTCCCTCAGCAACAAACTTCTCTGGTAACAGATCAACAGCAAGATGATATTTTTCTACTGCTTTCCGAGTACCTGGACCAATTACAGCGATTTTTGCTCCTCCAATTGATCGTGCATCCTTATATAATTTAAAAAAGATATCAAAGAAGGAATCTACCCCATTAGGACTAGTGAAAACAATCCAATCATACTTATGGGAATCCTGAACTAACTCACCAAATTCTTTGAGCTTCTCTGGAGGCTCAATTCTTATAGTAGGCATTTCATCCACGTCAGCCCCCATATTCCGAAGTCTTACGCTAAGCTCTCCAGCCTGAGTTCTTGTTCTAGTTACAACCATTTTCTTAGAGTATAAAGAACGACGCTCAAACCAATTGAGTTGATCCCTTAAATTGACTACCTCTCCAAATACGGCGACTGCAGGAGCTTTAAACCCCACTTTATTTACCTTTTGTGAAATATTTCCAATTTCTCCAATTAAAGTCTCTTGTCTACCTGTCGTGGCCCATCTTATCAAAGCAATTGGTGTATCTTTAGCTGCCCCACCAGAAATCATTTCGCTGGTCACTTTTTCTAGCTGACCGACACCCATAAGCATTACTTTAGTTCCATCATATTTTCCAATCTTGGAATAATCGATAACAGACTCATTCTTGTTTGGATCTTCATGACCTGTAAATATAGTTAGTTGAGAGCAGCAATCTCTATGAGTGACCGGTATTCCGGCATAAGCAGGACCTGCAATTGAAGAACTAATCCCAGGAACAATTTCAAAAGGAATTTCTGCCTTATTTAATTCCTGAGCTTCCTCTCCCCCCCTTCCAAAAACGTATGGATCACCTCCTTTAAGCCTAACTACTGTCTTTCCTTCAAGCGATAACTTTACTAATAAGTCATTAAGTTCATCTTGAGGGATAGCGTGATCAGCAGCCTTTTTTCCTGCGTATATTTTTTCAGAACCAGATGGTGCATAATTCAATATCTCAACATTACACAGGTAATCATAGACAACCACGTCAGCTTTCTCCAAGCACTCTTTAGCACGAATAGTTAACAAACCAGGGTCACCGGGGCCAGCTCCAACTAAATAACAGATTCCTTTTCTATTTGTTGATTTCTTTCCCATATCTTTCAAACATTAATTTGCATTTGATTTAATAAATCATTAGCAACTCGGTCAACGAATTCCCTTTGAACAACTAAACGACCGGTTTTTGGCTTAGAAAATAAATCTATCTCATCGAAAACTACCGCCTGTAAATTCATTTCATCTTTGGAAGGTAAAATTGATGCATGAATTCCAACTGGAGTATCGCATCCAGCACCCAGCAACCTTAAAAAATCTCTCTCAACTGCAATACATTCCTCAGTCTCCTGATGATTGATCTTTGAAATAATCTCTGAAACCGGATTATTAGATAAAGTTTCAATGGCTATAGCCCCTTGTCCTGCTGCAGGAACGAATTCATTAAGAGGCAACTGGAAACTACCGAAAACAATTCCCTCCAGTTCCAACGTTTCTTTTTTTTCATCATAAATGCCAAGTCTATTAAGGCCGGCTTGTGCCAGAATAGTCGCATCACCATATTCACCAGTTTGTAATTTCTTTAATCTAGTTGGGACGTTCCCCCTCATATCTTTAATATTAATATCTGGACGCATCAATTGTACTATTCTTGAGCGCCTTACACTTCCTGTTGAAACAGTAGCATCCTTAGGCAGCTCCTCTAATGAACTAGATGCACTACTCGTTACTAATAAATCTTGCACAGCGTCTCGTTCCAGAACTGCTCCCATTTCAAATTCTTCAGTTAAGGTTGAAGGCAAATCCTTAAGGCTATGTACTGCAATATGAATTTCAGATCTCAAAAGGGCTTCCTCTAGCTCTTTAATAAAAACGCCTTTTTCAATTAATGGGTCTTTTCCCTTTGCGAACTCTGTAAGTTTAAGATCTTTGTACCTATCCCCACTTGTCTGAATAATTTTTTCTTCTATCCGACCATCATACCCGCTCTCTCTTAATTCCCTAGCAACTCTGCGTGCCTGGTATAACGCCAAAGCACTTCCTCTCGTTCCTATAACTATTTCTTTCATACTATAGTAACCGGATCACTAGCGTCATCAGAAAAATTAGACGAGTCCTTGGAAGACTCATCAAAACTATGACTTCTTATCAGTTGTAATATAAGATCCTCACATATTTCAATCTGTTCTTCGCGACGAGTACGAGCGGACGAAGTAATCCGCTGTAAGGCATCCATATCATAAAGATAAACTCCTGGAATTTTAGTAATTTCCTCATCTACGTCTCTAGGGACCGCAATATCAACAATGAATAATGGTCTACCTCTTCGCTTGTTAAAAATAGAATCTACCATATTTTTGTGAAGGAGAGTCTCAGGTGATGAAGTTGCAGTTATAAGAATATCAGTAATTGAGAGCCTCTCAATACTATCATCTAATTGGTAAGGAGTCCCACCCATTTCTTCAGCTAAACGAGTCGCACTTTCTAAGGATCTGCTTGCAACCTCCAGACTCTTTACTCCACGAGCCATGAGAGTTTTGGCAACCATTTGGCCCATTTGTCCAGCACCAATTACCATAACATTGCAATTTTTCAGATCTCCGAATATTTTCTCGGCCAAGTCAACTCCAGCAGCTCCAACCGATGTCGCTCCTCTAGTTATTTTTGAGTTCGTTCTGACATTTTTAGCAATCATGAAAGAACTCTGAAACAACTTGTTTAATACTTTTGATGTATTTTCAGAGCATTGCGCAATCGAATAGGCTTTTTTCAATTGACCGAAAATCTCAGTTTCACCTAGCACCATAGAATCAAGTCCACTAGCTACTCGACACAAATGTCTCATAACCTCTTTTCCCTTGTACTTGTAATGCTCTAGTTGAGAAAAATCATTGGATTTTAGTGAAATTTCAAAACACTTCTCGAGACTTAGGTATACTTTTTCATCTGCCACACAATAAATCTCAATTCGATTACACGTGGAAACAATGACAGCTTCATAAAAGCCTTCTTCTTTCGTTAAAAGGGAACACCTTTCAGCCAACTCAGTTTCAGGTATAGCCATCCTCTCTCGCACAGAAACCGGGGCGGCTTCATGATTAAGACCAATACAAAAAATTTCTAATCCTGAAGAACTTTCACTCATATCTATGAAACAATAAGCAAACTGATTAGTGAAAATATAAAGGCAAAGACTGCAAATTGAGACAGTCTACGTGCGAGCATACCTCTGAAAATATCTAAACAACAAATAAATGCATAAAGTATCCAGATAACGTAGAGAGGCCAAATCGCATGTTGAGTTCCACTGGGCGGAATTTTCTCTGCTGAAAATATTCCAACAGCAAGTAATATGACTCCAAAAAGCATGAGGCGAAAAACTGCTTTAGCAAGATTTTGCATGGGTGGAAGATTATAAAAAAGCGTTTCTAACTTACCCAGTCGAACTTGTCTTTCTTGTATTAAAAACATTGCGCCAGAGACACACGCCATTCCAAAGGCTCCATAGGATATGAGTGAAATCGCTATATGTAACTCGGTCCATGGCTCAACCTCTTTGCGAGCTGCTGCCACGGCTAAAGCTTCCTGCTTATTGAAGGGCAAAATTACAGCAACGATGCATATCAAAAACACCAAGGGCGAGGTGAATACGCCCATCAAAGAAATCCTATAGCTTGATCCAAATAGTAAATAAATTATAACCATAGACCATGAAACAAACACCAGAATCTCAACCAAATCAGTTACGGGACAGCGTCCATGAATCTCACCTCTTTCAGCCAAAAACATTGACTGAAAAAGCAGACCCAAAAACATGCCTAAGGAATTCCAAAGTGACTTTTTGTATACCCCACTTCGTAAACATGTTAATGCGTAAATGAAGCCTCCACAGAAAAATACTGCAGCGATAGTTAAATATAGACGATCCATTTTTAAGGGGGCAATAGAATACGCTCAGG
>JAOFDG010000089.1 GCA_028033615.1 Verrucomicrobiales bacterium | reverse complement strand
TGTTCTATAATAATTTTATCATTTTTATGACTAATCTGAAGATCAAAAAATCCAGAATCTTTAACTTTGTGCAAAAAACCAATTGATAAGGATTTACCTCTTTTGAAAAAGCCACTGGGTTTATTCCAGTCTACTTCTTGAAGTAAATTTTTATTAATTTGAGCTCCTGTTTCATATTCACCATCTAATAGCCTAACAAGAATCATTTCGCATTCTTCCAGAGTCATTCCTTGTATTGAACTTGTCCTGACCTCCTTACCTTTTATTTTCAAAATAATCTTTTTTTGTGTATACGGTTTACCCGCCCAAAAATCACCCTCACGAGTTTGGCTCTCACTGGGCTTTGCACCTGGTTCCAACCATTTACTATAACTCATACTCAATATTTGGGTTGTAACCTCTCGACCATTAATCTTTTCAACTCCTTGGACTCGTATTCCTCTAAAGGGAGTCGGAAACATGTTATGAGTCGATATTTTAACTATTGGCTTTTTTACACCACATTTAATGGCTAAAGAGATAACTTCCTTCTCTTGATCCTCTGTTAATTTTGCACGGTCAACATAATCTCTTTCTACTTTTTCAGTTTGAGCAATAACATTAGACACACTTATCGCGGCCACATATATAAAAATTAAACTCAAATTTCTTGTCATGTAATGCTTTTTCATTGTCTAACTTAATAACGCTTCTCATGTAAAAGCTCATAGAAATTTTTATTTATTTTGAACGTGTAATATTATTCTTCGAGAATTATTAGATTTGCATTACACACAAAGGCTATTTGAAATTCAATTTACGGTTGTGAAATTTTATTTATTGAGCACTTACTTGCTCGAATAACTGAAGTAATAGGTTACCTTGTTAATATTACTCCAATGATTAGAACCTCACTCATAGTTACAACATTTATTTTTTTTCCTTTCGTCGAAAAGCTTCACTCCAAGCTAATAATATCTGAATTTCTGGCAAATAATGAAGATTCCTTACTCGACGAAGATGGCCACCCATCAGATTGGATAGAAATTTTTAATACATCAATTTCTCCTGTGTCATCAGAAGGTTATTTCTTAACTGATGATGAAAAGAGCCCTAACAAATGGAAATTACCTAATGCCATTATCCCTCCTAACGGATATCTAGTTTTTTTTGCCTCTGGAAAGGATAGAATAAATGAAAATAATTACTCGCATGCTAATTTTTCTCTCTCAGCTAGTGGTGAGTATCTCGCGTTAACATTTAATGGCTCACCATCTTCTGAATTTACTCCAATTTATCCAGATCAGTACAAAAATATTTCATACGGATTCAACACTATTAATGGTTCTGAAGGTTACTTCTCTAAATCAACACCGGGAGAAATGAATGGTCCAATCGATTATAGCAGCAAGGTTTCTGATACAAAGTTTGATATTGATAGAGGCTTCTACCAATCGCCTTTCAATGTCAAAATAACAACAAAGACAAAAGGATCGACAATCATTTACACGATTGATGGAAGCAACCCAAGCCTCGATAATGGAACTAAAGTTGTCAACGAGGATCCTCAACAGCAAATTTCTGCAACGTTATATATCGATAAAACGACTACGCTTCGAGCTGCTGCATTTAAACAAGGGCTAATTCCGTCAAATATAGACACCCAAACATATTTATTTCTTGATGATATTGTAACCCAAACAGAAAGACCTGAGGGGTATCCCTATCCATGGGTAAGTCGGAATGGTCAATCCATCGAAGGTGACTATGGAATGGATCCTAATGTTGTTGGAAAATTATACTCTCTTGAAGAGATTAAAGAGTCCCTCCTCGACATTCCTACGGTTTCAATTGTTACAGATAAAAATAATCTTTTTGGAACCCAATCAGGAATTCAAGTGAACCCACGTGACTCAGGCTCTTCGTCTGAGAGAGAAATATCTATTGAATTTATTAATTTCGAAAATTCAGAAAACTCACAGGAAAACGCAGGGATAAGAATGAACGGTAATGCATCAAGGTTAGTATCCAGACCCAAACACAATTTACGTGTAATTTTTCGAGACGACTATGGAAAGGGAACTTTAAATTACCCTCTTTTTGGGCCTGAGGCTGAAACCAATCGCTTCAATTCTATAATTCTAAGGGGCGGAAATGGTAATTCTTGGATTCACCCAAGTAAAAATGTCTATGAAAATGCTATGTATATTCGAGACCAGTGGTTTAGGGATGTACACTCATCAATGGGTTACCCTGAGACACTCCAGAGAGAAGTTCATGTTTATTTTAATGGTCTCTATTGGGGAATGCACCACTTGTTCGAAAGAATTGAAGAAGAATGGTGCGCTGAAAGGTTTGGAGGAGACAAAGAAGAATGGGAAGGTTTCCGCGTTGTGGCCGGGAATCAAATAGAAATAATTAATGGAACCCCAGAAGAGGTCCAAAAAGGAATTCACGACAGTTGGCAATCAGTCATAAATTCGGCAATTGATGGGGATCTTGATGGCGTGATGAAATATCTCGATATCAATGCTTTCATTGACTACTTAATTTTGAATTTTCAGTCAGGGAATAGTGATTGGGATCAAAATAACGTGCGAGCGATGCGCAGGACATCACCACCTGGTAAATATATGTTTTTCTGCCATGATTCGGAAAGGGCTGGATTTAATGTTGGATCACCAAACATAGCAATTGATGTTACAAATAAAAATACTTCTAAAGCGCCTACTTCAATACACACTGCTCTCCTTAATAATCCAGACTACAAATTACTCTTTGCAGACCGCGTCAGACTTCATCTCTTTAATCGGGGCTCCCTAACAGCAGAAAAATCATCAGAAATATGGCAAAGGAGAGCGGAAGGAATTCGCATCGCATTAAAAGCAGAAAGTGCTCGATGGGGAGATTTTAGAAAAGAACCACCCCTAAATCTAGAAGACTGGGAACGAGCTCTC
>JAOFDG010000088.1 GCA_028033615.1 Verrucomicrobiales bacterium | reverse complement strand
TATGATTTTTTCAAAGTCTATATTTCCACGGCCCACTGATTTGAAGTCCCAGAACCTTGAAGGGTTGTGGAAATCTACGTGACCTCCAAAGACACCTGCATCCTTAGGTGAGTCGGACCAGCTCACGTCCTTCATGTGCACGTGATTGATTCTATCTGCAAACCTGTAAATGAACTCCACATAGTCGACGCCTTGATATCCAAAGTGGGATGGGTCGTAATTAAAACCGAAAGCAGGGTGCCCATCGAGAGCGTCTATGGCACGTTGAGCTGAAGAAATATCAAAAGCAATTTCAGTTGGGTGGACTTCAAGACCGAATTTTACGCCGCACTTCACAAACTCATCTAATATGGGTTTCCACCTTTTCGCGAAGTCTTCATAACCAGCATCGATTTGGCCCGGTAAAACGGGTGGAAATGAGTATACAAGGTGCCATATAGAGGATCCTGTGAAGCCGTTGATGACTTTTACGCCAAACTCTTTTGCTGCATGGGCTGTCTTAATGAGTTCTTCTGCAGCCCTCTGTCGGACTCCTTCAGGTTCTCCGTCACCATAAATATAATCTGGGAGAATCTGTTGATGCCTCTCATCGATATTGTCGCAGACGGCTTGCCCTACCAAATGCGTTGATATTGCATAGCATTCGAGACCATGGTTAGATAAAGTTTCTCTTTTTGCTTTGCAGTAATCTGAATCTGCCTTGTCGATCTCGAAGTGATCACCCCAACAACCGAGTTCGACTCCATCGTAGCCAAATGATTTTGCTTTGGAGCAAATAGTTTCTGTGTCTAAATCAGCCCACTGGCCTGTGAATAATGTAACTGGACGTGCCATTTTATTTATTTAGTTTATAGAATTGTAATTTTTTATATCTGAGGGGATTCAAGGTTGGTGGAAACGTTGCAACCTTTCAAGGTTTTTTCTGGATTTAGTGCTCAATGGATGAAAAGTCTTAATAGTGACAAATAATTTGGATAATTTATTAGATCTTAGTGATGCTGCTTATGAAGTTAGGACCAAGGCGCCTAATAGGAGTGGAGCTTTACCCTTCACTGAAAAAATGCTTAAGGAATCTCCAAGTGGTGATTTGTTTGGTTGGTCTCACAATGTCGGTATGGGGTGGAGGCCAGACCTTATTACCTCTGATCAAGTGTTGATTCTCACGACTTCTGGAGGAATTAGATCAGATAATGGAAAGCCAATTGCCCTTGGTTATCATACTGGTCACTGGGAGGTGAATCTCGTTGCAAAAGAAGCGGCTACTCAGTTTAAAGAAAGCGGTTGGATTCCATTTGCTGGGCACTGTTCTGATCCATGCGATGGAAGAACTCAGGGCACACCAGGAATGATGGACAGTCTTGCTTATCGTAACAGTGCCTCTGAAGTCTTGGGCCGACTTATTAGATCATTGCCTACTGCTCGTGGAGTAATGGGTATAGCAACGTGTGATAAAGGGCTGCCAGCAATGATGATGGCGTTAGCCGAAGCTAGGGAGTCTCCTGGTATCTTGGTTCCTGGCGGAGTGACGCTGCCTCCAGAGAGAGGAGAAGATGCAGGAACTGTTCAATCAATTGGGTCTCGTTTTTCGCATGGAGAGATTTCTTTAAAGGAAGCTGCTGAAGCCGGTTGCGTGGCTTGTGCAAGTTCAGGAGGCGGTTGTCAGTTCTTTGGAACCGCTGCGACATCTCAGGCGATTGCCGAAGCGCTTGGAATTGCTTTGCCTCATTCAGCTTTAGCTCCTTCAGGGGAGAGAGTTTGGCTAGAGAGCGGTAGAGCTTCTTCAAGGGCTCTAATCAATATGGTTCGTAATGGACTTCACATGAGCCACATTCTTACTCAAGAAGCATTTAGTAATGCTATGCTAGTACATGCTGCTATGGGAGGATCCACTAACCTGCTTCTTCACTTACCAGCAATAGCAAGATCAGCTGGTTTGGAGGCTCCTCTCCTTGAAGATTGGATTTCAGCTAATCGTAAAGTTCCTAGGATTGTCGATGTTCTTCCTAATGGACCCAATAATTATATGACCGTTCAGGTCTTCCTTGCTGGAGGTGTTCAGGAGGTGATGCTTCATCTTAGAGAAATGGATTTATTACATCTAGATTGCCTAACCGTGACAGGTAAGACATTAGGCCATAATCTTGATAGTTGGCAAAACTCTGATCGAAGAATTAAGTTTAGGGATATTCTTTATAATAGCGATGGAGTAGATCCGGATGATGTCATAATGTCACCAGACAGAGCTATGAAAAAAGGGTTGGCAAGAACGCTAGCTTTTTTGTCAGGTAACCTGGCTCCAGAAGGGGCAGTCGTTAAGAGTACTTCAATTTCTCCTGAACTCTACTCTGATTCTGGATCTTATTTACATGAGGGAAAGGCTCGCGTTTTTACTGACGAGCATTCAGCAATTTCAGCGGTCAAATCTGTGGGAAGTGACCGAGTTCGTCCTGGCGAAGTGATTGTTTTAATTGGGAGAGGGCCGATTGGTGCTGGTATGCCTGAAACGGCTCAAATTACTAGTGCCCTTAAGTATACTGAAGCTCTAAGCCAAAATGCGCTTATCACGGATGGAAGATTTTCGGGATTTTCATCTGGCCCCTGCATTGGACATGTTGGCCCAGAGTCATTAGCCGGTGGGCCTATAGGTAAATTAAGAGATGGTGATTCAATTAGAATTGAAATCAAGAAAGATCATTGCACTGGGTCTGTTGATTACTTAGGAGACACCAAGTCATTTAATGAGCGTTCTATGAATCCAAACCTAAAAGAGGATCCGAATTTGCCGGAATCTGTTAAACTTTGGGCAGCTTTACAAAATACTGGTGGGGGAACTTGGGGAGGGTGTGTTCCTAACATTAAAGAAGTTATTAGAAAATTAAGCTCTTGATACTGTTTCAGGATTTTTATTTTTTTTCTCAACCCATTGAGCAGTTAGCAAGCTTAATATTACAGACACTCCAAAAGCATAAAACCCCGCCTCCAGGGTGATACGACTTCCTCCTGGCATTTCCTTTAAAAGGAGGACAGTCATAGCGACTAGGAATACCT
>JAOFDG010000087.1 GCA_028033615.1 Verrucomicrobiales bacterium | reverse complement strand
GAGATCCGGAAATTAGAGAGCGAATTGCTCAATATGAAATGGCTTACCGAATGCAAAGTTCCGTGCCAGAGCTAACAGACATATCAAAAGAACCCCAATCGATCATTGATATGTATGGTGAAGAGGCGAAGAAGCCTGGAACATTTGCAGCGAACTGCCTCCTCGCTAGGAGAATGGCCGAAAGAGGAGTAAAATTCACTCAAATTTTCATAAGACAATGGGACCAACACGGAAATCTACCAAAGGACATCAGTAGACAGTGTAAAATTATCGATCAACCGTCAGCCGCACTCGTAAAAGATCTTAAGCAACGCGGAATGCTTGATGATACTCTTGTTATATGGGGCGGGGAATTTGGAAGAACCGCCTACTGCCAAGGAAAACTGACTCGAGAAAACTATGGTAGAGACCATCACCCAAGATGCTTTACTAAATGGATGGCGGGCGGAGGAATTAAGCCTGGGGTCGTTCACGGAGAAACTGATGATTTTAGTTACAACGTCGTCAAGGATGGCGTTCACATTCATGACCTGAATGCAACGGTACTACATTGCCTTGGAGTCGATCATGAAAAATTAACCTACCGCCATCAAGGACGAGACTTCAGGTTGACTGATGTCCACGGCAATGTCGTAAAGCAGATACTCAGCTAGAAAAAAACTTTATTAAATGAAAACTCTAATCAAAATAATCACAGGATTCGCTTTATTAAATTCTAGTCTTTTCGGACAGCTCATTTTTGAAGGTAATAGTGGACCCGGTAAGGGTAAGCATATTGTATTCATCGCTAGTGATCATGAATACCGTTCTGAAGAAACTCTTCCAGCCATGGCACGCATACTGGCTAAGCATTTTGGTTTTAAGTGTACAACACTTTTCGGGGTCAATGAAAAGGGTGAAATTAGTCCAGGAAACTCAAACGTCCCAGGAATGGAAGCCTTAAAAGATGCAGATCTTATGGTTGTTTTCACGAGATTCCAAAACTGGCCAGACAATCAGATGCAACACTTTGTCGACTATCTCGAACGTGGAGGTCCAATTGTTGGACTAAGGACAGCCACCCATGGTTTCAAAATCCCAGGAAATAGTAAGTGGGCAAAATACTCTAATGGTTATAGTGGCGAAGACTATAAGGATGGTTGGGGCCGTCAAGTCTTAGGTGAAAAGTGGGCCGGTCATTACGGTGGCAATCATCGACAAAGCACGAGACTTGATATCGTACCTGAAAAGAAAGATCACCCAATACTTCGGGGCGTCAAAGACATGTGGGCACAGTGCGGCGGATACTTCGCAGACCCATTGCCACCTTTTGAAGTCCTTGCCATGGCCCAGCCACTAAAAGGGATGAAACAAGATTCTCCGGATGATGAAAGTAGAAAACCTGTACCAGGAGCATGGACCAGAAGCTATGAAGGCAAAGACGGCAATAAAGGTCGGGTATTTACCAGCACATATGGCGCTTCAGATGACATCGAAAATGAAGGCTACAGAAGGCTCTTAATTAATGGATGCCTTTGGGCAGCAGGACTCGAAAAAGATATTAAAGCAGATTCAGATGTTAGCTTTGTAGGACCCTTTAATGCGACATGGGGAAGAGGTAAGGGCCGCAGAAAATCAGGCACAAAGCCTGAGGATATGGAGGGTTGGAATACTCCAATTATTCCTCTTCAAGGAAAGTAATTTAAGTTCAAACTGAGTATTAAATTCCTAGTCCCAGGGACTCGACGTTGGAGAACCGGCCGTTCCTCCATAACTCCATTCCCTTGACCATTCTCTGAGGCCTGCAATGCTTTCAGCACTGTAACCTCTGACATTTCCGTAATCCGAAACAGTACTAAAAATAACCTTGATCTCATCAGTGCCTTGTGACTTGAGATGATCAAATAATTCCTGAGAGTAATGACCTATTCTATGGCCTGGAAAATCTTTATATTGGAGGACCACATGAGGCTGATCATAGTTAGCATTTTCCTCTTCAGCTAATTTCCAAGTCATTATAAATTCTCTGGTATCTCTCTGACCAATAAACGGTCCAGCTTCTGTAACAAAGAAAGCAAAGAGCCCAACATAGACACAGAAACTGAGACCAAATATTTTCCGAAATTTCCCCTTTTTTTTCTTTATCCGACAAAAGATATAAACCCCTAGAAGTAAAACCAATACCCCTAGGATAAAAAGAATAGGCCTTACATCTACGTAAGCTAAAATCATTATTAACTACTCAGTTATACTAATCTTTATCTCATCTGAATTGGCTCTCAACTCAGGGGCGTACATGGCTTCGGCACGGCTTGGCAAGGCGCTGAACTTACCGGGAGTTTCTGCTCTCATTCGATAGCTGATACTGTGCTTACCCCTTGGAAGTGATCTCACAAAGAAAGTGACTTTCTGGTCTCTAAGCTCCATGTAAGCGCCCATCCCGTTACGAGTATAACCACTCCTCAAGTCAACCGGCTCAAAACCGGCAGCCTTCATATCCTCAAACATCAAATACTCGTAGTCATTCTTACTTTCAATGATCAGCTCGATCTCAACAATGTCTCCGCTCTTAATAGCATCACCACTAGCCATTTTAATCTTCTTAAATTTTTCAACTTTTTGATCAATCGATTGGCCTCTTGATCCTACATTTTTAACCGTCTTATCCTCCGGAACCAGTTTGAAGTAAGAACGGTTCACTTTAACTTCTAGTCCTGCCTTAGTAATAAAGTCCTCAAGAGTGAAATTAGTTAGGTATGCATTAAAGTATAATGGACCTTTACCTTTTTTCCTAAATTCGATCTTGTGGTCTCCCGTATCGACTGCATCTCCCAGGAGTACAAGCTTGTTATCAAAATTAAACAGGTTCTTCTTATTAATTTTAACTTCCTTGAGTACCTTACCATTCAACACAACCTCGATCTCAAGGTCAGGCTCATTTTCTCCGGTCGCCTTGATATAGTCAGCCAAAGCTTCAATGCAAATTGCTGTGTCTCTGGTACTGTTCCAATAAGTGGCGTTCTTTCTATTATTGATGAGATACTTTGCGAGTCCGCTTGCTTGCGGTGAATTCGGTTTGACTGCAGATAATAATTTTAGGTAGTAGGCCTGCGCTTCAAATT
>JAOFDG010000086.1 GCA_028033615.1 Verrucomicrobiales bacterium | reverse complement strand
CTTAAACAAGATTACTTTGAAAGTGGCTTAGCTAATATCACTCAGGATCATTCACTTAGTAGATCATTTAGCTCACTACTTAATTCTATCCTGCATAAATTGACTTTAAATAGACCGCTTAGTTGGACTGTCAAAGTAAAGAAATTAGAAGATATTTTAGACTCTAAAAAGTCAGTGGATTTAATAAAAATTGACGCTGAAGGCGCAGAAATGGATGTACTCATGGGATGTGTCAAGGTCTTAGATAATGACAAGCCCACCATAATATTTGAAATTAACACAAGCGTTAACGGAAAATTAAAAGATTTTATTACTTTTTTTAATAGATTTGATTATGATCTTTATTCGATTAACTCAAAAGTCTGTGAACATTCAGTTGAGATTATCCCTATCACTAATCTTAACCCCAACAGACATTATAATGTCGTTGCAATAAACAAACAAAAAAATATATATTTTAAATGATTACAGGAGATCTATATAAACGCTTGAGGATAGGCATATATAACTTCCTTAACAAATGTTGATTAAGACTCACATTCTTTGATCAAGATTTTTACCAGTTTCATTGTGATCAAAATCAGATAGATAACTATTAAAATAAGATACTATTTCCGATTTGGATACTTCATTCCGTGAAATTAACTCATCAAGACCATTTAAAGCATTTTGTACTTCTATAACTAATTTTGTTGATGCGTTTTTTATGACGCCCAATTTAGAAAAACTTTTTAAATCTAATTTCTCAGAACCTGTATAAAATTCTTCAAACCCTTTTTCTCCAGTCGTATCGGATTGAAAGTAATAGACCGGATAGTCTAAACCATTTTCTCCCAATTCCGTAGCCCTAATTTTAGCCTCTTCCTCGTTCATACAGAGAAAAGGTTTGTAACCAATTGATTTGAGAAATCGGTCAGCAATTTGTGAAAAAGTTAGCATTTGTGAAGGCCTTAATTTAGGATAAAAAACATCACCTGTACTTCCTAAAATACATGCAATTAGGCATATTTGTCCGGACTCTTCTGGTGATACAAAATATCTTTTTACATCTTTAGGTGCTGACAAGGGCTGAGACTTTGATATACGATTAATAAAACCATCTAAAAGGCTTCCATTTGAGAATGCAACGTTAGCAAATCTCGCAGTGGATATTTTAAATTTTTTGGAGTAGGCCATTATCATTTCCTCCATCATTTTTTTACTCGCTCCCATAACATTTACAGGATTTGCCGCCTTGTCTGTTGAGACACAAAAGAAATGTTTTGGTTTAAACTCGTCTAATAATGATAAAAGCTTATCTGCTTTGAATAAATTATTCTGAATCAACGAAATAACTGAATATTGATCTTTTTCACTTCTAACATGTTTATGTGCAGCAAAATTAGCAACTATATCAAAAGGACCAGTTTCTTTAAACATCCTGTGGAAAACAGCGTCCCCAAAATCCATTGGGTATGTTTTGTATTCGTTGGGAACTTTCAGACTATGAGAACTTCTTAAATCTCTTGTAAGTTCTGTTAGTGAATTCTCATTTGTATCAACTACAATAAGCTTTCTTGGCTCATATTTAATAAGCTCTTTGATAAATGAGCTTCCTATCGTACCTGCTCCGCCAATAACTAAAACAGACTGGTTATTAATCTGATCGTTCAATTGTGAATTATTATTATGTAAATCCTCCTTAAACATACTTTCTGAACGAAATGTAACATTTTGGTCAATGAATTCAGAAAGTTTAAAATTCTTCATTAAATCTTATTGCTAATAATTACGTCATAAGCGTCAACAACACTCTGACAAACCTTATGTAAATTTTTTTCACTTAATCCATTATATACTGGGAGTGTTATCTCGTTTTTGAAGAGTTCACTTGAAATTGGATGTTCCCGCAAATCAAATCCTAATTTTTTAAATAATGTTAACATTGGGAGAGGTAAATAGTGAACATTAACGCCTACACCCATGCTGCTTATTTTATCAATAATCTGATCTCGCTGAATCTCGGTTACTCCATCTAAACGCAACATATATAAGTGATATGATGATTCACAAGTTTGATTTTTTGATGTTGGCGTAATAGCCCAATTAAAATCATTGAAGAAATTATTATAATATTTAAATATATTTTTCCGTTCAGGTAGCAATGAACTCTTGTATACTCTAATTTGAGATAAGCCAATTGCAGCGCATATATCAGGCATATTGACTTTAAGGCCTTGATCAATAATATCATATCTCCAGGATCCAGGTTTGCTTTTCTCAAATGCAGATTTATTTTGACCGTTTAATGATAAAGATTTGAGGTGTTTGTATTCTTCCTGGCAATCGAATGATTGAGGTAAATTAAGACAAACTGCCCCCCCTTCACCAGTTGTAATATTCTTAACCGAGTGAAATGAAAAAACTGTGCTATCAGTCAATTTTCCAACCATTTCTCCACGGTAGGTACCGCCAATAGAATGAGCAGCATCAGAAAGAACCAAAATTCTTTTTAACTTTTCTTGTTTCAAACTATTAGGTCGGAATAATTTTCGAACAGGTTCTAATTTTACAATTTCATTGATAGATTTATAATCACAAGGCAAGCCACCAATATCTACGGGTATAATTACTTTGGTTTTATCCGTAATAGCTCCATCTAATTTTTCTGGATCTATTGTGAAATCATCTCTGACATCCACCATTATTGGTTGAGCCCCAATATTAAGAATGCACATTGCCGTTGCCGCGTAGGTATAGGAGGGGATAATGACCTCGTCTCCTGGACCAACCCCAAACCAGCGAAGCATCAACATTGCCCCGGAAGTCCAAGAGTTAACACAAACAACACTCTTAGCTTGTGTATATTTTTTAATTTCACACTCGAATTCAATAACCTTTGGACCAGATGTTAACCAACCAGTATTGAGAAGGCAGTCGTTGACTTCATTAACCACATCCTTATCTATGAAAGGTAGGCTAAAAGGAATCATAATTACGATAAATGAGATTTTCTGTTAGTTAAGAATTGAAATATGAATACCAATAAATTCATACCTATGAAAGTAGTAATAGCATAATATAATAAACCATTGACTAAAAAATGAAGGTTAAAACAAAGGGTAGCATATTTGACTAAATATAATCTGTTTAAAGTTT
>JAOFDG010000085.1 GCA_028033615.1 Verrucomicrobiales bacterium | reverse complement strand
TTCTTTAAGAATATACGATGCGCCGGGAACAAGTGGTATTATTGTTATAATAATTAAAACTCCCAATAGTATTTTTTTTACTCTTTTAAACCCTCCCCACCGCTTGGCTGTTTTTACACCACAAGCTACAGCAGGTATTAAGGCGGCGACGATAATTGTTCCTGCGATCCAATCCCAATATAAATTCCTATAAACTCGCCTATGTGATAGACTAAACCATTCCTCAACCACAAATAAAATAAAACCAACAACTCCAAGAACCAATAGTATCGCTAAAAACCCAAAGAACTTTGCCGTTTTCGTTATCTTATTTTTCTTTTCGTTTGTCTCTTCACTCATAACCTAACATGCACAAGGTTTTCATAATCCAATTCTCTAGTAAACTTACCAAATTTCAAGATACATATAGATAGAGGGCAAACCTCCCATTCAACTAATTAAAACAGCCTGATTGATATACGAATACATATATATGAGACTTTTATACATTATCATTGGATATCTATTCTTTGGTATTGCAAGCGGTTGGCTAGGATTCTTAATGCTAAATTCTGTACTGGAGATTGAAACCCCCCTTTCAATCTTAGGAGGACTATCAGTAGGTGTATATGGTATAAAGCTATTTAATGATATCCTAAAGAAACATCAATAACATATCCCATGATTTACTGTTAGCTGTTCGGGAATCAAAAGCCCTATGCCCATGTTCGCATTATAATCTTAGGGTGATTTTGTAATTGGTTAGATTTGCGTGAGCTGTTAGGATTTTTTTATGAAAACTATCATTCCTTTATTGTCACTATTCCTAAGCGCTATCTGTAGCGCGGAGCTGAGGACTTGGACTGTTATTAACGGAAAAAAGGTAGAGGCTGAGCTTATTTCTTACGAAAAAGGAATTGTTAAGCTCAAGCTTAAGTCAGGCAAAGCCTTTGACGTACCGCTCAACAAACTCTCAGAAGCAGATCAGGATTTTATTACACCGAGCTCTCATCAATCAGAAACAATAAAAGAATCAGAAGCTACCAAGCTCATGCGCCTACTTAACGAAGAACCGTCAGAGCAAGTGTTAATTGACTCTGATTTATGGTATGTGGTTAAAGATGGAACAGTAAAAATAATACATAATAAATCAGGAGGGTTATTGGGCACTCCTGGAAATAGGCTTCCTGAGACGATTGATGAAAAACCAGTTACCAGTATTGGCACTAGAGCGTATGCCCGCACTTCCCAGAGAGTTTTTATGATTCCCGATACTGTCACTAATATTGGAGAAGAAGCGTTCGCTGATTGTTACCACACTTTAGAAAAAGTTAAAATTGGCAAAAATGTTAAAAGCATTGGAAAAGGAGCTTTTCGTTTTTCCATGCCCCTAAAAAGTATCACAATTCCTGGTAATGTTGTAAATATTGGTGAAGAGGCATTCTTCGGTTGTAGGACTTTGGCAGATATTACACTTCAAGAAGGTGTTACCTCCATTGGTGAGAAAGCCTTTGTTAATACCTATATTAAAGAGATAACGATTCCCAAAAGTATTAAGAGTGTGGGAAAAGATGCCTTTGAATCTTGCACCCGACTAACTACTGTAACGTTTCTTGGAGATGCTCCTGAAGAAGTGGGACGGGTTTTTTCTACTAAAGTAATTATCTACCGCAAGCCCGAAGCGAAGGGCTGGAGTGATACTTGGAGCGGTAAGCCTGTAAAGCTGATTAGTGAGAAGCCATGATCACCGCACCATGAATCGACCAATTAAAAAAACTACCGAAGGTTATAACGAAAACTGTGGATTATGGCTTAAGGATTTACAACTCACAGCCTTCGAATAACTGACCTTGGATCATATGTCAGATTTCGAGGTTCATGGGTTGTTCTTTGTAAGCTTCCCGTTCCTATGCCAGCTATGTAACACAGAAATAATATGATAAACCTTTTAGGATACTTATGTGTCCAATTTTTTTTTGCACCATTCTCTAAAAATTTCATTTTTAATAAATATGAATTACAACATTAGCAAATATAATGCCAAACAATCACCGATCCCCGCTAATGGTCCACGGCACATGGACAACGGCTCTAGAATTATGAACTCAGTACGCTTATTCCTGATCACTATATCACTGCCCCTCCTTCTTGGGGTGTGTGTGGAGAATAATGTTAAGCCGATATTAGAATTTCGAAAAGGGCTTGGCTATAACATGCCCGGATAGTATACCGTAGAGATTATCCCTATTTTGGTTTTTTTTATGAGGACATTTGACGTTCTAAATATTCGGCGACCCGATCAAAAGGATCGAAGCCCATGGCTAATCCGACGGAACGTCGTAAGTTGGAGTTAGCATTGATATCGTAGAATACCCGTCGTCCGTTGCCTGTGATTAAGTATTCCAGAGCGCCGACATCAAATCCTGTTGCCTTGAAGAGGCAGCTAGCCTCTTCCACCACTTCAGTTGGGACTTCAGGATAGGGTAGAAATTGAGGATCGCTTGCAGTCGTGGTGCTAGTCACCGCGCAGATCCCCTCTTCGTCACCCTCCGGGTTACAGTCTATTGACGGACAAAGGTTAAAACCCGATACGCCTACCACTCGCATGGCATAGAGGAGTTCACCATCGAGAAACTCCAGACGAACTATACCTTTTTTACCAGGGTCATGGTCGAGCTTCTCCTGAAGCAGTAAAACCGGATCTGGCTGCCACAATGAGGGTTCTGCCTCAAGAAGGCTAGTTAGTTCATTCAAGCTGCTCACCTCAGCCATTCTGGCCCCGCTGCCTCCCTGATTAGGTTTTAGAATCGCAGGGAAGTTGAGGTTCGATTCGTGATCTCGCAACGCGTCCACGTTGTTGAAGGCAACCGTCCACGGATAATCCATGCCGAGGTCGCGCATCAGGCGTATTTGGGCTATTTTGTCGAGTTCAAGTCGAAAGGTACAGGCCCCGTTGATCACTCTCGCACCGGTGGATTCGAGGTGATCGAGCAGAGCCAGCGTAAACGGAACAGCATGTCCATTGCCGCGAACATAGGCGCTGGGGCTCACTTGGTTGAAAATTGTCGAAGCCTGAATGTCCTCTGTCAGATTGAAAGCTGCAGACTTAACATCATAGGCAAGGTAATCGATGCCGCGTTTATCAAGGGCGTCGAAAAGTGGTTGCTGCCAGGTGGGATGTTCATAGAAAACGGCAAGAGCAGGAGTTGGCATGTTT
>JAOFDG010000084.1 GCA_028033615.1 Verrucomicrobiales bacterium | reverse complement strand
AGGAAACAATTTTTGCATGGGGACGACGAGGTGGACCTGATGCCACAAATTTTTCTATGCTGTATGGAGTTAACTCAAGTTATGGGGCTCTTGGGGCATGGGGTGGAGCACCTGATATGCCATTTTATCCAGGAGGAGGAGCACCAGCACCAAATGAATGGCATCATCTCGTACTAACCTATGATGGACAGTCCAACCAAAGATCCATTTTTGTCGATGGCCAACTCACTAACAGCGAAGATGATGGTCCTATATTTAACACTCATGAAACTGATGACAGTGGACTTATTCTACCAATGATTATAGGAAATCAAAACGAATCAAATGGCACCAGAAATGATAATCTCTCAGCTGATTTAAGTATCGCTAAAATCAAAGTTCACGATCTTGTACTTACTGAAAGCAACGTACTACAGAGCTTTGATGAAGACAAAAACCAATTCGGTAAAGGGGGGCCTGAAATCATATCATTTGAATCCTCTGAAACTAAAATTAGCCCTGACGATATAATTACCTTGAGCTGGGAGATTGATGGAGCAGAGACAATCTCTATTGACAATGGAGTTGGTGATGTTTCGAATGAAGAAGAGGTTGATGTGTCAATTGAAGAAACGACAACCTTTACTATTACTGCCACAGATGCTGCAGGTTTATCTCAAACAGATTCTATTTTAATAATAGTTTCTGATGGGAGCGCTCTAATTGATATAGATTTGACGGGTTTAGATCCTGGACCACTTCAGACTATCATTAACCAAGGTTCACTAGCAGGAGATTTTGAAGCTGAATTTGATACACCTAATATTGAAACCATTGATGGTGTTAATGCTGTTACGCTTGATGGCAACAATGATTGGTATATTGGACCAGACTCAACCCCTTTAACAGGTAGTGCTAGTAGAAGCATTGAAGCGTGGGTATGGAATGAATTTGTTCCTGCCGAAGAGACTATTATCGCTTGGGGCCGAAGAGGTGGTCCAGATGCCACAAATTGGTCAATGCTGTACGGCAGTCATAATACATGGGGGGCCCTTGGAGGATGGGGAGGCGCTGCTGATATGCCTTTTCAGCCTGGAGGCGGTAATCCTACCACTAACGAATGGCATCACTTGGTTCTAACATATGATGGAATATCAAATGAACGATCAATTTATGTTGATGGCGAATTATCAAACTCCGAAAATGATGGACCTATTTTCAACACCCACGAAACCGATACAAGTGGAAACCCACTACCAATAGTTATAGGAAACCAAAACGAAAACAACGGAACAAGGGTCGATAATTTATCTGCTGAATTAAGCATAGCCAAAATTAAAGTTCATGATACGACCTTGTCACTTGAAGATATTCAACAAAGCTTCGATGGAGACCGCGCAATCTTTGGCAAGGGCGGACCAAGAATTAATTCTTTTATTGCATCTTCGAACCCAATAAACGAGGGAGATACTATATCATTAACTTGGGATATAGTTGGAGCAGAAAGTGTAGAAATAGATGAAGACATCGGTGATGTAACTGACATATCAGAAATAGAAGTCACCCCTGAAGAAACCACTATCTACACTATATCTGCCACTGACAGTGAAGGCATAACTCAACAAAAAGAGCTCACTGTGTTCATGATTGGAAAGGCAAATTTAATTCACCAATGGAGATTTGAAGAAATTGGAGGAGCTGGCACTACTTTAAATGACTCAATAGGTGGCGCTGATGGCGAAATTGTTGATCTAGGAAATAATGACGGTGAAGTTAAAGACGGATCCGTTACTCTATCTGGAGGAGGAAAAAATGATAGTGATTACATAAGACTTCCTGCTAATTTACTGAGCCCACTAACAAACGCGACTTTAGAAACTTGGTCAACTCAGCACTCAGCTCAAAATTGGTCCAGGGTATTTAGCATTGGTTCATCAACCAATAATGTCATGCACATGTCCTTTAGCAGAGGCACGAATATTAACCAAAATGAGCTCCGCTGGAATGCTCAAGCCAATATGACTCTACAGGACTTTGGTGGAGCACCTCCTAATCCTATTGATGAGCAAGTTCATTGGGTCCTCACTATTAATGATGTCGGAGGACCAAATGGCGAAACACAAGTTACCGTTTTCAGGAACGGTATAGAATCTAGGGTTGGAAATACAAACAATGACCTTTCAGGCCTCGATGATAATGATATTTTCTTAGGAAGATCACAATGGGGCGATAATACTGCAAATGCCTCTTGGGATGAGTTTAGAATTTATGATGGAATCTTAACAACTGAACAAATTCAAAAGAACACTCTTGAAGGCCCAAGTGCATCTATCGACACAGATGAAGACGGCATCAGCGATTCTATCGAGGATAAATATGATTTCTTAGATCCTGAAGACCCGTCCGATGCTGAACTAGATCAGGATAATGACGGCTTATCTAATGTAGATGAAATTCTATTAGGTAGTGACCCTGAAGAACAGGATACCGATAATGATGAAATCCTTGACGGAGACGAAGTTATTAATCAAACCTCTCCTATCCTTGCTGATACAGACGGCGATTCACTAAATGACGGTCAGGAAATCAGTCTTGGAACAAATCCTTTAATTAGTGATACAGATGGAGATGGAATTGCAGATGGGATAGAAGTTGAAAATGGATCTAATCCTTTGGATTCAAACAGTCTGCCAGCAGCAAAACTTCCCGAACTAATTCATAGATGGTCGTTCGACGAAAATGGAGGCGACGGTACCATTCTAATTGATCAAATGGGGTATTGGAAGACGGCGGTCAAAATCAAGGTAATGTGAATGACGGTAAAATTACTCTACCGGGTGGAGTTCGTGCTGATACAGATTTTGTAAGATTACCTGCAAATCTCCTCAGCCCACTTGAAAGCACCACTATTGAAACGTGGACAACCCAATACTCAGTCCAAAATTGGTCAAGAGTCTTCAGCGTTGGATCAGCTACAAATAATGTTATGCATATGTCCTTCTCAAGGGGGACGGATATTAACCTTAATGAATTAAGGTGGAATGCTCAATCTAACATAACACTACAAGATTTTGGGGGCAGACCAACCAACACATTAGATGAACAAATTCATTGGGTGGTCACAGTTGACGGAGGCCCAGAACAAGAAGGTCAATCCAAAATATCTGTTTATAAAAATGGAGATCTAGTAAAAGAAGGCTCTACACCAAACAAACTCTCCGAATTAA
>JAOFDG010000083.1 GCA_028033615.1 Verrucomicrobiales bacterium | reverse complement strand
TCAGAGCTTTTTCACTTGTAGAAGTTCTTGCAGCAGTAGCGATAATTGGAATTATTACGTTTTTGGCTATGCCAAACATAGTCGCAGTAAAGCAGGATTCTGAAACTAATTTAGCAATTTCAAGAGCTGAAGCGTTAAATATCGCTTTGGTTACATTGCTGCAGTCGAATGGCCGTGAGAATGTTGCTGAGTACTGGGAAAAGAGTACTACAAGCCAGGATAGATATGCATTATTGGCATCATATTTAGCTTTTGCTCCGGCTAACCTAGATCAATACATGCCTCTTGGTTATAAAATAAACATTCCTAATAAAATAGAGCCATTGGGCAAGGTATCCCTTAGTGGTCCTCGGGGAGAGATTATCTATTAGCCGGTTAAATTCTGAAAACATATGAAGAACTATTCAAGGTTGGAAGGGTTTAGCATTTTAGAGTTATTGATCGTTATTTCTATGATAGGAATAATCACCAGCATAGCTATCCCTCAGTTGGGTGGCTTGCTTCCTAGTTCAAAGGATGTCCTTGCACGTGATTTTGTTGAGAACCTTAATGGATCTTTGAAGAAGCATAATCAGTCTAACTATAGAATTAAGTATCCAAAAAATGATCTTTTTGCAGGAGATGAAATTCAAATTGTAAGAACTTTACAGTGGCGAGATGATGAAGATCCTGCTTCAGGAAGTCCCTACATGAGACAAGATTGGCACCCTGTAGTGAGCTCTGATGTTTCTGAATATAGGATAAAGTGGAACGGGTATTATTTTGAATTGATATATCCTTCTTTTCGGGGAATAGGAATACACTTATCTCTAGATGGTTCTGATTATGGTTTAAACTATCAGTTTGAAAAAGGATATAAGCCGGTAGGAAGATAATAAATTATGTACGATCTTGAAGATTGCGAACGATTCCAAAAAACTGAAACTGTAGATTCTATCAAGTCAGATGTAATAGAGTATAAAGTATCCTCAATTGGAGATGATGAATTTAATGAGGCGAATACAAAAAATCAAGAGGGGCCAATTGATGAAATTGCATATAAGAATGGACTCATTCCTCTGGAACTTAAGAGAGACTCCTGTGCCGCTGACAATGAGAAGATACTTCGAAAACTTGGAAGGGTTCCATCTGGAGATTTTCCATGGATTCCTGTTGGTAGTCTGGGGCCACTAATAATAATTGCTCATCATGATCCTCTGAATGAGGATACTTGGGGAATTCCAGATATTCTTTGTGTTAAAACTGTTATCAATAGGGATAAGTATTATTCCCTTTTAGATGATTTGCAGTCAAGTCTTGATCATAATCCTTTATCAGCTATCAGTCCTTTGGATGGTTTTAATCTTCCAGCTGATGGGCAGAATCCGATTTCAATCATTGAATGGTTTATTGATAATTACCCTCTATCTTTTGATGATAAGGAAAAATGGAAAAGTCTGATTAGGGAAAACGAAGGTAATAAAATTTTAAGCCCGAAGGATTATAAAGGCTTACCTCGACACTATGGAGTTGCTTTTTTTAAGCTTTTCAAGAACATACAATGTTTTAATCCTGAGGAGGCTCCAGTTCAAAGTTCATTTCCAGAACAACTCCTTGAAAAGCATGTTGTGTATCCACTACATAGTTCTGATAGTTTTCTCTACCTTTTAAGTGAAAGTCCTAACATTTATAAATTTGAAGATGAATGGTTGTCGGAGGGGCATGACCCTATAGAGATTATCCCTATACTTGCAGACACAGATTCGATTCGATCTGTAATAGCAAAAGGTAGAGGAATGACTTTAAAGTCTTCAGGTTCGTTGGAAGAAGGAGAGTTGTATTACTCTGAGGATCAGAACTTATTGGAGATAGATCCAGTAGAAATCGCAAATATTAACCCTTTAAATCCAAATGTATCTCCAGAAGATGTGGTTAAGTGGATTCTCTTTAGATCGATTTCAGAGAGGGGCTCAGACCTTCATATAGAGAAATATTTTAACACTGCTAGGTTTAGAGCGAGAGTAGATGGTAGTCTTAAAACGATTCACTCTTGTTCGGAGGAACAATTACCAAGATTTATCGCCCTTTTTAAGAACTATTCAAACATGAGTCATCAACACCAAAATCTTCAAGATGCAAGATTTGGAATGAAGATTGGGCGAAAGCGAATTGACGTTCGAGTTTCAGCAATGCCATGTCGAAAAGAGAATCAAAAGTTAACGATGAGGTTCCTAGACAAACAAGACGGTATTAAGGAACTCAGTGAACTCAATTTATCGGATAGACAATCTAATGTTGTGAGTTCTTCGATGAATAGGGATCAGGGATTAGTGCTAGTAACAGGTCCAACTGGATCAGGGAAAACTACAAGTTTATATGCATTTATTAACTCTATAAATTCAGATGATATTAATATTCATACAATAGAAGATCCGATTGAGTATGAAATTGAGGGTATTAATCAAACGCAAACTGATGAATTTCATGGAATCAATTTTGCTACAGGTCTACGTGGATTATTACGGGCTGATCCAGATGTGATTTTGGTTGGAGAGTCAAGGGATGAAGAGACGGCAACAGCAGCAATTAATTCTGCTCTGACAGGCCACCTTGTATTAACGACTCTTCATGCTAATGATTCTTTAAGGGCTATTTCTAGACTTATTTCGATGGGTGTTGAGCCGTATTTACTTGGGGATGCTCTTGCTATGAGCCAGGCGCAAAGACTAGTTAAAAAATTATGTGGTTATTGTAAGAGAGCGATATCTGTTAATGATCGAGTTCAGGAAATATTTTATAAGAATGGGGTCATTAAGGAGCCAACAAATGATCCAATTTTTATTGCTGAAGGATGTGAAGAATGTAATGGTACGGGATTTTTAGGCAGAGTTGCCATCATGGAAATGTGTCCAGTGGGTCAGACAATCGCTGGAATGGTGTCATCTGGAGCTTCTATGGTTGAGATGAGAAAAGAAGCCGCAAAGCAGGGAGTGTTATCACTTTACCAAGAAGGGTTGAATCAAGTTATTTTAGGAAATACAACATTAGAAGAAATATCTAAACTTTCTCACTTTGGTTCGATGTCTTGAGCTAAGCCTTGATTATTGCTTCGATTAGGGTCGGGTTAATGTGAATATTCCGTGATCTCCATGTTCGGCTTTGTAGGTAGCTTTAATTTCTTTATTCGTTGCCTTTCCTTCGTGGCTAAATTTTCCACCCAGAGCTCCA
>JAOFDG010000082.1 GCA_028033615.1 Verrucomicrobiales bacterium | reverse complement strand
AACTAAGGTCACTATTGTATCAAACTATTCCCCTACAGACTGAGTTCATTCTTTTAAGACTAGAAAACGCTCTCCCAAAAATGGTTGCAGCCATATCAGGCCAAAATAGAGAACGTGTAGTTTCAAATTTCTATACCTTAGCAAAAACAACAAAAGGAAAATATGCGCTAATGGACTATATTAATTTCAAAGGTGAAGGCACAAAAAAAAGCGAAAGGTATAATGGAAAGGGATGGGGAATGCTACAGGTCCTTGAAGAAATGAATTACCCAAAAAAACTCAAACTCGCCTCAAAAGAATTTTCAATCGCCGCTGAAAAGGTTTTAACCCGTAGGGTAAAAAATGCACCAAAAAATGAATCAATGTGGCTTAAGGGCTGGAGGAACCGCCTCAAAACCTATCTCTAAAAATTTAGTATGGCATTAAATGATGTAATGCCTTTTGACTTTTGTATGGCATGAGGCATTTATTATTAAAATCTCATACCTTTTAAAATGTCCAAAGAAACAACACTCATCCTTTTTAAAACAGATTGCGTTCAAAATAAATTAGTAGGTGAAATACTAAAACGGTTCGAAAACGAGCAGTTTACCATTAGAGGTATGAAAATGATTGAGCTTTCTACTGAACTTCTTGAAGAGCATTACTCACACGTAGCAGACCGACCATTCTTTCCTGAGATCGTTAATTTCATGCAGGCGTCACCAGTGATTGCCCTTGCACTAGAAGGTGAAAATGCTATTGCCAAGGTCCGCGAATTACTCGGACCAACAGATTCCTCTGTAGCAGACAAGGGAACTATTAGAGGCGATTATGGTGTAGGCACAATGAAGAATGTATGTCATGCCTCAGATTCTGTGGATTCAGCAAATGACGAGCTAAAACGATTCTTCAGTGAAAACGAGCTCTTTAATTATTAAGATTTTATAAAATACCAGTCATTTCACCTGCCCCCCATTAACATTGGGTAACTTTATTTGCATTTGATGCAAATATTAGCGACGATCAAATTAAGGTGAGAAAGTTCAAATATAGCAGATTTATAAATTTGCTTAAGTCATTTTCTTTCTATATGGGCCGTGCTCTTGTATTGATTTCTTTTGGGTTAAATTTATTGGTCATAATCTCATTAGGAATAAGGCACGACAGACTCTCAGCGCTAAACATCCCTCCAATCTGGGTTTGGTCTACCATTGGAATCATGATCTGCCTACTATCGATGCTATTTATAAGAAAAACTTTACCATTAATAGTTTGTGGATGCTGGATACTCACTACATGCATTTTAGCAGATGAATTTAGGTCCCTTCGTAAAGGAGTTAGTCCAACATTGGGAAAATCAAAAAATATATCTATTCCTAATTCAATAAGGGTCGTAACAATCAATTGTAATGGTCGTAATCTAAATATTGTTAGAGAATCCCTGGATTTTAATCCTGATATAATCCTTACACAGGAATCTCCATCTCCTAAAGAGTTAACATCGTTGCTAGGCGAATCGGGTAATAACGAGTACAAAGTCATAGGTGGTTGGGACTGCGCCATAATTGCCAAAGGCACACTAAAGAAGAAGAAATATCCATCAGTTCTATTTAATCATGCCACAGGAGCCACTTTAACAATAACAAATGGTGCTGAAATAGAACTCCTAAGTCTCCATTTAGAAAGAGCTATTACCCGCTGGGACCTATGGAATATTGAATGCTGGAGAGAGCACACTCAAAGGAATGCAGAAAGACGCGATCAATTAGTATATTTGTTGGAGGAATTAAAAAAGCAATCTAGCAATAAGCCTATAATATTTGGAGGGGATTTTAATTCTTCATATCAAAGTAATCTCTATGAAGTAATACCTGAAAAGTTCACTAATGCATTTGATGAAGCAGGAAAAGGGGTGGGTAATACTTTTACAAATTATTTTCCAGTTATTCGGATAGATCACATATATCCAAGCAATCATTTTTCAATAATTGATTCAAGATCAGTGAAGACCAAAAACTCAGACCATCGAATGGTTATTTGTGATCTTATAATTAATTAAAAAGGGCAATCCTTTAATTATCCTGCCAAACAAAAATGATGTTTTTTTCTATTTCAGGGTTAAGCGAATGATGTACAGGGCAATTCATCATCGCTTCCTCAATAAATTCTTTTTTAGGGTGATTAGAAGAGAGCGGCAATTCAATTGTGATAGATATTTTAGAAATTCTTCTTGGTAAGTCCTCGCTCATTTCTTTTGTTACCCTCCCCTTAGCTTCTGCAAGATCAATGCCATTATTCTGAGCAACAATACCCAAAATTGTTAACATACATACCCCTAATGAACTAGCACATAAGTCAGTAGGTGAAAAAGACTCTCCTTTACCCTGATTATCCACAGGAGCATCAGTTTCAACCATTACTCCTGACGGCAAATGATTAGCAGTACAGTGAAGTTCACCAGTGTAATTAATGTCAATATCAACCATGTAATAGAATGTTTTATTTGTTGTTATGAATAATAACGAACACTACTAAAAATTGCTAATGTAAATTCATATACATTGCATAAAAGATTATCACCTTAATTCTCATAACTCTTCCTCAAATAGAGCAATTCTAAATCCATACATGGGACCATTTGTTTCTGGCGGCTGAACATTTCTGTAAGAAGCTAGAAATTTCTTTCTGAGGTGAGACTCATAACCGCCGCCTCGGGCAACTAGCCATTCTTTGAAGTTGGAATCTCCACCATATAATTCATCAACCCATTCCCAAACATTTCCTGAAATGTCGTAAAACCCCTTACTGTTAGGCAGAAAACTGCCGACTGGTGCAGATAAAGAAAACCCATCAGAGTATGAGGATAAATACTCACCTTCATTGGCCCAATTACTTGCAGACTTATCAGCAAGATTTAACGCCTTTGGCGATGGCGGCCAAGTTCCCTCCCAAGGAAACACACCTTCAATTAACTTGTCTCTTTGAGATGGACTAGCACCACCTTCATTAGTTAAACCTGCTGCAATACTCCAGTCCTCATCCTTAGGCAATCCATAGCGCTGCGAATAGCTAATTAAGCCTTTTTCTCTTTCATGATCAGTCAACCAATTACAAAAACCTCTTATCTTTTTAATAGTAATATTTGCTATTGGGTGATCGCCTAAATTAGCAGAATTATTAACACGACTACTTTTGATATTATTGTGTGTGCAAAAATATTCATAATCTTTGTGTCTAGTTTCTATCGCAGCCAACATCAGCCCCTCT
>JAOFDG010000081.1 GCA_028033615.1 Verrucomicrobiales bacterium | reverse complement strand
ATAACGGTTCTGAATGGACTGGAAGAAAAAAAGATCAACCTTTCTTTGGTCAAATTCAACTACAGGGAGGGAAATTAGGAAAAAGAGCCAAGAAGATTATCGATCCCTCGTTAGTTCCAGTGCCGCCATATTATCCTGGCATTGCATTAGTTCGAAAAGAAATTGCTCATCATTATGATTGTCTCATCGAGACTGATAAAGAGGTTGGTAAAATTATAACTGCTCTAAAGCGGGATGGTCTCTTCGATAATACAACCATTTTTCTATTTTCAGATCATGGGTATAAATTGCATCGTCACAAGCAATTTTTGTATGAAGGAGGAATTCAGATGCCGCTTATCGTGTGTGGTCCAGGAGTTAAAAAAGGAGTTCGAAAAGACCTCGTTAGTGGAATTGATATTTCAGCAGCCTCACTTGCGGCAGCAGGTATTGCAATTCCCCCAAAGATGGAAGGTTTAAATTTTTTAGACAAGGATTACAAACCAAGAGAATTTATAATAGCTGCGCGAGATCGATGTGATTATACCTATGAAAGAATTAGGGCAGTAGTTACCGATCGCTATAAATACTTAAGGAACTATTTAACAGATAGGCCATACATGAACCCGAGCTATAAGGATCCTTGGCCAGTCTCAAAAGCGTTTCGTAAAATGATGGCAGAGGGAAAAATGAACAAGAATCAATTGATATTCTTTGGGGATAAAAAGCTCCCTGAGGAGTTGTATGATTTAAAAAATGATCCACATGAACTGAAGAATTTAGCTAATGATCCGGACTTCAAAAAAGAGCTCCAAAAACATCGTGATGTTTTAACCAATTGGGTTAAAGAAACAGGTGATCAAGGTCAGGTTGTGGAATCTGATGTTGGTCTTTTGGCGACTATGAAGAGATGGGGAGATCTATGTGTGAATCCTGAATATGATAGAGTAAGAGAGAAGTATAAAGATTGGAAGCAATCCCAGATCAAGAAATAATTTTAATGCCTGAGTTGCCTGAAGTTGAAACTACTATTCGTGGTATTAAACCGTATATTATAGGTCGAAAAATATCTGAGGTTAGCGTTAGGAATAAAAATCTTAGATGGCCTGTTTCAAGAAAAGTTTATTCACTGGCAGGATCAAAATTTATTCATATTAAAAGAAGGGGGAAGTATATCCTAATTGAGCTCAAGGATGGAACTTTGTTAATACACCTAGGAATGTCGGGCAGTCTGAGGATTGTTGAATATGATCATGAATTTAGAAAACATGATCACATTGATATTAAAATGGATTCGGGGAAATCACTTCGATATCATGACCCTAGACGCTTTGGGTGCATGTTGTTTCATTCAGGTAACATCAATAATCACAAACTTTTGAAGCATCTCGGACCTGAACCATTAGATGAAGAATTTTGTGGGGAATACCTTCATTTAAAATCTAGGGGTAGGAATGTTACGGTTAAACAATTTATCATGAACGCTCAAACCGTTGTTGGTGTTGGTAACATATATGCTTGTGAGGCACTGTTTTTTTCTGGGATTAATCCAAAACGATCTGCTTCAAAAATCTCTAGAGAGCGATATAATAAATTAGCCGAAAATATTAAAATGGTTTTGCAATCGTCAATTAAAATGGGTGGAACAACACTTCGAGATTTTGTTAATGAGGTAGGGGAACCCGGTTATTTTAAACAAAGCCTGATGGTTTATGGGCGTGAAGAGGAACAATGCACAAAGTGTGATAAAGCAATTTCAAGAATTGTCCAAACGGGTCGCTCCACATTTTATTGCTCTAGCTGTCAGAGATGAGATCTTCAATCTCCTTCTGGTTGAGTCCCTTTTTTAGAGCTCTTCTTGTAAGAAACACAAAGGAAGTTACAGTCAGTAAAAGTGCAATCGTTAAAAATAGGTTATCTCCTATCCAGCTGAATGATGGAAGTTTTAAATAATTATGTCGTTTTTCTAAACGTTTACTTTTTGCTCCAAAAAGTCCTGTCTTTTGTGGGGATCTATCCGAATTAAATAATAAATGAAAGCCTGCCATTCTCAATGCTGGATTAGTTTCATTAAATGGCCCATTTATTTCCTCACCTAGATTAGTTACATCCATTGTTTTTCCTTTACTCAATCTAGCTCGATAAATATCTGACTGGCCCAGTCCTTCTACTCGATTGGAAGAAAAGTAAATAAAATCGCCATGCTTTGTAATTTCTGGAGCTTTATCATCTGCGGAAGAATTGATGGTTGGCATTTGCTTGGCATGCCTAAAGAGCGGTGTTTGGGGTAGATTCACTAATGGAAGAGCATTCAAGTTAGGTTCTGGCTCGGGTTCAAAGCCTAATCCATATATAGGGGTATAGCGGTAGTGTGCCTCAAGGCATAGAGTGACAAGGGCAGTGGCTATATATTTCCCCATTTGATTTCCATGTCCTGCTCCAACAGGCCATGATCCATCTTTAAGTTGGGAACTTATGAATTTATTTTGCATTTGATCTAACCACTTTTCCCAAACAGGCCCCTGATGTTGGTAGGCAGCCAGTGTTCCATAGTAAACGTAATAAATATCGTTAAGTTGAAAGCCTGCAGCATCAATAAGATTTGCCGACTCAAAAGCTTTTTTGGTATTCGGTGAACGCCCTAAAATTTGAGAGCAGAAAAAACCAACCGCATTTAAAGCGTTTTTTCTCGAGTTACGTTTTCCCGGAGAGTCCGTGTAGCCGTAGGAACCGCCGTCTTTTCCGCCACTTACTCTATCCAAAAATTTAATAGCGCGGTCCATGGTCTCTTTATTCACATTCAGTCCTGACATTTCAGCACTTACGAGAGCCATAATAAACCAACCGCTGACAGATAAATCACCTCGTTCATTTGGTCTGTAACGCCACCCACCTTCTTCATGTTGTGAATCGGCAATAAAATCAATGGCAGCTTGCGCATAGGGGCGAATTTCTGTATCTTTTGTTACTCCATAAGCTTCAACCATGGCCAGTGCTCCAATGCCGTGACTATACATTCCATTGCCAGCGGGTTTTTCCCCTCTAAGATCTCCAGTTGCAATGTCTTGCTCATTAATAAGCCAATCAATTCCTTTTCTAACTACTGACTGATATGTACATTTTTCATCATGTCTTTCTCCGCGGCCATAAAAGGCAAGAAGGCTAAATGCTGTCGATGAGACGTCATGTCCTGCCTGCCCTCCTGATTTACGTATGTCCCACCTTCCATCCTCTTCCTGATTTTCGGCAAGGAAAGCTAAAGCTTTATCAACGGCATTTTCACTGGCTTTTGAGCCGCCGAGTTTTTTC
>JAOFDG010000080.1 GCA_028033615.1 Verrucomicrobiales bacterium | reverse complement strand
GCTCTGATGCTTATGTAATCATCGCTGACGAAGCAAAAAGACCTGAAGCAATGAAAGTTGTCCAAAGACTTCGTCGAAATGGCTATAAGACAATCTACCCTCTAACTAAATTAAAAGTAGGTAAGCAGTTTAACAATGCTGAACACCTTAAGGTGAGGTCTGCCATAGTTATTGGAAGTGAATACCCTAAAGTTAAGGTAAAGGATTTATTAAATAGAAGTGAAGAAGAGGTTGAAGTTGACGAAATAATCAACTTAGTACAGAAGATACAAAAAGTACCAATCGAACATCCTCTGATTTCCTAATCTCCAAAATACCACCTAAAATGCGCACCCACAATTGCAACGAATTACGTAAAGATCATATTGGTCAGACTGCCACGATTATTGGGTGGGTTAACACCAAAAGAGATCATCACGGTGTCATCTTTATTGATATTAGAGATCGAGAGGGAATCACCCAATCCGTATTCAGAAGTGAAGAGAATGCTGAAGCAGCCAAAATTTCTCATGGTCTTAGACAAGAAGACATAGTAAGAGTCACTGGAATCGTATCAGAAAGACCAGAAATAGAAGGGCAATCCACAGTTAACCCAAACATTGAAACTGGCGAAATAGAACTAGTAGCCAACGCCTTGGAAGTCATTAACCGTTCTGAAGTTCTACCATTTCAACTCGACAAAGAACTGTCAAACGAAGACCTTAGACTGAAGCATCGGTATCTTGATCTAAGAAGGGAGCGGATGTCTCGCAACCTCAAAATAAGACATAGAGTTGCAAAATCTTGCAGAGACTTCCTAGATGAGGCCGATTTTCTTGAGATTGAAACGCCTATTCTAAGTAAAAGCACACCTGAAGGAGCCAGAGATTTCCTCGTTCCATCTAGACTAAACCCTGGGAAATTTTATGCTTTACCTCAAGCTCCTCAGCAGTACAAACAATTACTTCAAGTTGCCGGTGTAGAAAAATACTTTCAGATTGCTCGATGCTTTCGAGATGAAGACTTAAGAGCAGATCGCCAACCAGAATTCACACAAGTTGATATCGAAGCATCGTTTATAACAACTGAAGACATCATCGGATTAATTGAGGGACTTTTATCAAGATGTTTCACTGAATCAATCAACACTTCTATCAATCTCCCATTTCCTCGCATGACCTACAAGGAAGCATTAGAACGTTTCGGGAGTGATAAACCTGATACTAGATTTGGAATGGAACTTATTGGTCTTAATGAAGTCTTCTCTAAAAGTGAATTTAAAGTTTTCAGTGGAGCTATAAAGGATGGAGGCGAGGTGAAAGCCATTAATGCCAAGAACTTTGCCTGTGTCACAACCGGCCAGATGAATCATCTTACAGAGACAGCTCAACTCCATGGCGCAAAAGGTCTAGCTTTCATTAAAGTAGAAGATGGCGAGTGGAAATCACCTATAGTAAAATTCTTTTCAGAAGAAGAAAAAGCATCATTAACTGAAGCGATGTCCATTGAGGAAGGCGACCTCATTCTGTTTGGTGCTGGTGATTGGCAAACAGTATGTGAAGTTCTTGGAAGGATCCGCTTAGAATGCTCTCAGTACTTAGAACTCACAAAAGATAACGATTCATTAAATTTTCTATGGGTTACTGAATTCCCTCTACTTGCTATTGATAATGAAACTGGAAAGTGGAATGCCGTTCACCATCCGTTTACAAGACCCAAGGCGGAAGACCAACACCTCCTTGATGATGAATCAAATTTTGGTGATATCAGAGCTGAAGCTTATGACGTTGTCTTAAATGGAAATGAGATTGGAGGAGGTTCAATTAGAATTCATGAAAGCTCTCTTCAAAGCAAAATGTTTTCAGCACTTGGCATTAATGAAGATCAGGCTAAGCAGGAATTTGGGCATCTACTTGATGCATTTAGCTTTGGAGCCCCCCCCTCATGGTGGTGTAGCTCTAGGTTTCGATAGGCTTGTCATGCTAATAGCTGGCGAAGAAAGTATAAGAGAAGTTATAGCTTTCCCTAAGAACAATCGAGGCATTGACCTTATGTCCTCGAGCCCATCTTCAGTTGACTTTAAACATTTATATCAAATCGACCAAGGAAGACGACGATAAAGAATAGTATTTAAAAACTACTATCTCTTTTTCTTATTCTCCCTCTTGATATCACCATCTCCCATTACAACAGAGAAATCTCCTCCAGATCTATCGGCTAGTTCTTTCAATAAATCTTCAGCTCTAGGCTGCATCATTGAGATTGTAAAAATCTTCGCTTTTGGCCCCCTCTTGTTGACTTTAATAATTTCGTCGACTGCCTGTTTTCCATTTCCAACGACCCCATCAGTGAGAAAATAAACGACATCAGGAGAAGGCTTAAGATTCAATGCCATTTTTAAAGGGTGCCTCCAATCGGTTCCGTAAGACTTCTTTACAGAATCGATTCGGCGGGCTGTCTTCTTGATGTTACTTTGAGTCGCAATTAACCATTCAGATGTATATAATTCCTCTCCAGACTCTATATAATATTTATTAGCTCCCCCTTGAGTGTTCCATACATACTCTTTGCCCTTGTGAATAATTGTGTGGATTTTATTTTTTACACTTTGATCATCTGACGCAAACCACGCTGGACCTGAGAAAAATATAACCTGATACTCAACAGAAGGAGCTAGCCGATCCAAGGATTTACTCAATTCTTTTTTTATCATAGAAAATTGTGTTTTAGATAAAGAAGCAGAAACATCCACAATAAAAGCCACTCTTTCAGCAACCGACCTCGAGCCAAAAAAACCTATACTGCCACCCTTCTGACCAGACCCAAAACTTGCGCCCTTGCCCCACCCATCTCCAATACCAAAATCTTGAATTCTGCTATTATTTTCAATTACAAAAACTGCATTATTAGAGGACTTAACAGATGAAATAACCGGTGCAGCATTAGATGTATTTGCAGGCTTCGGTTTAGGTTGTTTCAACTTTTGAAAACGGACCTTAGTATTTTTAGTATATTTTTTGGTCTGTCCTGACTCCAAAACCAACTCTATTACCTCTTGCTTTAAGACAGTGACACTTACCAGCATTAACAGCAGCAATACTCCAGCATTAAATAGTAGAGAAATAAAAAATGAAAGGCACTTAGAGCCTTTGGTGTTTTTTGAAAAAGTTACCTTCTCTTTTTTTTGTTTGGGCTCATTAGCTATTTCGCCGCTAGCTTTCTTGCCTTTGATATCTAATGCCATTTAAAAATTTAGAGAATCTAACCAACAACATACCATCATTTACTACAAGGATTTTTGCTAAGTCTTTAATTATGAGGAGACGATTATTGTAAAACTTATAGTTTTTC
>JAOFDG010000008.1 GCA_028033615.1 Verrucomicrobiales bacterium | reverse complement strand
GCTCTAAAAATTTGGACAGAATACTTTGCTAATGATCAGTACGGTAATGGTTTCAGCGCCTTTGAAGTTACTCTATTAACATTCATTATACCACAGAGCGTAAAAATATTGTTCACCTATCCTTGGGGTTGGCTCTTTGATAGAATGAATTTTTATCTACTAAGGATTATATTAAATGTGCTCTTTGGGGCCGCTATCATTGTCGTGTTTTATGGGCAGACTTTTTGGGTCATTGCTATAGGAACAGGTTTACAAGGCCTTGCGTTTGCAGGTGGAAGCATCGCATGGATGCTCTGGGTAACTAAAATTGCACCCCCCGAACATACGGCTGAATACATGTCAATTCACACCTTTACGACTGGTTTACGTGGAGTCATTGCACCTGCCCTAGGGTTCTACCTTCTCGTCACAATTGGCGATAGTATCGCCATATTTAGCACAATACTTATTATTCTGGCATCAGTCGTAATAATCCCTGAGTACAGAAGGAGCAGAGGATCAACCAATATCTAGAGATTCATACAGTGCTTAACAATGAAGTCTACGATTGGCTTCGGGTCTTTCAATGCATGAGGATGATGACCAATTCCTGGCTTAGAAATTATTTTAATACTACCTCCAAGTTCTCGATACCTCTTTTCAATGATTGCACTATTTTCCTCGACCGGAACAACCTTGTCAGCAGCACCCAAAACATGAAGGATAGGAATCTTTGCCTTGGCTATGGGTTCTAGTTTATCAATTGGACTTACCTTTGCCGCCACAGATTGATCATCAGTAATGCCATGAGCCTTGAGCGCTTGCTGCCAACCAGAACCCCCTCCCTTTCCCTTGCCCTTACCTCCTGGCCAACTCCTAATATCACAAACTGGAGCATCACCATATATGCAAGAAACCTTATCTGGATTTTTTGAAGCCCAATTATAAATGATAAGCCCTCCTCGACTCATTCCCTCAAGGGCAGGCCTCTTAGAAAGGCCTCTACTTTTGGTTATCATCTTGTGAAATCGATCCCACCTAGCAACTGCCACTTCATTTCCAAAAAGACCTGAAACATCACAATAGGCTAAATGAAAACCTTTCTTTAAAAGTTCAACGTCAGCCTGAGGTTGGTGGCCAAAAAAACGAGCCCTCCACACCCAAGGAAGACCCTCAGCAGGAGTCGCTGGGATTACCAAAATACATTTTAAATCTTCATGAACGAAATCATGACGCTCAAAACCTTTCCACTTACTCTTTTTCCCATCTTTTTGATCAGCAATTGAATTCGTTACAAATGAAACACATAAGCATAAAAATAGAAAAAATAGTGTAATACGCATGATAAATTCTTATAAGTTGAATGATTAGAGACGCTTTTTGTTTGTCATATAGGCAGCTCTCACAGATAAATATAAGTGTAAACCCAACCAAACCAATATGAAAAAATTCATTAAACCTCTATTCACCTTACTTATCACCATTATCTTTATAGGTTGTGGAGAGAAAAAAAAATCTAGAGGGTTGATTGGTGCCACCTGCATGAATATCGCTAATCCTTTCTTTAAAGTAATTGAAGAAAGCATGCGCGATGAAGCTGCCAAGCATGGCTATGATCTCATTTACCTTGGCTGTGAAATGGATATATCGAAACAGCAAAAACAAATCCAAGACTTTCTAGCAAAAGGTGTGGTCGCAGTCGCCGTAAACCCTAAAGACTCTAAAGCAATCGGTACTGCTGTTAAGGAATGCAATGATGCCAACGTTCCTGTCTTCTCATTTGATGTTCGAGTTCAGGCGCCTGACGCTAAGGTCGTGTCTCATGTCGGCACTGACAATTTTCAAGGAGGTGAACTGGCTGGAGAAGCAATGATTAAATCACTCGGTGAGGCCGGTGGTAAAGTCGTCGTCATTGATTTTCGAGCCGCGGAATCATGTATCGAGAGAGTCAAAGGATTCAAAAAAGTTATTGATGCTTATAACGCACAAAGAGAATCTGGGAAAATTGAGATCGCCGCAGAACTGGCGGGTGACGGACTACGTGACAAAGGTTTCAAGGCTGCAGAGGATGCACTCCAACAAGTCCCGGACATGAGAGGCATCTTTGCTATTAACGATCCAAGTGGACTGGGTGCTGTCGGCGCTCTAGAAAAGGCAGGCAAACTTGATCAAGTCACCGTAATTGCCTTTGATGGAATGCCTGCAGGAAAGCAAGCCATCAAGGACGGTAAAATTTATGCGGATCCGGTTCAGCATCCAGACAAAATCGGTCGTGAGTGCATAAGAGCTATCGTCTCACACCTCAGCGGAGAAGAAGTTCAACCAAATATAGATATACCGGCTTCTTTATACACTAAGGAAACTGCTGATGCAGACACATCATTAAACTAATATCCTACAAAACTGCCGACCCCGGTCCTTGCCAGAAAAATGTCAGCGTTCGGGAAACCAGCAAAAAAACTCCTTAGCTTTATTTCAGGAGAGTATGGCATGGCAGCCGTGCTATTGCTTCTATGTATTCTTTTTAGCGCTCTAACGATAGAGGAAAAGAGCCCCGAAGGCACTAAGGGAGGGGAAAAGTTAGCAGCAGATATTATTAAATTAACCAAGACTGATCCGACTAATTATCCAGACAACCTCAAAATTTTTATCGCTGCTAATAAAGGAAAAATTGGTCAGAACTTTGCCAATTCACTCAAGGAAGAACTCAATAACTCGGGTTTAAAGGTAACCGGTCAAGCCGTCGGAGATCCATTAGAAGTCCGAAAATTATTACAGTCTGCAGGAGACATTGACCTCATTGCTACGACGAGCTCTATGGAGAGTTTACCGTTGTTCGACTCTTTCCTGGATAATGAAACGAAAATTAGGTCTCCTAGAACTTACCTTTGGCCTGTTTTTCTAACACCAGTTAATTTGCGAAATATCACAAGCCAGATCGCTGTCATAGCCATTCTAGCAATCGGCATGACAATGGTCATTATCACCGCTGGAATTGATCTTTCGGTTGGAAGTATGATTGCACTCTCAGCAGTCGTCGCCGCCAGCATTATTGAAAAAATGGGTGGTGCCGCCGAGGCTGGAACTTTAGTTTTTCTAGTGGCCTCATTAGCCGGCGTCTTAGTCTGCACTTTGTCGGGTGCCTTTACAGGTATCATGGTCAGTCAATTCTCGATTCCTCCTTTCATTGCAACCTTAGCAATGATGCAAGTGCTCAGAGGAATTGCCTTCAAGATAGCGAACAATGAAACAATCAGCGATGTCCCTGCAAGCTTTCAGTGGCTTGGAAACGGACTCAGTTACGGAATACCTAATTGCGTCATTCTTATGATTATACTTTATGCATTAGCTCATGTGATGATGAATAAGTCGATGCTGGGCCGGTACATCTATGCAATCGGGGCTAACGCTGAGGCTTCCAGAATGTCTGGAATTTCACCAAAGAAAATTAAATTTACTGTCTATGCTATCTGTGGAGGAACGGCAGGTCTTGGAGGAATCGTGATGGCTTCACAACTTCAAAGTGGGGCCGGGAATTATGGTGTTACTTATGAACTCATGGTAATTGCTGCGGTTGTTGTCGGAGGAACTTCTCTCTTTGGAGGAAAAGGGAAAGTGCTTGGTACATTAATTGGAGCCTTCATCATTGCAGTCATTACAAACGGAATGAACCTACTTCTTCTTGGAAGCGAAACTCAAATGATCGTATTAGGCTTAGTAATTCTTATCGCAATCTTAATTGAGCGAATTAGGAGCGGTGAATGGAAAAATGCCGTTGGCGGTTAGAGTTTTTCTATTTGGCGCTTAACTCTAAATTCTTTATAGTTTAGGGTTTCATTTCCTCTTAAAACTTTAAAGCTATAGTCAATATTATTTCTATTGATCACCTTCCATTTGAACTTTACCTCAATGTCCTCAGGCGGCTCAGGCTCCACTGGGAATCCATTCCTTACCCCACTTTCAGGATCTAAAACTGAATGACGCTTATAAGTAACTCCTGATTTTTCATATGTTAGAGTGTCCACAAAGACATTCAACTCCCTATTGTAATGAATTGAACCTTTATATGTATCTTTTTGCTCTCCATCTTCAAAGGCGATTCCTACGAACGCGAGAGACTTACCTTTTTCTTTCCATTTAGATTCAAACTTATCACCAATCTCATTGGAAGGCTTATCATACCCTTCCCATTTGCCTATCCAGAACTCTAGGTGCTCTGATATTTCTTCATCTGTTAGCTTAGCTCGGCCTCCATCTCCCTTTTCAACTTTACTAATTAAATCATCATTTTTCTTTTGATTTTTCTCTTCCTTATCAGGACCAACATTCTGGATATCCAAAATTTTTATTTCCTCATTCTGAGAAAATAAATCTGGAAGTAAGAATGCAGAAACCGCCAAGAAGGATCCACTCAAAACTAACAAAAACACCATTAAGTCAGATTTTTTCATATTATAACATTTAACATAAATATTATATAAAAGGTAACAATAATTATGCGTCTTTAGCAGACATATTCATTTCTACCTTCATATTTACTCCACCAGATTTATTGCCAGATTTAGCCTCCGTCTTACTGTTAGCTTCAATCAGCCAACCACTAGCAATATCTATTTTAGTTCGCCCTTCCACTGTTCCTTCCATCGCCCCCTTCATTTTTCCTTTCACCTCAATGGTTGCAACACCATCAATCATATCAAGAAGAGTGTAAGTGGTATCAACAATTACAGTAACCCCACCTTGTTGTTGCGTAAGCGTGTCCTCCCAAGAATCCCCATTATCGACTGGACCTTCAGGAAATCCTGAAGCTGATGATAATGACTTCATTGCTTCTTCGACTTGTAACTTCAATGCCTCGGGTAGTTGTTCGGTACCACCGGTAATAGAAGTGTTGCCATTTTTAGTAATCTTCATAGAAATTACAGGCTCTACTAACGGCGCCAACTGCATTCCAAGAAGCGATTCCTCACTACCTTCAACATTTGAATCATATTTCATTTCCATCATGCCCCCACTTTTTGATTGAATCCTATCGTATTTGAAAGACATCAAGTGACCTCCATTTTCGAGGTCCTTATCAACATTCATAGTGTAATCAAAAATTGAAGTAGATTCCACTGGTACCGCCTGACTACCGACCTTCATCTCCATTTCTAAATCCATTTGAGCGCGGAATTTTTTAGAGTCACCCTCTGAATAATTTACAGCCAGTGTAACGGGATTTCCAGTTGGCTTAGATGCATTTTTATTACCACATCCAACATATAAAAAAGACAATACTGCAAGAGATATAAATAATTTCATAGCTTAAAGTTACCTAACAATATAACGTTAGGATATTATAAGTTTTGAGAAAATTTATAAATAATTACAAAAAATTTTCTCGAATAGAAAAGACTAAATTCCTGGTAATTCTTCTTTAGCTTCTGCAAAACGATCGATGGGAAGGCCCATTCTTTTTAGGAGAGAAAAATGAACCTTAGACATCGAGGTGTCCCTTGAGGGTCTAATATAATTTCCAGTTTTAAGAAGACCTGATCCTCCGCCGGCAAGTAGTATGGGGAGGTCTCTCTCATAGTGAGTATGCCCGTCTGCAATACTCGATCCATACATAATCATGGAGCGATCAAGGACGCTAACTCCATCACTGTCTTTAAGTTCCTTAAGTCTAGTTAGAAACCAAGCCAGCTGAGCATGGTGCCACCTAGTTACAGCATTATACATCTGCTTCTTACTTCCCATATTATTCCAGGAAGTAATTCCATCATCATCCTCGGTTTTGCCACTTGAGTCTTTCCAGTGAGATAGAGCATGCCAAGTCCCTTTCACTCCTGGGATAAAGTTAAAATAACGATTACTCTGTCCATGATCCAACATGAAAGAAGAAACTTTGGTGGCTCCGGACCAAAAGGATAAAGCCATTAGTTCTAGCATCTGTCTTACATATTCTTCGTGATCAGATGGAATGCCAGGCTCCGGACGATTTAAAGTATCGGTGAGGGCACGATCAGCAGCAAGTTTCTGGCTATTCTTCTCAGCAAATTCAAATCTCCTCTCGATGGATCGAACTGCCTCCAAATACTCGTCAATTTTTTGCCCATCGGCTGCACTCGCCCTACGCTTTAATGACTTTGACTGGTCATTCACCAAATCAATAACGCTGCGATTCATGAATCCTTCTTCAGCTCGACGGAAAAGCTTATCAAAAACTGCTCTTGGAACTGTTTCTCTGGCAGCGGGAATATTTCTCTCAACCCATGAAAGACAGTTTCTGGGCAAGCTACCTGAAAAACTACCTTCCCCAGAAGTACTTAATTCGAGTGAAGGTAAGGGAGTCGTATCCTCAAAGTGCTTAGCAACAAGCTGGTCTGCCGATATTCCACCTGCATCATTTTTATGTCCGTTGTAGGATCCACCTGTTAGCCATGTCGCGGTACCAGCACCGTGACCATTACCTCTCGGCGTCCATAGCTTACCAGTAACGATAAGGTCTGACTTGTGCTTCTCTAATGGCTCCATCCATTGATTCAACTGAAGAATTTTTCCATCTCTGCTAACCTTCCTCGGCTTCCATGATCCTGCAGCCGATCCATTAGGGAAATAAATATAAGCAAGCCTGTTGTTGGGGTGACCTATAACAACCTCTTTCTGGCGGGCACCAAAACTTTCCAACGAAGGCAAAGCAAGCATGGCACCAACGCCACGAAGAAAAGTCCTCCTATTTTGATTAATAAACATATTCTATGATCCTGACTTACTGGAGATCTGAAGAGGTATCCTTTTCTTAGTAAACGGATAACTCAAGCCTATTTCTAATAACATATCCTTCATTGGATAGCCAGCTCCTTTGAGCTTATCTGCAATATCACGAACGACCGCCTCATCATAATATTCAAGTTGTCGACCCAGAGCATACGATAACATCTTTCGAATCAACTGTTTCCCAAGGTCATCAATTCTATTATCAATGAGCGCCATTTTTAGACCTTGCGGACCACGGAACCTGGCACCGTTAGGCAATTCACCACGATTATCGACTCCACCTCGCCACCGACCAAACTCGGAATAATTTTCAAGAGCAAAGCCGAGAGGATCAATTTGAGAATGACAACCGGCACAGCTTTTAGAGTCACGATGCACCTCTAGTTTTTCGCGCAAGGTCGTTGCCGCTCTCCTACCTCCACCAACATCAATTTCAGGAACATCCGGTGGTGGGGGTGGCGGTGGCGTTCCAAGTAAAGTCGTAAGAATCCATGTTCCTCTCAGAACAGGACTACTTCGATGAGGGAATGATGTCGTAGCAAGAACACTCGCGTGCCCAAAAATTCCACCTCTCTGAGGTGTATCAATTTTGACTCTTCTCATCTCTTTTCCCTCAACGCCTCGAATTCTATAAAATTCTGCAAGCTCCTCATTAAGATAAGTATAGTCTGAGTCGATGAGACGCCGAACAGGCTCATTGTTTAGGATCAAAGAATGAAAAAATAAGGACGTCTCCTCCCTCATCGAAGCCATTAAGGACTCAGTGCACCATGGATTATCAATAGGATCTTTACGAATTCTTGGTCCCACATCATCAGTACTTAGCCACTCACCTGCAAAGATACGACCCAAGGATAGACTTTTTGAATCCTTTAGCATTCTTGTCATCTGATCACGAATGACTTTGGGATCCTGCAACTTTTCTTGTTTGGCCATTAGGAACAGCTCATCGTCTGGTGCGGACGCCCAAAGAAAATATGACAGTCTAGACGCCATATCATAATTTGAAATTTTCTGATCTTCTCCTAAAGGAGCAGGGTTCTCAACTCTCATTAAGAAATTAGGAGAGACGAGGATAACTTTCATAGCATTACCCAAGGATTCTTTTTCAGATTTTCCTTTGTTTAAATTTCTTTTATAACCTTGGATTATCGGAACTAGTTCTTTCTCTCCTACAGGCCTTCTATAAGCCTTTTCAATAAATGCCTTAAGATTTTTTTGAGCATCACCGTAACGGGTTAGTTGACTCCATACTTTATTATCTTGCTGAGCTGCATCAATGACCATTTCCGAGGCGCTGATGTATCGATCAAGGTGAGAGGTGTGCATAAAAAGGGTATTTGCACTATTTGAAAATCCACTAGTACCCGTAAAGTCCATTGGGAATTGATCCGCAGGCTTTAAATCAAGACCGATAAGGTCACGTATTGTTCTATTGTATTCCTCACGAGAGAGACGCCTAGCAGGCACGTTTCCAGGTTCGCGAACCTTACCATAATCAAAGCCATTAATCTCTTTTTGCACCCAAGCTCTCACCATTAAAGCCTCTTTATCTTCGGGCTTGTCTTTGCCCTTGGGGGGCATATCACCACTCCTAATTCTCTCAGCAACATTTTGCCACAATGCAAGATCACGAACAAAGGGTCGCCTTTTTAGAGCAGCCTCAAGATCAATGTCTCCCTTAGCTGATTCCGAATCATGACAATTCAGGCAGTAGTTGTCTAAAACTGGTAGGATGTGTTTATTGAAATCAGGTAACAATTTTGACAACTCCTGACCATCTTCATTCTTATCTCCAGAGGGAGGCTCATAAATTGGAGTATCTTCATCCCACTCCTCTTCTTCCTCTTCTTCCTCTTCTTCCTCTTCTTCCTCAATTTCACCGAAGAGCTCCTCAAAAAGATCACGAGCAGCCTCTTCAATGTTAGCATTTCTCCATTCAATCTCTTCTTTAACTTCTTCCGCTTCTTCAATTGAATCTTCTCCCTCCTCCTTTAACTCTTTGATGATCTCCTCATCCAGGGCGTTCTGAATCTTAACTCTACGAACGAGAAGGCTCTCAATTTTTTGCTCTCCATCAAACTCGGAAGACTTACCCTCCTCAATTTTCCACAATTCAAATTCAAGAGCTATGAAGTTATCCTCTAGAAGCGCAACCTTATTAGCAAACTCTTCACCCCTCTCCTTTTTCTCTTCAAGAAATTCCTCTTTCAATTCAGCAATCCTTGATTCTGCCTCTTCAAAAATTTCGGCATAATCCTTCTCACTAGATTCATTTAATATCCTAAGAACATTAGGTCCATTTTTTTGAAGGAACTTTTTTGTTTCAGGCGCAATATCTACAGCCTCTAGGCTGAATATAGTTGCCAGTAGTATGAAAAACCTTAGAGGAAATCCAATCAAACTAATGAGATAGCGGTACAGCATGGGAAATACTGGATTAATATATCTAATAACTTCTTTTTATTTTTCCGGTCCGAATAAAATCATTAATCATTGGGTTTACCTTTTCACCCTTAGGACCTAATCCGTGCCCTCCTCCAACTACCTTGATGTGCGTCACGTCAGCTTTTTTGTAAGTATAAGAAATAATGTCACTAGTAATTTCCTTCCCGTCTTTATCTGCAATCTTCTTTCCTTTGAATCCTTTTTGTTGGGCCCAATAAAATGCTGTGTCCTGCGCTGACAAGTGGATTGCATTTCTACCTCTCTTACCTCCAAGGTAAGGAACTACTCTATCCTCGGTACCATGAACAGATAGCATGGAACTTTTTGTAACCGGTTTTTTCTTAACGTCATAATTTCCGTTCTTATCATTAGATCTTTGCCAGAACGAGCCGTCGTGATATTGCCCTTCTTCCATTGAGGAGACCATTGGGACCACTCGTTTGATCAAATTCTCATCATCAATCTCGATAAGAAGACGAAAAATGTAACCAGCTCCATTCGAAAACCCAACCATGGATACGCCTGAAAGATTTGCCTTAGGGTACTTAACTTTGAGATCTTTGATTATCTCTTTGAAAAAATCAGTGTCAGGAGCCTTCGTGGCTTCAGCTGATATATTCCATCCTCCTTTATAGCCCTGAGGTGAAACAACAAGATAATCACTAAAACGCCTCGACCATCCTCTAATCATATTGTTAGCTTTGCCCCCACCTCCGTGAAAAACAAAAAGGACTGGAATTTTTGATTTTTCTTTTTCTGGTACACTTACATAATATTCACGATCATAACCTTCCTTCTCTTGGTCCCAAGTTTGACGAATCACGTGACGCTTGTACTGATTGGAATCAGGTTTCCTAACTTTTCTTTTCCTGGGCTCTTCAGGACCTACTGTAGCCAATAGATGCTCATCAAGGGTCACTTTACCGTCTTTATTTCTATCGACATTATTAAAGTTTTCTCTTGGTCCTTCTGGAACTTCACTGGGAATTAGAAAACCATCTCCATTCTTATCCCAGTTCTTAAACCCCCTACTCGATTCTGCTCGCTCGTCAGATGTAACAACTTGAGTGCCACCGAACGTAATGAGTAAAAAAGTAATGATTAATTGTTTACGTTTCATTATTAATAAACGTACACGATCAAATGGGAAACTCACTTAATTTTCACTTCTCTCTCCACTTAGCACATCAATTTAAAGCGATTAATCCTAAGGTATTGCAATTCAAAACTATATCACTCGTAGAATCCGGTAATAAATTAAATCGATATAAATTATATTGAAAAGTTCATCTCTTATTCATTTCTTTTCTTGCTGTCCCAGCCAGGCAAAGATAGCTGTCGGAATCATCTGATGCCCGCCATCAAAAATAGTAACGCGAGCCATATTAGATTTTGACCGCCAAAGCGGCTGATGGTCTTCGCCGTAAGAGGGGTCAGGTTTGGCCTTAGCAAGTGATTCAGGGACTTCAGACTTTTCAGTAAAGAACTTAATCTCTTCATCTGTTATTCTATGAATATTTTTGGCCAGCAAATTAAATGCTCTTAAAGAATGACTAATAGGAACACTACCGGTATGCCCATCCGTAATTCCTGCATTAATATCAATTGGCACTTTAGAGGCCTCGCCTAGCCAAGTTAGAGGTGATCTTCTTTTGTATTCTTCATCAACAGCAGGACTCACGCTTGGCTTTCCTCCACACGACTTTTCAAGATCGTTATAATATTTTCTTCCAGATTTAACACATTCTCTGTGCCAAGCAGTACAGTCAGTGATCGGCACCCACGAACTAACGCCAGCCCAGATCTGAGGAGCTCGTCCCGCCATCTGAAGAGCCATATGCCCTCCTCCAGAAACTCCGGCTAAATATATTCGACTCTTATCGATCTTCGTTTTTTTCTGAACCCAATTCACGGCATCAATAATATCTGAAACTGCGAGATCAGACCCGCAAGCCTCTGGCCTACGATTTGGACCACGAAAATCTGGATGTATGAAAGCCCATCCCCTCTCAATACTACCTTCTGCTAGTGGAACATTGTGAGTGTTCTTCCAGTCACTACTCCAGGTATGGAGAGCGACGAGAAGAGGCACCTCGTGGTCAACCTTTGGGGAAAAATAAAGAGCATTTTGCAATACTCCATCAGCTGAACTTTTAATTTCAACAGGCTGTACCTGTTCCGGATACCCCTTTTCAGCAAATGAAATGGATACAGAAATGAGAAAATATAAAGCTACAAATAATGAAAACCGAAAATACTGATTCATTAACTCGAATCTAATACTTAATTATCTTCTATAAAGTATTTCTAACCAATGATTAAATTATAACATTTACTCATCCATCCGCATGACTCGGAAAAATATTTTATCTTGACTAGGCTCGGGATTCTCGAACGTGTAGGTCGTCGTATCACCCTCTGCAATAATTCCGTCATCGACATCTGCATCAAAGTCCTCAAGATTTAATGAATAGAAGATACCGTAAGTTTTACCCTCTCTTGAATTCCAAGTCATTTCTATTTTGTTAGTTGCTTTTTGATAAGTAATCTCGGTTATCTCAAGAGAACTACCTGCACCAAACTCACCAAAATATTCTATTTCCCCAATCTCGTGGGCATTGCCATTAGTCCTCGTTACATCATACTTAATAAAAGTATAAGCATCAGAGGGACTGGTAAGATCAAAACGATAAACCTCTTCATCTGCTTTCCAGATAACTTCATCTGAACTTTGCTCAAAAATTGGCTCAAAGTTTTCACCATCATTGGAACCATAAATTCCCCAGTCAAGTGGCGCTCTATTATGAGAAATAGTGTCATTACTAGCAGCGATGACAAAGTGAGATAGAGAAACAGCTTCTTCAAACTCAACGGTAACCCACTGAGGTGCACCGGAACAACACCACTTGGCGGCTCCACCGCCGGTCGTGTTATCGAAGAGATCAAAGGCTCCTTCACTACCACCCTGGCCAGAGAAATAATTCTCTTCACTTGCATTAATACTAATCCAATTAAATCCAGTACCAGCTGTCTGAGGTGGCCCAACTTCTGTCGGCCCCTCGACCCCATCATTTTCTGGGTCAGTGAGGTCATTCTGGAGGAGTGCTGCTGTACCAGTACCCAATAGAGTGATTAACGGAACATTAGGAACACTTGATTTATTATTAGGATCACTTCCCTCTGCAATTTCAAAGCTATCGTTAAATCCATCTTCATCAGTATCATCCTCATTAGGATCAGTACCCGTATTCGTGTTACTTACAAAAATTCCTGTATTACTTTCAACGCCATCTAATAAACCATCTTTATCAGTGTCGGCTCTAAGGGGATTAGTCTTGGTGTCGGTAATCTCAACTTTATCATTAAGTCCATCATCATCAGAATCTGCCTTATTTGGTTTTGTCCTGTTTTCAAGTTCATCTGCATTAGTAAGCCCATCATTATCATCGTCTCCTTCTGGATCATCGACCCCATACTTTTCCTCCCAAGAATCAGGTAGTCCATCACCATCACTATCCTCATTGGTTGCACCAATCGGACTCGTTCCATCAGCTAAAGCCTGGATCGAACCCTGAGGAAGTGCCTCTCTCCAAATGGCAACGTCATCAATTTCTCCATTGTAAGGAATGTCCCCATTATTTCTGGCACCAAGCACGAATGAACCGCCTCCATTAGCAGCTCTTTGAGCCTGTGGACCACCATCAATTTCACCATTTAGATAAATTGTAGCGATGTCATTAATTCCATCATAAGTCCACGCAACATGCACCCACTGTTCCGCTTCAAGAACAGTACTAGCGTTCCAATCAGCTCCCCAGTGTGCACTATGTAATAATCCACCATTACGAATTCCATTATGAATGCCTTGATCAGTTTGCCCCCAAATAAAACCTTGGTCACCAGCTGACCCGATAGGCTTTAGCCAACATGAGAAAGTGTAGCTTCCATCTTCAAAATCACGAATCATAGCGTTCATATCAATATCCAAGAAATCAATATGGCCTCCGTTAAAACTCGCACCTGTCGTAGGAGTTGACCCTCCTTCAGCACCTGCGACATCAAAAGTTACATCTCCATCAACCTCGCCATTATTAGCGTTCTCACTCATATCTTCAGCCTCTGCTTCAAAATCAACGTAGAGGAATGGCTGAGGAATGGCTCCCTTACTATTCTCATCATTAGGATCAGTCCCCCCAGATATTTCACCACCATCAGTGTAACCGTCACCATCAGTATCTGCATTATTAGGATCAGTTCCGGTATTTCCCTCATCAATCAATAAACCAGTTTTAGTTTCAACGCCATCAGCAAGACCATCACCATCAGTATCTGAATTCTTTGGGTCAGTTCCAGTATTGGTCACACCGACAAAGGTACCTGTATTTGTTTCCACTCCATCACTAAGACCGTCACTATCAGTATCCGCTTTGGTCGGGTCGGTCTTAGTTTCCTCATACTCATCAAGGTCAGTCAATCCGTCTCCATCAAAGTCGCCACTGACTCCACCTTCTATTTCCTGATTTGATAGAGCATAGATAAGAGGCGAAGAACTACTCTGATCTACCCACCAGTTGGGCACAACTTTAGGGGTTTTCATATTGAGGACCAGTTTTCCATCATCTCCGGCTGTATATTTGTAGCTCAAGTAAAACACTTGGTGATTGTTTGCCATGTTGATCGGAGGTTTGGAGGCTTCAGCAATATCATATGATATCGACTTAGAGTTACCCCCAGTCGTAAATTTCATAATACAATCTGCATATGATTCTCCAAAATTAGGCGGTAATGAACCGGTAGGACCCAATGGGCGGTGATAAAATCTAAATTCATAGGCTTGTCCAGGAGTCAAACCACTGAGCCTAACATCCTCATTCGATCCATCGCCACCTGCCCCATTGTAGAAAGAAGCATCCATCATTTTTCTGATCTCAGAGCTAGTTACTCCGCCAGTAGTAGGATTCCAAAAAGCCCTCAGTGCCTGTGACATTGGATCCCCTAGAACTAACGCTCCGTTACCAGCTTCGTGTCTAAAGGTTTCATAATCAAAATTTTCGGGATATTGATTGGGTCGTAATGCCTCAAAGGTAACACCATTTATTGTCACAGCGGTGTGACCACTCATGGCGTGAGTATAAGTAATATCAGTGGAGACTCCCATGCTGGCCTCATCTGTTATGGGGCCTCCAAAAGAAATTTCATCTTCTAATACTGTTGCAACACCACTAAGGTCAGTAAGATTTCCAGCGTACTTTTCCTCCCAAATGTCAGGAAGCCCATCATCATCATCATCACTCGTATCGATCAAAGCTAGTGGACTATTTCCACCCGCAAGAGTGACGATTTGGTCTTTGGTTAAAGCCTCATTAAAAATCGCAAAATCGTCAATTCTTCCCGCCATGCTATTTGCTTGGGTTGGACCCTCAGCACCGATCGTAATAATTCCATTAAACTCATCAAGAGGCTCGGCTCCTCCCTGGCTTGCCTGTTGTACCCCATCTACCCAGATCTCCATATTTCCATCGGCATCTCTCTGAAAAACATAGTGTTGCCACTGTTCTAATTGAACGAGTCCTGCAACAGTGAGTCTCTGAGTCGCCCCACAGCATCCAGACTGATCAAAGAAAATAGTTCCATTACTCCACGGGGTATGAGCCTGAAAACCTCTGTCATTGGCTCCTGCAGCTGGCGAATGTATCCAAAACGAACTAGTGTTTCCCGTCTGAGTTGTATTTTGCCAAAAGGCGACAGACATAGCATTATTTTCAAAGGCTGAATTTAAATGATCTCCTTCAAGAGTTTGAGCTAAAGAACCATCATTCACGCCCCCAAGGTCTAAAGCATAGTCTCCGGCTGCATCACTAAATCCATCCCCTTCTGGCGTATAGGAAGCACCTCCAATAAACTCAAGATCCGGTGAACCACCCGTCACATCAGAAGCAACGACGGGGTCCGAAGGATCGTTAAAGTCCCAGTAACCAAGTATATCAAGCGCGTGAGAACTAGATGAGGGATAGCCTAGTGCAACTAAAAGAAATAATTTAACCGTAGCGGTGGAGATCTTTATAAATTTCATAATAATCAATGAGTTATGAATAACCTTATGAAATCAATTGGTATAAAACAATCCAATTCTTATAAATTCCTAACATTATATTATTAGTAAACTCATCCTTATATTTTTTCTCCGATAAACGATGTGCTAATCAAAAAAAATTAATAACAATATTACTCTTGGAATTAAATCTTGATTCACTAAGACTCTAAGAAACAAAAATTATTATATATTAATATATATGCCAAACCGTAGAGAACACTTCATACCCATTGGCCGGGAAAAACTTTTGGAGTGCCTACCTGAATTTGAAAATTGCTCAGAGAAAGAAACAACTGATTTAAGAAATTTCTTTGAGCTAATTTCATCCACTCTTCACAAGCAATATCACGCTTGGCAGATTAAAGTTCAAAAGTTATACCAACCCTTAGATCCTGACTCGGTTCTTATATTAAAGGACCCCGAGAACAAAGAATCCTCTGAGGTTTTTGCTGAGCTAAAGGACTTACTCGCGAATGCAAATTACAGAAAGCTTCCTGTCGATGAACTTGAAACGGCCGTAGACAACGCCACGGCACTAGGACTAAGGATGAAAGTCGACTTCTCGCTCTTTGAAGAACTTCATGTTTATGGGAGAGGAGATGAGACTCAAATATGGACCAAAAGGAGTTGGAAAAAATTTTTCAAAGAAGAACAATTCAATGTTGAGGTATATCAACGACTCATCATTGCCTTTAGACTGAAGAACCACGAGGACTTACCCAAAGAGCAGTCCAGTTCCTATGTATATCTAAAAAACTTTAAAAGTATTCCTCACTCTGATCTTCACACATTATTGCCAGGAACTCAGGTAAAAATGAGCCTTTTGGACCGTGGAAAGATTATTATACCAGCTCTCTCAGGGATAGTGTTGAGCATCGTAAAAATCGTAAGGCTGATGGTTGCTGTGGCGATCTTCGCTTCCCTTGCAACGTTCATTAAATTTTGGGTCATTCCAGCAGGCATAATCTACTATATTTTTAGGGGATTTATTTCTTATAAAAAGACCAAAGATAAGTATCAGCTCAACCTGACTCGCAATCTCTATTTTCAAAATCTGGATAATAATTCAGGAGTCCTTTTACGTCTTTTACATGAAGCCGAATTCCAAGATTACAGAGAAATGGTCATTGCTTATTACGTGGTTTGGAAATTTGGAGATTCAGGTATTCGGGCAGATCAAGTACACGAAATCGCTGAAAAAAAATTAAAGGAAGTTATCGAATTAGATATTAATTTCGAAGCCGAAGACGCTTTGGCTAAGCTTGAAAAACTTGAGGTTATTACAAACACTGAAGACAAGTGGTTTCCTGTGAAAACTGAGGAAGCCTCCTCTAAATTAAATCAAATCTTAGAACTAGGCTAAGATTTAAATTAGCTCAAACCGCTAAGTTCACCAGACTCATCGACATTAATTCTCTCGCTGGCAGGGACTCTAGGTAGTCCAGGCATCGTCATAATTTCACCTGATAGAGCCACTACAAATTCAGCTCCATTAGCCACACGAACTTCCCTTATAGGCAGGGTGAACCCAGAGACTGCTCCTCGCATTTTTTGATCCGCACTAAAACTGTATGGCGTCTTCGCTATACAAACTGGGAAATTTCTAACGTCGGTCTCATCAAGCGCTTTTAGCCTCTTAAGAACAGCCGGACTAAAATCTACATCATCAGCTCTATATATTTCTTTGGCAACGGTCCTTAACTTATCAACTAATGACATATCATCAGGATAAAGAGTTTTAAAACTGGATGCGCTATCCTGAGAATCAAGTAATTCAACAACAGCGTGAGCAAGGTCTTCTGCGCCTTTAGCTCCATCAGCCCAATGAGTAGCAAGCACAGACTTAATACCGATGCCCTGACATAACTCGATAAACCTATCAGTCTCTGCCTTGGTATCAGCACTAAAGGCATTTAAGGCAACGACACAAGGAACTCCAAACTTGGCTATATTTTCAAGATGCCTTTCAAGGTTAGCAAAACCCCTCTCCATGGCTTTTAAATTTTCATGATTCAATTCAGAACGCTTCACTCCACCATGATACTTTAGTGCCCGAATCGTAGCCACAATAACTGATGCGTCAGGGTTAAGTTTAGACTTTCTACATTTAATATTGAAGAATTTTTCTGCGCCAAGGTCTGCACCGAACCCTGCCTCAGTAATGACAATATCGGATAAATTTAGAGCAAGCCTAGTAGCCGAAACCGAGTTACAACCATGAGCAATATTGGCAAAAGGACCACCATGAACAAAGGCCGGGGTCTTTTCCAAAGTCTGAACCAAATTAGGCATAATGGCATCTTTCAATAAAGCAGTCATAGATCCTTCAGCTATCAATTCACTGGCGAGCACATCTTCTCCTGATTGATTTTTTCCAACCACAATCTGACCAAGGCGGCGCTTCAAATCGTTGAGGTCGGTAGCGAGACAAAATATAGCCATGACTTCTGAAGCCACAGTAATATCAAAACCAGCCTCACGCGTTAGTCCGTTAGCATGCCCACCAAGGCCTGAAACAATTTTCCGAAGCGAACGATCATTCAAATCAATGGCTCTTCTCCAAGTCACCTTGCGCGGGTCGATATTAAGTTTATTACCCCAGTGAAGATGATTATCTATGATAGCAGCTAAAAGATTATTTGCGGAGGTGATTGCATGAAAGTCACCGGTGAAATGTAGATTAATTTCATCCATAGGAACGACTTGTGAATAACCGCCACCCGCTGCACCCCCCTTCATTCCAAAGGAGGGACCAAGGCTAGGCTCTCTAAGACAAATCGTTGCATTTTTACCTATCCTCCTCAAACCATCACCAAGGCCAATTGTGGTGGTTGTCTTTCCTTCACCGGCTGGAGACGGAGAAATAGCTGTAACAAGAACAAGCTTTGAATTAGTATTCGAGCCACTTTCAGCAAACGAACTCGGATCAATCTTTGCTTTAAAGTGACCGTAAGGAATCAATTGATCTTTTTTTATTCCTAGGGTGCGCTCAGCAAGATCTGCTATAGGCTCAAGCTTCGCTTTCTTGGCAATTTCAATATCAGACATCTAGTTTCTATGAAGCCCTAAAAAGGTTAGTGAAGTCGATCCTTTTTTCTATTTTCATAGAAAGAGGATTGTTTTAAAGATGGAAACCCTAAATTTCACTCAAGAATCTTAATCAGAGCCTCCTCTCTTTGAGCCGCGTCCTGAAAATCAAGAGCCCTAAAATAACGTGGACGATCCTTCTCTAGCACCTTGGGATCTTTGAGTATCTTGGCGATCAAAAGCGAAGACTCTTTGGCACGGCTCCGCCAAATAATATCCTTTCCTTTATCCGTATTCCAATCAACTCCTGCCAGTTTAAGCCATGAAGACAGACATAAATCCCAATCATTTGCTGCAGCGATTCCAAGTGCTTCCAAAGACCACCGATCTCCAGCATCATGATTAATCGCCAAGGATGCCCATAAACTTGCTTTTTTGTCCCCTCTTAGGTTAGTTAGAGAAATAGCACATTCGCGCCTAACTTTAGCTGATGTATCAGATGTCATTTTTTCAATAATCTTTATTAGTGGTGTCCCTGTTTGTCTTGCGAGACGAAGTGCGAGGATCCTAATATTCGGGTCCTGATCCTTAGAAGCCATATCAACGAAATGCGCAGAACGACCTTCTATCTTTCCCATTAGCCACAAAGCACGAGCTCTGTGCCTTGAATTTTTTGAAAGAAACATCTTCATGAGTTCTTTTTCCGCTTTTGATCCCATCTTGTGCAACGCATTCCATGCCTTATAGCGGACACAATAATTTGGATTTTTAAGTGCATTAACACATTCCTCTGCAGAACCATAGCCAAGCTTTGGCTGGCCATAACGTGAACCCTTGGGCGCTATCCTGTAGAGACGGCCTCGCGAAATGTCCCGCTGCGCTAAACCGCCAATGATGGGGTCATACCAATCGCTAATAAATATGGATCCGTCGGGAGCGACCGCAACATCAACCGGTCTAAAGGATCGGTCCTTAATACTCTTCATCATCTCAATTGAGTCTGCTTGATATCCAGCTCCATGATCCCTGACAGGATAAGCTCTCACGACATTAACCCCAGACTCACAATGTATGAGCTGATCCCAATATTTTTTTGGTAGGAGCCGTCCCTCATAAACAGTTATCCCTGTCGGTGCACCGGCCCCAGTTTGTATAACATTCGGAACGACCCCAGGATCATTTAAGTGCCAGTGAGCCAGAGAAACATTCTCATGCATTCCTGGTCTTTTTTTACGCCAACCTGCTCCAGTCAACTCATCCAAATAACCAAAGTTTCCACCTTCCATAATAAAGTTAATACGGGTAGCCCTATTCCCGTCATCATCGTTATCTGACTGCCAGAGTGAGCCAAAAGAATCAACTGTCACCTCATAATTATTTCTAAAATTATGTCCTAATATCTCAAGATTTTTACCGTCAAGGTCACATCGAAAAACCATACCTCCCCAAAAAGGTTTACCCTTGTCTTCGACTACTCTTCCATGAATATCCTCTAATATCTGACCATCATTAGTTTTTAAATTTTTTCCCGTATTTCCAAAATTCCAATATACTTTTCCGTCAGGACCATAAACAAGAGAATGATATGAGTGATCATATACTGGACGCCCATCACCAGAAAAAAGAAGCTCTTTTCTATCAGCGACATCATCTCCATCATCATCATAGAATACCCAAATATTTGGAGTTACTGAAACGATGACTCTGTCACTCAACACACAAAGACCCATCGCCGCATCAACGTCATTGCCCTGATAAAAAGTTTTCACCTTATCCATTTTTCCATCTCCGTCCTGATCCTCCATGATCAAAATCTTATCTCCCTCTTTTCTCTTTCCTTGATTGGGCCCGTAATTAACGACTTCGCAAGCCCAAACTCTGCCCAAATGATCCACATCAATATTACTTAAACTTAGAATTTCGGGCTCGGAAGCACTAAGAGTGAGCTCAAGCCCTTCGTCCATCAAGAATGATGACTCTGATCTAATTTCTTGAGTAAAAAAAATTAAGATGGATATAAAAAGTAATGCTTTTATTCTATTAATCATCTTCATGAGTTAATGTTATTTATCATAATGAGCACAAAGTCTCAATAGCTATTGAAGGTCACAGCGAGTCTGATAAACTAATATGTAAACTCCCCAAAAAATGGCTAACCTCATTAACAGAGTAGTAATGGTTGCATGCGCTCTCTTTCTTATTATTAAAGCTCACAGCTCTCCCGACGCGGTAGTGGTTTTTAATGAAGTTCATTACAACCCTATCGGAAGCCAAGAAAATGAAGAATGGATAGAAATATTCAACCAAATGGGGATTATGACCGACGTTTCAGGATGGAGGGTAGACGGAATCGGATACACCATCCCAGATAACACATTCATAGAACCAGGGGAATATTTAGTCATCGCTAAAGAACCTAAGCAGGGGCAATTGGGGCCTTTCATAGGGAGCATAAACAATTCAGGAGAAACCCTAAGACTTTACAATAAGGGCAACCGGATGATGGATGAACTAAACTTCAGTGATAGTGGTAGGTGGCCAGAGGAAGCAGATGGCTCAGGAGCAACTTTATCAAAAATTTATCCTTACAGTGCGAACAAGCCTCCAGAAAACTGGACGTTTTCAAATCAAATTGGAGGAAGCCCAGGATCAATTAATTTTCCAAGAGATGAATCTGAAATTCCATCCACAAAAGTTCCTTTAATCATTCTGGACGATGAATGGCTTTACAATGAAAGTGGCGACGATCTCGGCCCTGAATGGCACGAAGTTTCTCACTCAATTAGTGAAGATTGGCTAAGAGGTAAAGGAGGAATTGGGTTCGAAAGCGGCACTACAATACCAATCGAAACGCGATTAAATTTCCCAGGTCGAAACGACCCTTACGTCACTACTTACTACTTCGAGAAAGGGTTTTCACTTAATGATACTGAGTTTGAGAACCTTAAGTCTCTTATCATAAGACATGGAATTGATGACGGCGCCATAGTATACATTAATGGTAAAGAAGCACTTAGAGTCAACATGCCTGACGGAGACATTACTTCGTCCACTCTGGCCTCAAACAATATCGAAGTAGACGAACTCTCAGAAAACGTTTACCTCAATCCATCTAGCCTCCAACAAGGTCAAAATAGAATATCTGTAGAGGTCCATCAAAGTAGGATCGGCAATAGTGACATCGTTTTCGGCATTGAGCTTGAAGTGGAAGTAACAGAACCTCAAGAATCGAATTCTGATAAAATTTTTATTAATGAGGTTCCCTCAGTGAATGAAGAAAGTTTTTGGATTGAACTGGTTAACGAGGGAATTGGATCCACCAACTTGGGTGGAATGGTTTTATCAATTGAAGCTGATCCTGAACGAGAATTCACCTTATTGGATCAATCAATCGGTTCAGGAGAAACGGTATTACTGACTGAACAAGAAATTGGATTTAGACCTAAGCACGGCGAAAAAATATTTCTATACAGTAAATCAATTGGTTCCGTATTAGACGCTCGCGAGCAAACGAACCGTTTGCGAGGCCGATCCTCCCAAAAGAATGGTGAATGGCTTTACCCTCAAAAGGCCACTCCATTAGAGCGCAATCAATTTAATTTTAATGAACAGATTATTATCAGTGAAATCTGTTACAACCCTCCAGGTATAGCTGCCATTGAAGCCATCCCACCAACATTTGAAACGGTTAGCCTAGTCTCATTTAATTCGACTTGGAGATTTGATCGTTCTGGTACTGGCCAACCATTAGAATGGTATCAAACTAGACACCTTCCCAACAACACTTGGGAGCAAGGACCAGCGCCAATCGGGAGAGAGACAGGCAACTTGCCTATACCTCTAAGGACCGCATGGTCAAGTGCAGAGTACTCTGCTCAAATTACATCCTATTATTTTGAAACCGATTTCAATGTAACGATTGATCAATTACGGCAAACCGATGAATTATTGCTAAGTCATCAGATAGATGATGGCGCCATCTTCTATCTTAATGGTAAAGCTGTGGGCAGGTTTAACATGCCGGAGGGTCCATCGAGCCCTGATCAACTAGCAAGTCCAACTGTGAGTAACGCTATCATAAGAACAATATCCATTCCCGTGGGAGCATTACGAACTGGTCAAAACTTACTGTCTGTCGAAACTCACCAAGGATCCTCATCAAGTAGCGATATGGTCTTTGGGGTATCCTTAGAAACAATTATAAAAACCAGTAATGGAAGTGAAGGAACTCCGTATAGAAACTCAAGAAACCAATGGATTGAGATCGCCAATCGTACCAATCAAAACATCAACCTTGATGGTTGGGAATTTAGTGACGGAGTCGATTTTGAATTTGAGCAAGGAACATTCCTCGGACCAGGAGAACATGCTTGCATTGCGAATGATAGAGACTTGTTCATAGAAGCTTATCCAGACTCAAGACTCATTGGCGAGTTTAAAGGGTCCTTATCAAGGTCGGGAGAAAGAATTCTCCTTAGGGATCAATATAAAAATCCAGTAGATATAGTACGATATTATGACAGTGGCAGGTGGCCAAGCATTGCAGATGGCGGAGGCGCATCACTCGAACTAATAGACCTAGACGCCGACAATTATTCGGCCGAATCCTGGACAACTAGCAATGAGTCTCACAACACTCAATGGAAAACGTATTCCTATCGAGGAACAGCTTCATCTAGTCGTGGACCAGACTCTCAATGGAGGGAATTTAATATTGGACTACTAGACTCAGGAGAAATTCTTATCGATGATATTAACGTTATTGAAGATCCCGATGGGCAAGCAAGACAACTTTTGAGGAATACTAATTTTTCGCAAGGAACGGACAACTGGAGACTAAGAGGCACTCATCGCCATACTGCAGTTATTAACGACCCAGAAAATCCAGCAAATAAAGTGCTAAGGATTAAGGCAAGCTCCGCCACCGGTCACATGCATAATCAACTAGAGACAACTTTATCAAGTCAGGTAAGAAATGGAACCGAATATGAGATCTCTTTCAAGGCACGGTGGGTGTCTGGAACGAACCTTCTCCATTCTAGACTTTATTTTAATAGGTTGGCAAAAACGACAGCCGTTGATCGGCCAGCAAATGTCGGAACTCCTTCAAAAACCAATTCCACTAGTAGTAATAATATTGGACCCACATACAGCAATCTTATTCACTCACCAGCCGTTCCGTCTTCTAATGAAATCGTAAAAGTTAGTCTTGAAGCAAATGACCCAGATAGCGTCAGCTCAATGCGCCTTTATTATTCCGTTAACGGAGGATCTTTTAAGAGCCTTAATATGGTGAAAATAAAGACTAATTATGAAGCCATGATTCCAGCTCAAGCAAGAAAATCAGTGGTTCAGTTTTACGTTAAAGGTACTGATGGAATCGGTGAGGCATCATACTTTCCGCAGGCAGGTCCAGACTCTAGAGCACTTTACAAAGTGGATGATGGCCTAGCATCAACAAATGGATGGCATAATTTCAGAATCGTTATAACTAACGATGATCGTGACTTTATCCACCAGGAAACTGAAGTAATGAGTAATGATAGACTAGGCGTTACTGTGATCGATAGAGAAGAGGAAATCTACTATGATGTTAAGATGCGACTCAAAGGAAGCGAAAGGGCGAGAAGTCAAAATCCTAGGGTTGGTTATAATTTTAATTTTGGTCGCGACCAACCCTACCGAGGCATTCACAAATCCATAGCAATTGATAGATCTGAGGGCGTCGGCTCAGGACAAATCGAATTACTATTCGATATTATGATAGCTAATAGCGGTGGAATTGTAAGTCGTTACTACGATTTCATTAAAGTCATGGCACCTCTGGACAGACACACTCGGGGAGCAACCTTACAAATGGCAAGGTACGAGGATGTTTTTATGAATTCACAGTTCGGTGAGGATGGGGATGGCAATCTTTTTGAATACGAACTGATATACTATCCGACTACTTTGAATGGATCAGGATTAAAAAGACCTCAACCAGACGGAGTGTATGGAATATCACCTCAAGACTTAGGAGATGACCCAGAAAGTTACCGCTGGTTCTACCTTAAGAAAAATAAGCGTGAAGCAAATAACTTTGAACCGATAATGAATTACACAAAACTTTTCAGTAAATCCACTTCAGCTTTTGAAGCCGAAGTCGAAAATGTGGTTCACGTAGACGCTTGGTTCCGGGGCATGGCATACGCGGTTCTTTCAGGTGCTGGCGACAATGCCGGTGCAGGAAGCCAACACAACGGCATGTATTATGCATTTCCAGATGGCAGAGTAATGTTTCTACCTCATGATATGGACTTTGCTTTTGATGCGAACCGTTCAATCACAGCTAACTCTGAGTGCCGCAGGCTAACACAAAATGATACTAGAAAAAGAATCTACTATGGCCACCTGCATGATATTATCAGTACAACTTACAATAGAAACTACATGTCTAAATGGACCGATCACTTAAAGACCTTGGACCCTTCCCAAAATTGGTCAGGTCACTTAAGTTACATAAATAGCCGCTCCAGAAGCGTTTTATCTCAATTAAACTCGATTTCTGAGGTCAGCTTTTCAATCGACTCACCTAATAATATTCAAACAAATTCTAATATAGTGGAAGTGAAAGGCAAAGGCTGGATTAATGTAAGAAACCTGAGAATAAAGGATTCAAATGATGCACTTTCAGTCCAATGGTTAGATGAGGAGAATTGGCAAGTCACTCTCCCTGCATCACCTGGCCGTAGTAGTTATGTAATTGAGGCTCTGGATTTTTCAGGACAAGTCATAGGAAGTGATGATATCACAATTATCAGCACCTCAACTTCAGAACCTGCATCTGAAAAGAACATCGTAGTCTCTGAAATCATGTTTAATCCGAAAGAATTAAGTGCGAGTGAGATTACTCAAGGTTTTACCGACAAAGATCAATTTGAGTTCATTGAGATTATGAACATTAGTGAAAAGACTACCGACCTTTCAGGGGTACGTTTTACTAATGGGATTGATTATGAGTTCGAATCGGGAACAACACTTAAACCAAATGAACGTCTTGTTATTCCTAGAGAAAGGGCAGCATTTTTAACGCGTTACCCAGATCAATCCGATTTCATGGCTAGCGGAGAATTTACGAATGACACTGGACTTTCAAATGCAGGAGAGCGGCTCCGTCTCGTTGACCTTAGCCTTACAAGCATCAAAGACTTTTCCTATAACGATAGGTCTCCTTGGCCCGTAAAATCTGACGGAGAGGGGTTTAGCCTAATTCTTATTCAACCTAAGAATAACCCAGACCACTCTATTGGAGAAAACTGGTTCGAAAGCTTTAGCATAGGTGGCAGCCCAGGTATAGAGGATCCCAATGAATCATTAAGCGATCAAGGCAGAGATAATGATGGTGACGGTCTCAATCAATTTGCAGAAAACGTACTCGGTAGCAGCGACGATATACCAAATTCCCCTTTAAAATTAAACTTTGATGCTGAACGTCATTTGATTATTCGATATTTCAAAAGGGCAGATCTGGAAAACACCATCATTAAACTGGAATCATCTCAAAATCTTATCAATTGGTTAGAATCTTCAAATGATTTTACGATTCAATCTGAATCCCCTACCGAAGAGGGAACCATTGAAGTGAAAATGCGATCTTTAAAACCTGGTGAGAGTGTTCAATTCCTGAGATTAAAAATTGAAAGAGAAGATAACCTCTAGGCTAACTTATCTAAAGACCAACCATCACGGTAAGGGCGCCTGACCCAAGCATTTGCAGCATCATTGTTAGTGATACGCATTGCCTCACCATCCCAATTAAGTCTCTTGCCAGGAAAACGTTTAGCAACATTTCCCAAAAGAGTAATCTCAGTCAAATGACCTCCGTAACCAAAATGAGCACCAGCACCATCATACTTACCATCTTTGCATGCCCTTATCCAATCTTGCTCATGTCCATCCTTCACACGCACTAAAGTTTTCTTTGGTCGTTTATAGGCCTTCATTGTAGTTTCGGGAATCAGCCTAGGACTACCCCCATAAACATCATTCATTAGCATTCCTTTACTACCTTTATAAATAACTCCGCCCTCTTTGGGAAAGTTTCTTCCCTTTTCAAGTTCCTTTGGCCTAGGCGGCTCTGAACCTTCACGCCAAGTTAGCTTGAGAGGAGAAAATCCTTTCCTCTCCGGGAAGCGAAATTCTATCACTGCACTCTCAGGATGAACATCTTTAGTGCCTCCTTTGACCTGGTGACATTCAATACTTTCAGGATGCCCTAGTTTAAGAGAAGAAACAATAGCATCAATAGTATGTACTCCACGATCACCCATCATACCTGAACCAAAATCCCAAAAACAACGCCATACTCTAGGATGATAACAAGAATGATAGGGACGCATCGGAGCAGGCCCTATCCAATTTTCCCAATCCATGCCTTCCGGTATTGGCTGATCCTTAGACGGGCGATCACTACATGGAGAACTCCATGAAGCATGCCCGTGAGGGGCATAAGACAAACTACACCATGCCTCGACTTCGTTTACTTCGCCGATAGCACCGTCCCATATCCACTCACTAATTAACATTCGACCCTCTCCTGAGTGACCCTGAATTCCAAGCTGAGTAGAGACACCGGTTTGTTTAGCAATCTTGGCAAGAGCGCGAGACTCGTAAGCATCATGAGTCAGAGGTTTTTGACAATAAACATGCTTTCCTGCATGCATCGCTGCTGCAGATATGACAGCATGAGTGTGATCTGGAGTGGCTACAATAACTGCATCAAAATCCACATTACTCGACAAAAGCTCTCGGTAATCATGAAATCTTTTGGCATCAGGATACCTATTCATTACTCCGCCTGCATACTTATGATCAACATCACAAAGAGCAGTGACTTGCTCTGACTTGGCGCACTGCGCAAGGTTATGTGATCCCATTCCTCCAATACCAATACCTGCAATATTAAGTTTTTCACTGGGGGCTGTATGATTGGGTCCACCAAGAACATGTCTTGGAACGATCTGTAAACCCATTGCTCCAGCTGCTGTTGAAATAAATTTTCTGCGTTTAGCTAATACACTCATTTTTTGATAGGTAATTGTTTAGATATTAATCACTTTATCAGGAAAATCTTAAGGACCCCAATAAAAAATTATCAATGTTTTAGGAACCAAGAAACTGAAAAAGTAACTTTAACCTTCTAGCTCCATCAGCACTGATATGATCATCATCATAATAATTCCATTTGTTATTTTCTCTAAATTTATAAATTTGCTCCGGACTAATGAGTAATGGCAACGGGTCAATGATTCTAAGGTTAGGAAAATCTTTAATGATTTCTTCAAACATTTGATTCTGATCATTAAAGCGAACCTGAAGATTTGAAACTGAAATTTCTAGATCGTTATAAACCCAAGATAAATCTTTCACATTGAAGTTAAATGGGAAACTACTTGGAGTATGCCAATGGTCTGTCCACTGAGGAACCTGTCGCACCAAACTAACAGAATACCCTAAAGACTGAACTTTAGTAATTGTTTGCCTTAAACAATCCTCAAAATCTTTATTATTTTTGATGCTCTGATTAAATGCAAGCCACCACCTGCCTGCAAGAATCACATGCTTAATTTTCTTACGCTGCTCCTCATGGCTCAAGTGATTAATTATTTCATTATTATAACTTATCTGAGATGAATCTGAGGTTATCCAATCAAGGACCGGTAAAGTGGAACTTTTAATAGCTGATTGACCACCAACTGAAAGCTCTTTAGCTGCGAGGTCAATTGCCCTCGCCATAGCCATCGCATGACTGTCCCCCCAAAGAAAAAAAGTAGCTTCATTATTTTTCACACCCAGACTCAAATTATTATTAGGAAATCCTTTTGCTGCTAAATCGTAATCAAAAAACGAATCCTCACCAAGACCTCTATCATCAATTTCAATAACTTTTTCAGAAACTCTCCCTGCTATTCCATCTTTAAGAAAAACAAACGACGAAATTAAAATTAGAAAAGCCACTCCAAAGGAGCAAATCGAAAAAATTGAAAACCTTGAAACTAACAGACTGCGAGACCTGATTGGTTTTTCAATAAATCTCCAAGAAACAAAAGCCAATAAAAAAGAAATCAAAATTAGAATAGATTTGATTAGTAAAGAATTTTTACCAATGACCAAGTACTCATTAAAAGCCAACAAAGGCCAATGCCACAAATATAGCGAATAAGATAATAATCCTATAAAGACTAAAGGCTTAATGGAAAGAATTCGAGTGACCATTAGGACTGGATCTGAAATTTTAGTATTCTGACCTGACAAGATCAGTAATGCTGAACCCAATACAGGAGGAACTGCAAATAACCCTGGAAAAGGAATACTTCGATCATAAATAAAAAAGGGAACTAACACACATAAGATTCCAACAAAAGCCATAGCAGATTTAAGGGGGTAAGATCTCAGCGGCTTAGAAAGGGCAACCATTGAGCCGACTCCGAGCTCCCAAGCCCTGGTGGGCAAAAGGTAAAATGAAGCAGACTCATATCTCATGGTACCTAGAACCGATATCAAAAGACTCAGCAATACGCCTAAAGAAACGATCCACATAAGACCACTCGATTTTCTCCACTTAAATAATAGCAAAAGAGCAAAAGGAACCACTAAATAAAATTGCTCCTCCAAGGAGAGAGACCATGTATGTAATAACGGCATCTCCTCTGCAGAACCTGCAAAATAACTATTGGTATTCCTCCAAAAAAAGATATTCGAAATAAAGAGAGATAACCATAAAACAGATCCGCCAAGAAGTTCAAAGTCACGAGGCAAAAGAAGAAAGTATCCAAAAATAATAGTCGCAATTGTAACAACAAAAAGAGCAGGAAAAATTCTCCTGGCTCGCCTCTCCCAAAAACCTAAGATTGAAAAATTACCCGCACGAAGATCTTTTATAATTAGACTGGTAATAAGGAATCCAGAAATAACAAAGAAAACATCAACACCCACAAAACCTCCATCGCATCCAAAGTCTGCATGAAAAAAAATGACTCCTAGGACGGCTATCGCACGAAGACCATCAATGTCGGGGCGATAAATCATGTTTGATTTTTTAAATTAATTAATTATTTATTCTCTAGTTTTCTTTCTGGTCCCAAAATCGATGAGGGTCTTTAAGTCTTCTCATTTCACTCAATAGCAGAGCTTCCATTTCTGCAAGTTTAGCAGAATACTGAGGAGACTCAGCTAGATCCTTTTGCTGTTCACTTGGCTTATTACCAATGAATTTAATAACATTGTCTTCCTGATGCTCTAAAAGAAATTCATTTGGATTTTCAGCAAGATTAAAAAGTTGCGTCTCACGAACCTTGCCATCTAAAACATCATACTTAATTAGTTTCCAGTCACCTTTTCTAACGCATCTCATGCCAGGCTTGGTTCCTCCACAATAAGCTCCATAAAGAACATCTCGTACCACTTCTTTTTTACCTTTAAGGACAGGAGCAAGACTTTTCCCCTGTACGGTTCTAGGTATTTCTATTTCAGCAAGATCACAAATTGTGGGTAAAATATCTAATAGATAACCGTTACCCTTTGCTCTAGTCCCAGCTCGAATCCCAGGCCCAGCAACTATGAAAGGGACTCTCCATGTATGCTCATAGAGGTTTTGCTTTCCTACCAATCCATGACGTCCAACTGAAATACCATGATCAGCTGTAAAAATAATATAGGTGTTCTCATATTCTCCAGATTTTTTGAGTTGCTCTATGGCACCTCCTATCTCTTGATCAATATTTTCAATACAGGCATACTCTCTTCCTAGCTCATTTCTAATTGTAGCTTCAGTACGAGAAGTTAAGACTCCAGGTACATTGCATTCATCTCTTAAACCTGGGTGACCATGGTGAAAAGGGTGCTCAGGCAACCATGCTTTAGGAAGAGGCGGTGACTTAGGGTCTACCTTTGTCGGTGGTTTTTTTAGATTAACGGCTCCATATTTTTCTAATAAGTCTGCCCTCCCTACACGATCATCATGAGGGTGAGAAAGACCAAAATAAATCAGGAAAGGCTTGTCGCTTTTAGTGCGTTCTGGGGATCGAAGGTATTCTATAACCTGTCGCCCATGCCACTGACTGCCATTCTCTTCACCGGCGCCACGACTTGTTTTATCTCTAATAGTTGTAAATAAATTATTGGCTAGGTCATAGCTATTTCCTTTTTTACAAGTTCTAAAAGTATCATAACCAGAACGGTTAAATACTGCTGGAATAGTATTTCTTAAAATATTCTTACCCTCTGTTATTCCTTCCTCAATTTTGCGATGCTTCTTTCCTCGGGGAGGCAAATGCCAAAGGGTTCTTCCACTCATAATCATAGTTCGCGACGGAGAGCAAACAGCACCTCTCATAGAACCCATGTGATAGGCCTGATCCAAGATAATTCCGGAAGCTGCAAGTTTATCCAAATTTGGCGTATGACACAATTTGTTACCATAGGAAGAGAGCGTGAGTGGAGATTGGTCATCAGTTACTATTAATAGAATGTTGGGTTTTTTTGCTATGCTCAGCGACGATAATGAGCCGAAAAAGAATAGAAAAATTGGTACATTTATTAATTGAAGCACTTTTTGATGTAATGACATATCAGAGAGATCTTGCAGGAAAGCTCAGTTACAATCAAGATATTGCATCCGCAGGTAATATCCCAAGCCTTACCCTTAGGGTGAAACATAAGAATGAACCGCTCACTTATTGCACTAATTCTCTTCTCAATATCTACATTGTGTGAGAGTCAGGACCACAATATCCTATTAATAATTTCTGAGGACAATGGACCTGAAATTGGTTGCTATGGAACAAATATAGAAACCCCAAACCTAGATCAACTGGCTAATGAAGGCACTCTTTTTGAGAATGCCTATGTTCCTCAAGCAGGATGCTCGCAATCTAGGGCCGCACTACTAACAGGACTTTATCCACATCAAAATGGACAGATAGGATTAGCTACATGGAATTATGAAATGATATCTTCAGATATTCCAAACGCAGTAAACACCCTAAAAGAAAACGGATACCGAACCGGTATCATAGGTAAATTGCATATCAAACCGAAGTCAGCCTTCAAATTTGATTATAAAGCCATACCAAAAAGTAATTTTCAGCGCGCCGATATGAATCTCTACGCCGAAAAAGCGTCAGAATTTTTTAACTCAAGTGATAAACCTTTTTATCTCCAAGTGAATTATCCAGATGCTCATAGGCCATTTATAAAACAGATAAATGGAATTCCAAGGAAACCTTTAAAAGTGAATGACGTTACCCCATTATCATTTGTCGGAATCAATCATCCTGAAATTCGTCAACAGACGGCAGATTACTATAACTCTATTATGCGCCTTGACCATTATGTGGGAGACTTACTTAAGACTTTAGAAAAATCAGGGTCTTCTGAAAACACAATCGTCATTTATATCGGTGACCATGGAGCAGACCTTCCTCGAGGCAAGCGGACATGTTATGAGGGAGGGGTTCGGATACCAATGATAATTCGCTGGCCTAAAGCAAAAGAAAACCAAAGAAGAAGTGAACTAGTAAGTACACTTGATTTATTTCCTACTATTTGTGATATCGCCAAAGTTAAGGCTCCCAAATCATTAGTCGGGCAATCACTTAAAAAAATAATTCACGGGAAGGATCAAGCATGGAGAAAAGTAATGATCACAGAGTATCATGTGCATTCAAATCATAACCCGTGGCCACAAAGAGCCATTCGCAACGAAAGATATAAACTTATTTTTAACCCTTTAGCAGGAGAAATAAATCCAGGTTATGATTTTACTATGAGTAAGAAGTTCTTTGGAGCGTCGACGTCAAATCTCTTGGATGCCTCTACTAAGGAGGTGCGCTTGGCATACAAAAACTATAGAAAGCCACCCCTTTTTGAATTATATGACCTCAAAGAAGATCCCTATGAATTTAAAAACTTAGCCAAAGATCCTGAATACTCTAAAGAGCTTAAACAATTAAATGACCTTCTCTTGCAATGGCAAAAAGAGTCAGAAGATCCTTTCTTCTTCAGTAAGCCCTCAAGAAAATTATTCAATTTAATAAGAGATTCAGGAACTAAAGACAGAAAAAGAATTAATTATAAATCAATGATGAATATCAGGCACTAATCATGTTCAAAATGAATGCTCAATTTCCCAAGATTGTATTTTTATCAATCTTATTTTCGAGCTGCCTATTGGCAGAGGATATCAAAAAATCTAATAATGCGTTATTATTGTATTACGATTTTGAATCGTCATCAGCCGACAATATCCTAGACAAATCCGATTCTAAATCACTATCGAACCTGCAAATTCTTGATCCAAGTAAAGCACAACTCAAAGATGGGGGAATTCATTTCATGCAGGCAACAACGGCTCGTTCGAGATCAATTCCATCAAATATAATTGAAGAACTCAAAAGAACCAACTCTCTTAGTTTTGAATTGTGGTTTAAACCATCTAATTTAAGACAGAAGGGACCTGCCAGAATTTTTTCTTTATCTGGAGGAACCTCTGACCGAAATTTTACAGTTGGTCAGGAAGGGAAATCTTTTCAGGTACGCCTCAGAACAAACGGTACCAGTAACAACGGTTTACCCGCCCTAGAAAGTTCCAATATTCTCAAAACAACTTTAACCCATGCCGTTTATACGTTCAAAGAAAACCAGGCTGAGCTTTACATAAATGGAGAACTAGTGAAGAGACAAACAATCGAAGGGTCTTTCTCAAACTGGAATGACAATTACCGAATATTTTTAGGAAATGAATCTAATGGAAGTCGCCCCTGGTTAGGAACCATTTACTCATTGTCTCTTTTCGACAAAACGCTCAGTAAAAATGAGATTATTAATAGATTTCAGAACAAAGAAGAAAACAGAGAAGCCATTGCAATTAATCTAAAAGCAAAGAAAGAAAAATTCTTTGAACGAAGGGTGGCCCCAATTATTGCAAACCATTGCCTAGAATGTCATGACACAGCTAATTCAAAGGGAGATCTCGATCTATCACAAAAAGTCACTGCTTTCGAGGATGATTTGATTATATCAAAGGGCAAATCGAATAAGAGTCTTCTATGGGAAACCATCGTCAAAGATGAAATGCCAAAAAAGAGAGCTCTTTTAACTGCAGAAGAAAAAAAAGTTATCAAGGAATGGATTGATGGTGGAGCCCATTGGTCATTAGAAAAAATAGATCCGGCAGTGTATGTCCACTCATCTAATTTAGACCCCCAACTTGCTCGACGGTTGACTGTAGATGAATACATTTCAACTGTTAATGACACACTCGGCGTAGACATATCAGTAGAAGCAAAAAATAGGTTGCCTGCCGATCTTCGTGCCGATGGTTTTTCCAATACGTCATATAATCTCAATGTGGATCTCGAGCACATTCAAGCCTACTCAGATCTATCAGCTGAAATAGTAAAAGCCGTAGACATCCAAAAATTCTCCAAGCGATTCACTAATAACCAAAGCTTCACAGATAAGAGTATGGCTAGTTTCCTGAGAGCAATGGGGCACTGGGTTCTGAGAGGACCGTTAACGAATCAAGAGTTAGTGATTTACAGAGGCATCACAACTTCAGCCGTTGCCGGAGGGTCAAATTATTACGATTCGGCAAAATTAGTACTCGAAGCCATGCTTCAGTCACCAAGATTTATTTACCGCATAGAGAGTCATAACACAGGGTCTCTAGTCTCTAATAATGAATTAGCGGTAAGGCTGAGTTATCTTATTTGGGGCTCATCTCCAGATCTCGAGTTACATAAAGAAGCCAAAAATGGAAAACTAAATAACCCTAGCAAAATCCAATATCATGTAGAGAGAATGCTGAAGGATCCTCGAGCAATTGAACAGTCAATTCAATTTTTAAGCCAATGGCTAAACCTTAACCAATTATCAAATCTAAGGCCTGATAAAAAACATTTTCCAAAGTGGAATTTCCAACTGGCGGAGGATATGAGATTAGAAACTGTAACTTTTTTTAGGGATTTAGTCTGGGAACAAGACCGCCCGCTAACCGATTTATTTAATGCTCAATTTACTTACCTCACACCTGCACTAGCTACGCATTACGGCATACAGCCTAAAAATGACAAAGGGTTAAAGCGTTATGACCTTAAGGAAACTCCCTCACGAGGAGGCATACTCACCCAAGGAAGCACTCTAACAATGGGTGGAGACGAAGCCTCGATGGTAACACGAGGCTTATTCATTCTTAATAATATTCTTCGAGGCGTTGTAAAGGATCCACCACCATGCGTAGACACTACACCCGTTTCCTCTGAACCAGGGATTAGTCAGAGGATCATTGCAGAAAGAAGAATTGCAAATTCCAGTTGTGGAGGATGCCATTCTAGATTTGAACCGCTGGCATTTGGTTTAGAAAGATTTGATGGGCTTGGAACTTATCGTGAAAAAGATAATTATGAAAATATTCTAAAGCAAGATGGCGAATTATTAATACCAGGAGCTTCGGGATCAACCCATTTTAAATCTTCTTCAGAGCTAATGGATATCATTGCTAAAAGTGACAGAGTAATGAAAACGCTGGTCTGGAAGATGGTACAATTTGCTATGGGACGTCCTCTAAGTGCTGAAGATGTCAGCTATGTTGACAAAATTTATGAGAGCGCTCAAAATAAAGGAAGTACATATAAAGACGTTATTCTATCGATAGCCCTTAGCGAGATGATGTCTGAAAAGAGAATCCAAGATTAATGAAAACTCAGATCAAACGTAGAGCATTACTGAAGGGCCTTGGCTCTGTCAGTATTGGGCTACCACTAATGGAGGAAATGGTAGGAGGTAAAGCTCACGGAGCAACTCAGAGCGAAATTCCTGTAAGAGCATTTAATGTATTTTTTGGTTTAGGTATTCCTGCGCCCTTACAAGATGAGGGTTTCGATGATGTCTTGGAGCCACTCAAGCCGCTCTCTGACAAATTACTGATCATGCGTAACGTTGATCATGTTCGTTGTGACGTTCGTGGAATTAACGCCCACTTTGATGGAGCAACAGCTTCTTTCACAGCTGAACCTGCAGGAGGTGAAGCCAAAGCAGGAGGACCTTCAATTGATCAAGTCATTCGCCACAGCTCCAATCCTAATGGATTACCCAATGGAATGATACCATCATTAGTGGCTGGTACTTTTTTCCGTCGCAGCAGAGTAGGTAGATATCACCATAGCTACAATCTTGATGGCACTGTTTCAGCAAGGATGCAGGAAAAACCCAGAGATTTATTTAATAGAGTCTTTGGCGTGTTTTCAAAGGTCGCTGAACAAGATGCTAATCAAAAACGTGTAAGACGAAGCGTTCTTGATTCTGTGCTTGATCAATACAAATTTTTTACCGGAAAAAACTCACCGCTAGGCTCTTCATCAAAGGCGAAAATAAAAGATCACTTGGACCGGGTTAGAGAATACGAGCAAAGAGCTTTTTCCACGCCTGACCTTCAAAAAACAGGTCCTCACATGCCTCCAAAATCTCTCTTGCCTCATGGTGGTCCAGCAGACCCTGGGGGAGAAGGAATAGATATGTCACTCGACGCTTTGAGAACTGAATGGAGATTACTAGCCGACCTTTATTCACTCGCCATTGAAATGGATAGAGCTCGCTTTGGCTCAATTACATTCTTGGCAGCCGGTGAACGGATACGACTAAAAGGAGAGTACAAGTACGGCGATAAAATAAAATATAATTTTAATGATTCAACTGAACTTGGTCGAGGCGGTTCAGGCGGATGCAGTCATGAGTGGTGGCATAAATTTGATGAGAATAAAGGTAACAAACAACTCCGCGCCCATGCTCATATGAAATTAAATGAGATAGCATATTTCATGAAAAGTCTGGACGAAGTCAAAGAGTTCAACGGGAAAAGCCTCCTCGAAAATTCACTATTCACAATTTCTACAGAATCTGGAGACGGTAGGCATAATAATACCAAGAGAGAACTTTCTGGTGTTTTCCATGCAATCACCAGTGGTGGAGGAAAATTTAAGACGGGAGAGATTATGGATGTAAAAGCACAAGGGTTGGACCTTTATAACACTATAGTTAGTGGAATGGGATCAAAACTTAAGCTAGGCCCAAAAAACCATGAGTCGCAAATCGTCGGAAAGATAATGGCTTAGTGTAATAAAATTATCTTCTTAGTCCCAGAATAAATCATCAAACCTAATTGAGTAAATCTTAGCATTTCCTTTTAGCTCAAATTTTAAGCTCACAGGCTTTGAAACATGCTTAGCCAACTTGAAGTCTTTTGCCCACTTAACGGCTTCTCTAATCTTGATGTTACCAGAAATAGTTTCACTGTTCGCTAGAATTTTGCCCTCCTCGTTATAGAGAGCTATCTTTACACTCCCATTACCTGGGTCACAGGTAATTTTCATTTCCTCACCCGGCAGACTAATCTTTCGAGAAGTTAACTCTGCAACCTTGCTAACATCCTCTACTCTATAGCCTGAAAACAGCCCTTTGAGGTTAGCATCTTTGATAGAAAATGGATTTAAGTTTTGGTAGGATCTCACAAAAGCAGGAACCTGATCCATCAAATAATCATTCCGAGGAGGCAGCACAAACTGATCATCAGATGGACCAATACTTGTAATATTTTCTGATAATAAATTTACTCCTTCAAAACTGACATCAAAAACTTGCGCATCTCCTTCAAGTAAAAACCTCACGAAAACCTCTTTACCAACGAGCTTATCGATAGGGCCGTCCTGCCACTCTAAATCTTTATCAATTTGGTATGTTCCAGTTAGTCCATGAGTATCGCTCAATCTATTATTTGCTTCATCAAGTAACTCCAAGATGACTTTTCCTTTGGGTGCATGAAAGCTTATTTTCATTTTGGAACTAGGAAGAAAAAACTTTTTGGAAAGAACGAATCCCTTTTGATCTTCATCAATCAAAGCATAACCTTTGGAACTCAATTTAAGTTTGCTGTCTTCATATGAGATTTTTTTGGCATTTTTCGAAGAACCATAAAAATCCGAATCTGAAAATCGATATCGTTGCCTCTTGCCTAAGAGTGTTTCTGCCTCGGGTGGAGACAACAGCCAAGCCATATTAAAACGAGCCATCCAATCCTTCCAGCTCAATAAGTAAATAAATCCCTCGCTTGGCGTACCTTTTCGACCTTGAGTTAAACAAGTGTAATTTCCCGGCCCCTTTTTTATAAGCCGGTTATGAGGCCATGTCTTACCCCCATCAAAACTTACCCAAACTCTAATATTTTTTCGCCCCTCAATATGCGGAGTCGGTGAACTAAATAATAAAATATCACCATCATCCCGATCCAGCCTTATAAGAGCTGCCTTACAACCGTACACATCAGGAGGACCATCAAATAATTCATCATCCTGGCGCAAATCCCTCCACGTTGCACCGCTGTCATCACTATAAGCGACCCATCGATTACCTTTTCTAGTGTGTGTTCTCGAATTTATATAAATTGTTCCATCACTTAGCTCTACCAAGCCAGACTCTCCAGTTCCATCCAAAGGAAAAGGTTCACTCGGGATCCAAGTTTTCCCATGATCATCACTGTATGCTGCATTAGTATAACCTTTAGCCTCTTCATGTTTATTGTAATTAGGGAATACCCTTGAAGGCACTAAAAGCCTACCCTTATGAGGACCATGCTTGATGTTTATTCCTGAGTCACATGCAGCATTTGGGATTGGCATAAAACCTCTGGAGTCTTTCCCATAGCTTATCTTTTCAAGCTTCCAAGTTTTGCCGTGATCCATACTTTTATACATATATGGAGCTGGGTAAAGAGCTGTCATAAATAACATTATTTCACCAGTACTTTCATCAATTATGCTAGTGCCAAGAGTTGCTCTCGCGTGATGTTTATCCTTTCCCCATCCACTCCCGTCATAAGGGCCTATACCTAGGGCCTTCCAATCTAGATCTATTCTTTTCCCAACTAACTTATTTTCGGACCAAGTACTTCCCCCATCTTCTGATCTTTTTACAAATATTCTACTACCTTTTCTTTTGTCAGGATGAGGCTCTCCTTGAAGACTAAACATCAAAACGGTACCGTCCATCGCCACATCAAGAACACCATACGCATTATCTTCATCCCAAACTTCAAAAAATGGTTCTGTTCCAGATTTTATTCTTTCTATATCACTAAAACTAAAATCAGGCTTCTTAAACTGTTCATTCCCATGCGAGTTTACATAAATAGTAAGAAAAGCTGCCAATGTAGAAATAAATTTTAGATATTTATATTTCATATCTTAAAAGAATTACAAAGTGATGAGCTGTTCGTCAAAGGTAGAGAAATAAAAAAATCTTGAGCGATGGTTAATTACCAATCAAATTCTAAGTCTTATTTCCCAAAGTATGCACATTATTCCTCTTTTAACTCTAATTCTAGTTAGTTTACTAGTTTCTCTTACCGCAGAAGAATGGAAACCAGTTCAAAAGCCTGGATTAATTCCGACCAGTATGTTCGAAGTTGATCCTTCGCTGGAAGTAACCGTTTGGGCAACTAGCCCAATGCTATATAACCCAACCAATATGGATATTGACCATGAGGGAAGGTTTTGGGTCACCGAAGGTGTTAACTATCGAGGTAGAAATGGGACCAGACCTAATGGAGATAGAATAGTTGTACTTCAAGATACTGACAATGATGGAACTTGTGACACCTCTCATACCTTTGTTCAGGAAAAAGGTCTCATAGCACCGATGGGAGTGGCTGTATTTGATAATGTCATCTACTTGTCCCAGCCTCCTGATCTCATCGCTTATACAGACGTAAATCGTAATCTTGTATTCGAGCCTGAAATTGATAAAAAAGAAGTTATTCTGACGGGCTTTAATGCCATCAACCACGACCACTCTCTTCACTCACTAACCTCCGGACCAGATGGTAAATTCTATTTTAATAATGGTAATTGTGGAGCCGTGTTCACCGATAAATCTGGGAAAACTTTTTACATGGGTGGAACCTATGGCGGAAGTGGAGCCAATTGGCCAGCAGACCATTTAAAGAACTCAGGCAGAGAATCTGGAGATGGGCATGTTTGGACTTCTGGTTTTGCCGTCCGTATGGATCCTGACGGATCCAATGCAGAAATTGTTAGCCATGGTCTCCGCAATTCCTATGAGCAAATTCTCACTTCATTTGGTGACATGTTTCAAAATGATAATGATGACCCAAGAGCATGCCGGACATCGTATGCCCTCGAGTTTGGATGTGCAGGATATTTTACTCGGGATGCCATGCAAAGAAATAAAGCCGTACGACGACCTGGCCAACCTTACACAAGAGTTCATTGGAGGCAAGATGACCCAGGAACAATGGATGCTGGCGATATTTATGGCGGAGGCTCACCCACGGGCATCACCTTCTACGAAAATGGGGCCTTGGGTGAAAAGTGGGAAGGCCTTCTGCTTAGCTGTGAAGCAGCTCTCAACACCATATTTGGGTATAAGCCTGTTCCAAAGGAAGGTACCTTTGAACTCGAAAGATTTGTTTTCCTAACTTCAAATCCAGGAAAGGAATATGACGGTGCCGATTTTTCAGGACGAAAAGAAATTACTAAAAATGAAAATGGTAAAATTTCTCCCACTCTTTTTAGACCCAGCGATGTGACAGTTGGACCAGACGGTGCAGTCTATTTTTCGGATTGGTTTGATCCTAGAATTGGTGCATCCAGTCACCTAGATGAATCCTTTTCAGGCACAATTTATAGGGTTGCACCAAAAGGATTCAAACCAAAGGCACCAAAAATCGATTTAAAAAATGTCAAAGGACAGATCATGGCCCTTCGTAGCTCCGCTATAAATACCCGTCATCTAGGTTTTCAATCTTTAAAATCTCAAGGAGAGAAAGTTTCTGATCATATTCTTAAACAACTCGACGATGATAATAAATGGATTGCAGCTCGTTCTGTTTGGTTACTCCCACACATCGGAGATCAGGGTATAAACGCCTGCATCAAAATGCTAGGAAGTGACGATAGCGATGAGCGAGTCGTTGCTTACAGATCACTTCGCCGAGCGGGCCATGATATGATTCCTCATGCAAAAAGGATGTGCACTGATCCCTCGCCTCAAGTACGTCGTGAAATTGCCTTATCACTTCGTGATATCCCGGCAGAAAAAACCAAAGAGATTTTCGTAGAATTGGCAAAGAGATGTAACACAGATGATAAGAATTCGTTAGAGTCCATAGGTTTGGGTGCAGCTAAACAAGAAAGCATTATCTGGAAAGCCATTAAAGAAGGGATGGGCTATGACAACCCTCAAGAATGGAATGAACAATTTGCAAAACTTACATGGCGTCTATGGGGCGCAGCTTCAGTCAATGACCTTAAAGCCAGGTGCGCTGACGGATCACTTTCTTTAGAGAAAAGAAAATTTGCTCTAGAATCAATTGCTTTTATTGATGATCCAATTGCCGCTGAAGTCATGCTCGAAATCGCTTCAAAACCTTCATCTTTAAAGGGTCAAGCAGTCGCATGGCTTCTCAGAAATGCAGCTGGCGAGTGGGCAAAGCATGGAATCAATAAAGGACTTAAAGAAAAGGGCATTTATGACCCTGAAGCCATCACTATCATGCCGTCCCCATTACCAATAGCTCCCAATGGCACCGTAAAACCAAAGGTTGATGAGATTCTCAAACTCAAAGGAGATCCATTAAAAGGTAAGACCACCGCACTTCGCTGTATTTTATGTCATCAGATTGATGGGAACGGGGCAGATTACGGACCTAATCTAAGGGGCTGGGCTTCAAATCAAACCTTTGAAGCAACTGTTCGAGCTATCGCTGAACCCTCTGCAGGAATAGCACTCGGATATCAAGGGACCGAAGTTATATTAAAAGACGGTAACATTATTCACGGCATCACTTTTAACAATAGTGACCCTTGGATAAAAAACGCCCCCCCTCTCATCATCCAATCAGCTGGCGGAACAACACAATTTATTCCGAATCAGCGAATTGAAAAAAAGAAAGATCTGAATCGTTCTCTAATGTATGACCCGGTCATGCTAGGCCTTACTTCACAAGACATAGCGGATATATCAGCATGGCTAAGAACTTATCGCTAATTAAGTTAAAGGCATTTTAATTTATTCTTTTACTGAGTATTAATCATTCTAGATTTCGCCAAGGCAGCTGTCGCCCAACTCGTTGCCGAAATTGATATGAACTGATCTTTTCCATGAGGGTCACCATTATCAAAAAATTTCTGAATAGGCTTAGAGCGCGATTTCACAAACCATGACCCGTCCTTCTTCTGGGTACGAATTAAATAAGAACGGGCTCTTTTAATAGCTTTAATAAATTCTGAATTCCGTTCACTTGGGACTGTAGTAGTAACGAGTGTATATAATGTCTGACCAGTGGCATAGGCATCACTCTCCATCCCTGGCAGCTGAGCCCAACCTCCGTCCTCTTTTTGATTTTGAAGCAAACCTTGACGAGCTTTCTTAACCTCTTTGGCCGGAGCAGCTAATGCTATGAGAGCTTTTAGCTTACCATTAAAATCCTCCTGAGAGAGAGGTTTTGAAGCTATAATCCATGGCCTAGATTTCTCTATGGCCTCTTTGACTTTCGTTTCAATTTCCTCACCTCGGGCATAATGATTCATATAGTAAATAGCAAAATAGCTTGTATGAATCTTTGATTCCTCAGAGGGAGGCCGATTAGTTTGCACATCCCAGTTCCCCTCTTTTTTCTGATGATGAATGAGATAAGAAACAAAAGCATCCGAAAATTGGTCTTTCTTTAACCCTGCCAGTTCAAATGACCACAACAAATATCCCGCAGTTAAACTTCGACCTCCTACCGATTTTCCTTCGGCCACTGAATCCATGCGATCTTCAAAATAGTCTCTAATAAAATGAACCTGCTCCTGCATCAACTCCTCATCAATACTGATGCCTGCCTCACTAGCCTCCCGCATCGCCAACATGGGTAAAGTTTGGTGATGGCAAGAGAAGCACTCTCTGTTATTTGGATAGTTACCAGCTCCCTTCTGAACGATATTCAAACCCCCTTCAATCGCACGATGAATTATTAATTGGTCCGGCTCTTTAGCTTGAATATTCCAAACTATAAAAAAAGAGTGTACTAAAAAAAGAAAAAATTTCATACTCAAATAATCAACCGACTAATTAGTAATATCTTCAACCATATAAAATCTTAATTTCTCTTTATCCGTTAAATCCTCTTCAATGAAAGTCGTTTCCTCTCCTTCACTCTGAACGTTATCATCAAGTTCCATCCACTCAGATAAATCCTCTGAAACATAGACTGCATAGACTCGACTAGGTCGAGAATTCCAGAAAACTTTAACAAACTTTAAGTCTTCATCCTCTTCATGAATAACTTTAGTTATTTTCATGGGACTTAAATTAGCGCTCTCTCCCAATTGAACGTTATCTACTCTAAGTCGAGTTGCTCCAGAGTAAGAAACATGAATCTCATCAAAAATAATATCTTCAAAGCCAAAGTACTGATTAGGATTATCAATACTGATTGTTGTCTCAAAGGACTCAACATCGACACCCTCTAATTTGGCGGTAATGATGGCAGGGGTAGGAGGTTGAGCAATTAAAACGACTGCCGCAGAGAGATGAGCCTCATTAAATTGGATTGAAAATGGATTTACCTCAGGCTCGCCAGTTCGAAGGTTAGGACCTGATACACTGGCCCAATCGGGATGGTCAGCGGTCCTATAAAAGAGGTTAGGCTCAAATATGACCCCAAACTGAGAGAACTGGTCCGTCACAATTGAAGTGTCCAAAATTCTCATTTCAGAGAAGTCCACTGTGCTCTCAGGGTCTTCTAATCCCGAGGAACTAAGGTCGATTGGATTAGAAAAGACATTTATCGCAAAAAAAAGTAAGGATAGAAGCGCTATAAAACCTGAACGAACATTAGCAACTTTTTGATATATAGGCATTTATAAATGCTGTAGGAAAAACTCCCTAAGATCAAGGCCAACAATAAAAACTGGCAATTAATGAATGAAGAAGAATTTCAAAATTTAATCTTTTATAAATCTTATAAATTTCTTAATAAGTGGAGCTATGAAAATAAGACTTATAACTTTGTTAGTTTCATTATTTGTATTGAAAACCGTTTCTGCAGACGACCACAAAGAAAAGGTAGAAAAAGAAAAAGTACACTACTTTGAAGCTTCCTTTAGTTCATTCCATCCCGGAGGAAATTTACGAGCCTCGGAAATCATTGAAGAGTATTGGTTTCCTACCGATAAAAATGTAGGTCGGCTTGCTATTCCTTTTGATTTGAAGGCAGGAGAATGGGATCACGTTGTCTTCTTTTACAAGCCTGAGGGATTAGCAGACTTTAGACAAAACCCTGACAAAGTGTCTCAAGAATGGAAAAAAGATATTATCAAAAGGTTAGGGGAAGAAGAATTTATTAAGTTAGAAAAAGAGTTCTTCAGTCTCATCAAGAAAAAATCGACTGCAATTTTTAAATTAGTCGGAGAGCTCCCAAAGATTAATGATGCGTTCTATAACTTGGGGGGACCAAAAACTCCTGTGGTTGTAAATTTTGAAACTTTTAAAATGGGAAAAGCTCAGGAAGGTTTTGAAAAAATGGACCAATTCCGATCAAGCACTGGATACACTCCTATGCTTTTCCGCTCTATCACAGGAGACTATGACCAGATTACTATTTGGAAATTGCCAAATGATGGAAAAAATTTATTCAATGAGCAAAGCGAGCAAATGAAGAATTTCATGAAGAGTGATGCAATGAAATCATACTTCGAACTCTTAGAGGAGTCTCAATCGGGAATAGGAACGATTCCTTGGACCTATTCTCAATAATTTTATCTACTTTAGCTACTTCTTATCACTGGAAAGCAATTTAACCATTGCCTGACCCATAGCTTCGCCAATATTCATATAAGTTTCGGCATTTCCACCATAATGTCCTCCTGAACTACCTCCCTTAGAAAGCGGGTGACTATATACAGACGCAACGTTGCCTTTGAAATTCGGATACTTACCAGATTCACCATCAACAGAAAAGATAGCATCAAGAATTTGCCCCCCATTGCCCTTGTCTCCTTCTTTAGTCTGACCAAGGGTAGCGCATACAAACTTTGCTTTTGGAGCATTAAAGTCCTTACGTAATTGTTTGATGAGGTGGACGAGATTTTTTTCATAACGACTTGATAAAGCCTGACTACGGCTATCACGGTCACCTTGCCACCAGAAAAACCCTGCAATTTCGTAACTCTTAGCCCCTGGATAATACTCATCTAATTCGGAGAGAACTTTTTTTGCCCTAGCAGTATCACCATCGTACTGCATTCCAGCGTACCAATTGATTTTTTTAGGATCTGTTCCTTTAACCCAACGCTCAGGCGAACCTTTATAACCAGGATGAACCCAAGTCACTCCCTTGTTATCTTTAAACTCAAAAGCTTCACTACCTGGAGGCAATAAATCCCAACCAAGGGCACGGTTACCAATACAGCTTTTTAAAACCATAACTGGGGCGTCTGTAAATTGCCCAACGTAATGACCTATACCTATCTCGGGACCAACGCCACCACCCGTAATAGTCATCCACTCATTATTAAAGCCTCTCATTCCTCCAGTTCCACTACCCATGACACGAACATTTCGAACATCCTTACGGACAGTCCAATTATTTTCATCATCTTTTAAATAAGGGTAAAGATTCTTATTAAGAACTGCATTCTCCAATGTTCCATCCTTATCGCCTTTAACTTTTCCAAAGTTAAGCATATTAGACTGCCCCATTAATATATACACCTGAACAGGCTTGCTCATTTCAGCCGACTTGCCATCAGGATCAGGTAAACTTTTCTTATCAGAAAAGGCCAAAGAGTTCAGACTCAAAAAAGTTATACTGATTAATAGAATACGAAAGATTAGTTTTTTTATTTTCATACAATTAAAATATTGAATATAACTTAGTTTAATATATCTGATGAAACATACAGCCGGGAATAGAAATCACTCTGGACCCTTATGGGGCACAATATTATTTGTGTATGTTTTGCCAAGATCAGAACCTATCAATTAGTTAATGGGAATAGCTCTGATATTGAATTTTTTTCTATCACGAAAGGAATCGTTAAAATTAAAAACGTTAGCCCATTTGAGTAACCCACAACTGAATTATCAAAAGCTGGTAATAGTTATCTGAATTCAATTAAGGAGCTTAACATTAATACCAATAGGAAACCTTTAACTCATTAGATAAGCTGACACTAGAAAGAATAAAGCTTATGAGGGTAGCCCCAAATTAATCTAGAGTAGATTGGGTCAAAATTAGTTAGAATAAAAACGGAAAAAGGAGAGAAAGAAGCGTTCAGGGAAGGAAAGCTTGTAGGCATCAAAAATTAATGGAGCCAATTCTCTAAAAGAGTCCATTAACAAGTAAAATTAAGTGAAAAAACATCGAAAAAAAAGCTTGTTAGATCTCAAATCTAGGCAATAAGTAAAAGCAACCACCATTATTTGAGGTGGAACATTAATTATTATTATGGATAAAGGTACAGTTCTTCGTTTTTTCGATCAAAAAGGCTTCGGCTTCATTCAACCTGAAAATGGTGGCAAGGATTTGTTCGTTCACATCAACGAAGTTGAAGGAGGACAAATTCAGTCAGGCGATTCAGTTGAGTTTGAAGTAACCGAAGGTCGAAAAGGACCCCAAGCTTCAAGCGTTAAAGTAATATAAAGGTTATTTGCCAATACAATTGGCCAATACTCTTTATTTATTGCTCATTATCACTGTTTTTATTTGATGATCAAATTCATCTTAGGGTGAATTATTGTGAAAAATTCAACATGTAGATGATGGCCTAGTGCATGAATGACTAGAAACTCTCTCTTTAAAGGGCACTTTAGTTTTCTGAAGTTTGCTTAGGGTAAATCCGAAACTCTTAGTCGGAAAAAGATTCTTCTAAGATCTAGGGACCTAGAGTTTGAATATGTGACGGTGATAGTTCCATCCCCGTTATTTAATTCTTCCTTTAAAGTTAATTGATTATCTAATGAGATCCAATTCACTAGGTCAGTCGAAGTTTCAATAATTAGTTTATAATCTAAGGTATTTTGCAAACGCTCAAAGCTCAGAACAAATGAGCCCTTTTCATTTGTGCTTTCTGACCTAATAAATTCCTCAAATATTCTTGAGTTAGATTTTCTCGGGTCGCTACCAAGTAAGTACTCAAGAATATTAACAATCCCATCCTTATCAGCATCCGCTAGAGGACCTGATACCACATCATTACTAATTTCCTCGGGATTAAAAAATAATTCTCTCCAATCAAACTCCTCATCATTGATTATTCCTGGAGACGGTGCAGCCGCCTTCCAGCTCATTGGGTCGCCAGCATAATTAATAGGTTCCATTCTATGTAGTGAATTCCCTAATCCATCAGCCGAGGTCGGCCAAGGGTCTTGATCAGAATAGTCAGCGATATCAATTGAAACTTTTAAATCAGGTTCACCATTGATCGTTGAGCGTTCGGGTATCCTTATTCTAACTCGTTCACCTCCGTTATCTAAAGAGCCAATGAACGGACCATAAACATCTATCCTTTCAGGAACATTATAATCATTCCGAAAAGTAATAGGATCTCCTTTAACGACTAAAAGAATACCTCCAGAAATGAGAATAGATTGAGGGTTATCAAACTGGAAGTCTATACCACTTATTTCTATCCCATTAAGGTTAATGGGTAGAGGTCCAATATTTTTAATTTCAATGTATTCAACATTATCATCTTGAGGATGATACATTAACTCAGTGATAACGAGGGGGCCTGATACTGGATTAGAATTTGCTAAACCAAAAGTCTGCTTGAGCATTGGCTCGTACCTAATATTTCCATCAGACGTTATATGCCTACCTATGGACACTCCCGAAGCAGAGTCTCCAAACTTAAATCCATCAATATAACCCTGTCTCTGATCGTTTGAATCATTCGCAATTAAAAAGATCTCTTCTCCATAGGAGTCTAATGCGAAATTTTCAAAATTATTTTCAGTTAAAATATAATAACTCTCTGCAGGTAATTTAATATCATCAGGTATCTTAAATTTAATCTCATCTCGAAGGTTGTCAGTCAATAACCAGCCCCCGATATTAACTTCAAAAGAGTTAGGGTTATATAATTCTATCGTATCTAATTGAGGCGACACAGAATTACTGAGCACTTCGTTAACGAAAATATTAGGTAATTCAATTTCAGTGCGCTCTTTAATTCCAGGAGAACCTAAAATTGCTCTACTTTGCCGCCATACATCTGATTCCAAGACAAGCGAATAACCCTTATCTACAATTTTTTCTGGATAAGAAATTGTCTGGATAGTTTCTCCATTAGCCGCGACCAATTGTATTTCTTCACCACCATTATCAAGCGCCCCAACGAACTCCCCTGCCACTAAATAATTACGTGTAGAACCATAAACTTTTTCAAACTCTTCAAGATTTCCCACGATAACTGTACGCTGATTAGACTGGAGCGTTATACCTGGAAAAGTAAATTCAATACCGTTATCAAAACTTACACCAGAGAGAGAGATAGGGTTAGCTGAGATATTTTGAAGCTCAATCCACTCGAAAGCATTGTTATTAGTTTCAGCACCTGCAAAGTTATAAGGGTCATACATTATTTCTGAAATCACAAGTTTAGCCTCCGAGGCTGGGTCCTCGTTTACTAGATATTCAGCTTTTAATGGTGCGCTCCAACCTGTACCGACCGGCGTCTGTCCAGAGCTCGTCGAATTTCCACCATCACTATCAAATACTCTTGCAAAAATTCGGGCAGTTTTTTGTAAAGCGATTGGCTCTGTATATTTCAATCCATTAGTACCTCCCTCCCCAGCACCCTCATCAAATCCTGTAAGGAGTTTCACTTGGTTTAAAAAATCGCTACTCGAGGTGCTTTCATTAAGAGCGTGAATAGCTAGTAAATTTTGACCTACTTTAAGTTGATTAATAAAATTACTGGCCTCAAATTTTTGAAATATTGCAGCAGACCCATCATCATGTGTTTGGGTAGCTGATGAATTCCATGTAAGATTCGCCGGAGCTTGAGCAGCAGCAATTTGAGTGCCATTAAGGTAAGCAACAAATCCATCATCATATCGCATTTGTAAAATCATGAAATTCCACTCTTCTATATCAGCCTGAGTGAGATTGAACTTCATCCTTATGTAGCAAGAAGTTCTTCCATCCATCTGATCGTCAATATCTATATTTATATATGGATCATAACCATTACTTCTTTCGTAGCCGACCCCATTAGTTCCAAGTATCCAAGAACTATCATTGAAGTTTAAATCTCTATACCACGATGCACTAATATTAGAATTCGGCACAAAAGCCCTAACCGTAGTATCCTCGTCAATGATAACAGTTCCATTCAAAGGTCCTGATTGATCGGGTGGGCGAGGGTCGGTTCCATCAGTGGTATAATAAATATTCTGATTTCCTGAAAGATTTGCGCTTAATGAAATTATTGTTCCAGCCGGATAAGATCCTGAACCTTTATTAGTTTTTGGTTTTGGTGAAAATTGTCTATCCATCCAATCAAGGCGCGTTCCCAACCATTCTTTTAGATGCTCAACTTCTCCCTGATAACCACCGAAGCGGGGCTGCTCTGACCATCTTCTAAAATTTCTTACCTGAGCCTCATTGAGCTCAGTAGCCATTCCATCAATAATTGCATTTACGTTTGATGTTGCAAAGGCTCCCTCTCGAAGTTCAAAGTATCGGTCAATATATACTTGCCAAAAATTCTCGTTATCAAACAAAGATCCCCACCAAGGGAAGGTGAAATAAGCAGTTCCTCCAGACCATGTTGAAGGATTATTATCACGCCCATCGGTTGATTCCATTGATCGATCAAAGTCCCATATTGGGCCATACTCAAGTCTTACATTTCTTTTTTTATGAAAGAACGTTGAAAGCCTGAGTGCATCTGCATTAAGAGTTAGAACGTTTAGTAAATGGTGATCCACCCATGAGAGTGTATCAATGTAATCTTCAAATTTCTCAGTACTAAGAGCCGCACTCATTTCATTTAAATAATCTCGAACCCAATTAATTTGACCAGCACTCACATCATCCTCTTTAGGATATACCCAGCCCAGCGTTTGCCCGCCAGCTCTCAATCCGGAATCACCCGGGTCTAGGCGATCAACTTTTAATATGTATCCCCCAGTAATTTCTGGCGCTTCAGTCACACCATCAGTAATTCTTTCAACATCAACCCGCTTTTTATCACGAGAAATTTTTTCCATAAATGTATAAACTCCATCATAATCATTGCTGTAACTTAATGAACCTCCATTATCATCCTTGAAAAGTTCTACGAATTTTGTCCTCACTGCGTACCTCCCAACCTGGTTACTGAGTTCATAAATAAAAGCATTTCTCATTAAACTCCGGTCGTACACTGATCGTGCATTGAGAATGAAATCTGACTCTTCAGGAAACCCTAAAGGAGAGATGTTTTTGTTACTGTTAAACTCATTCCAAGCTTCAATCGAAAATGCTTTTTTACTAAATCCTGAAGATGATGAACCCCTCACCTTCCAGCCCCCTCTTGTACCTAACGAATAAGGCCTATCAAGCCGAGTCTGACCAGTCTGTGGATCAGGTTCAAAAAAAGCAAAGAATGTAAATGTTTTGC
>JAOFDG010000079.1 GCA_028033615.1 Verrucomicrobiales bacterium | reverse complement strand
GAGGCTAATGCAACGGTGATAGTTCTAGAAGGGCTAGAACCTGTGCCTGATGAAACTGACTTCTCTGGGAATCATATTGTTTCTTATGATAGGCAAGGCCCTCCTGGATTCGTTCAATTCTATAATAAAAATGATAAGCTCGTCTACATTTTAGAAACTGATGAGTATGGTCAACCGAACGTCTTTTAGCGCTTAGAGATATGAGAAATAAGTTAATCATTCTTAGTGTTTTTGCTTTTTCGGTTTTTGTTATAGCGGCTAGTGGAGAAGAAGAAAAAAAAGAGGGATATTTGGATAGTACTTTTTGGGGTGCTCTCATATATGCAAAGAATGAAGGCTCTAAGAGCGGAGTGGGAGGAGAACTTGAGATTAAACTGAAGAAAGCATTCACTTCATTCAAATCCTTTGAATTTTTAGGGCAGCACACTCAGAGGAATGTTTTTAAAGAATACGTTAATTGGGTAGTTCCTTCAGAGGAGATAAATCTTGGCTTTGAGTCGAAGGGTCGAGTCAAAAATGGTGGTGTCAAATTGCTCCTCAAATTATGGAGAAAGAAAAAAGTTCTTTTGAAGTCAGACCTATCAATCTTTCCGGATAAGCCTGTAATGATAATGGGCCCCAAGTGGCGTGATGGAAAACTTATATTTGTACTTGAGTTAAGGTCAAAGAATTAGGCTTATGTAGACACTTCTTGTTTCTCTTTTCTTAATCTTAATTGTCCGCAAGCTGCTTCGATATCGTGGCCCTTTTCTTTTCTCAAGGTAGATTGAACTCCGCTCGAGGTAAGAACATTTAGGAAGTCTTTTTGTGTTCTTTCATTAGGCCTTTCCCATTTTAGTCCATCAACTTTATTATATGGAATTAGGTTGACCTTAGCGTTGAGAGAGCGCGCTTCTTTACTGAGCTGTTCTGCCTGTTCTAGTGAGTCGTTTATATCTTTAATTAGGATATATTCAAAAGTAATTTTCTGAGATTTTTTTGTCCTGTAATAATCGAGTACATCAAAGAGATCTCTGATCGGGTACTTTTTATTGATAGGCATTATTTTTTCGCGCACCTCATCAGTTGCTCCATGAAGGGAAACAGCAAGTCTGATCTGTAGTGGTTGCTCAGCAATTTTTTTAATTTGTGGCACCAGGCCACTAGTTGAAACAGTGATGTGGCGCGCGCCAATTCCAATGCCCCATTCAGCGTTAATGATTTTAATGGCTTGCATTAAGTTTCTTATATTTGCTAGCGGTTCGCCCATGCCCATGAAGACCACATTATTTATTTTCTTCATCGTTTCTTCCTCAACGGCGAGTATCTGGCCAGTAATTTCAGCAGCTTCCAGGTTCCTCGTGAAACCATCTAAGCCACTTGCACAAAATTTGCATCCATAAGCGCATCCGACTTGGCTTGATACGCACAGTGTATTTCTGTCGGAGCGTTTTCCCTGTTGGCCGATTGAGGCAGGGATGATTACAGTTTCAATATATCTTCCGTCGTTGAGTTGGTACAAATACTTTCGAGTGGTATCTGTTGATCGATCGTCTTTTACCGGGGTCAACGGGTTAATAATGTATTGGGTGTCAAGATTAGTCCTGAAATCTTCAGGTAGGTTACTCATTTCAGAGAAGCGTTTTGCTCTTTTTGAGTAGACCCAGTCCAAGACTTGTCCTGCTCGGTACTTTGGTTGTCCAAGTTCAAGGATTTTTGATTCGAGTTCCTCCTTAGTGAGGCCGGTTATAGCGGTTCTCCCGGTCATAGATAATGACTATTCTAGCACAGAAATACGAGTTTGCTCTTCTCGTTGCAAATGGACAAAGAATCTACCACTATATGACTATGCGATTTTTTTATCAGATACTAATGATTCTACTTGCTGGAGCATGCTTGAAGAGTGTTTCCGCAAAACCTAACTTTGTATTTATAATTGCTGATGACTGCACGTTTAGAGACGTCGGGTGCTATGGCGGGCAGGCCAAGACTCCTAATATTGACAAGTTAGCCAAGGAAGGAATGCAATTTAGTAGATGTTTTCAAACTGCTCCAATGTGTTCTCCTACTCGTCATAATCTTTATACTGGGCTATATCCTGTGAAGAGTGGCGCCTACCCTAATCATACTTTTGTGAAGGATGGAACCAAGAGTGTAGTTCATTATCTCAAGCCTAAAGGTTATAGAGTGGCATTGAGTGGAAAGACACACATTAACCCGAGGAAGGCTTTTCAATTCGAATATAGCACTAAGGCTAATAATCCAGACCTAGATGAGATAGACCAATTATTTAAAGAGTGTGCAGATGATAAGACTCCTTTTTGTCTCTTTGCGTGCTCAAATGAGCCTCACTCACCATGGGACAAAGGTAATCTATCCGACTATAATCCTGAAAAAATTAAATTACCTTCTTACTTCGTTGACACTCCAGAGACTAGAGATGCCTACTGTAGATACTTAGCAGAGATTGGTTATTTTGATTGGCAGGTAGGACAGGTTTTAAAGAAGTTGGATAAACATGGTTTGAGTAAAGACACGCTGGTCATCGTTGTCAGCGAGCAGGGGAGTGGTTTCCCTTTTGCTAAATGGACTTGCTATGAGAACGGTCTTCAAAGTGCAATGGTCGTTCGCTGGCCTGAAAAGATTAAGGCAGGATCAACGACTTCGGCAATGGTTGAGTATGTTGACGTGCTTCCTACATTTTTGGAGGCAGCAGGTGAAAATATTCCTGAAGTTCTTGAAGGAAAAAGTTTTCTTCCTGTGCTACTTGGTAAACAAATTTCACATAAAAAGTATGTCTATGGTTTAATGACTACTAGAGGAATTAATAATGGTTCCGAAACATACGGTATAAGATCAGTGAGAGGTGAGCGCTATAAGTATATATGGAATTTTACACCACAAATTGAGTTCAAAAATGCTTGTACTCAAACGGCTACATTTAAAAGTTGGGTCAAGAAAGCTCAAGGCGGAGACCTGGATGCTAAAGATAAGGTGAGGCGATATAAATGGAGACCTGAAGTTGAAGTATACGACCTTCAAAATGATCCATATGAGTGGAATAACTTGGCAGGGAATGAAGGGATAAAGCTCGTACAAAACCGTTTATCTAGAGTTCTTAAAGAATGGATGAAATCCCAAGGCGACAAGGGGCAGGAGACGGAATTGGCGGCACTCGAGAGGCAAAGAAGAGGCAAAAATAAGAAGAGCAGCCAGAAGAAGAATAAATCCTAAAGACGAACGCCGGCAAAGCGCAGGAGTGTAAATGATACCATTTTCCATATCTCATTAGCAATCAATACGTTGAGAACAATTGGTAATAACCGTATCATCAAATCTGGTATAACAATATTTTTTCTAAAAATCTCCTGACTCCCTTAGGCGTATATAGTTACGCCTAATAAGTCATAATTTTT
>JAOFDG010000078.1 GCA_028033615.1 Verrucomicrobiales bacterium | reverse complement strand
AAAGGTGGGGGTTAACAAATGGTAGGAATGTTGCTCAAACAGAGAAAGATCTTAAAAGACTTTTCCCAATAGAAAAATGGAATAGCCTTCATTTACAGATTATTTTTTATGGGCGAGAGTATTGTTCGGCCAGAGGTTGTGACGGTACGATTTGTCCAATGTGTCGTTCGCTTTACCCCAATAGAAAACGTCCTTTTATAACAAATAAGGCCTAGCAGGTCAGCTAGATTATTTTGCGCCATTTGAATTTTCTGTACTTAAAATGAGAGTGTTATTTTCAAATCTGGCGCTATTAATTTTTTTTGTATAATTTGAAAATGATTCGTCATTTTTATACATATCCAATTGGTCCTGAGTTGCCCACTTTTCAACAATCTTACTAGGCATGACTGAACCATTGCTTGGTTTGAGGCTTTTAACTCTTAAGAATACTCTACCATCTAATACCTCGAGAGAGAGACCCATTTCTCCATTCCAGTACCGCCTGTCCTTCCAAGGTAAAAATTTACGAATCTTCCTTGAGCATAATACTTTTATTTCACCTTCATTACTTATGGATTTGAAAAAATACGCACCTTTTAGATCTGATAAGTAATTATTATTTGAAATGAGAATATTTATATCTTTGGGAGAGAGAGTAAGCTCTGAGTTATTTGGTTCTATTGAATCTAAATTTTTTCTAAAAGCATTGATTCTCAAATTAATTTCCTTAACTTCATTTTCAGTTCCTCTTTCTTCAGGTATTGAAATTGGTGTTTTGTCTGTATGAGGAAGTATTTCCTCTACTGTTCGTATACCCGTAAGTACTATATTAATAACTACCCCAATCATAAATGCAGATAGAAGACAAAAAATAATACACCCATATTTGACCCCTTTAGAGTCATTTTGATCAGAATGTATTTGTTTATCTCGTGAATCTATTGAGTCTTTACTAGTCATTCTTTAGTTTTAAATTTCACTAAATGTTTTATTTATATTTATTTCAATAATAAGTCTTCTTTCACATTAACCTCCATTTTCAATAAGTAATTTAAGAAATGCGTATTTTAGTAGCAATGTCAGGAGGAGTTGATAGTAGCGTTGCTGCCGCTCAGTTGATTGCAGAGGGGCATGATATTGCGGGAGCATACATGAAAAACTGGATTAATGAGGATAACATTACCGGTAATTGTCCCTGGCAACAGGATATTCAAGATGCTCGTTCAGTAGCAGAGCATTTGGGTATTGATTTTCATGTTGTAAATATGATGCAAGAATATCGTGAAAGAGTGGTGCATTATTTGTTAGAAGGTTATCAGAACGGCGTAACTCCAAACCCTGATGTTATGTGTAATAGAGAAATGAAATTTGGAGTTTTTTTGGACTACGCTTTAAATAATGGATTTGATGCAGTCGCGACGGGTCACTATGCCCGTGTAAGAGTTAATGAGGATGAAACGAAGGATGTATTGCGTGGAATTGATCCAAATAAGAACCAAACATATTTTCTTGCATTGTTGAATCAACATCAAGCTTCGCGTGCAATTTTTCCTATAGGTCATTTACTAAAGAGTGATCTTCGCAAAGCTGCCCTAGACCTTGGTTTGCCTAATGCAAAAAAGAAAGACAGTCAGGGGATTTGTTTTATTGGTGAAATTAAAATGTCTGATTTTCTTAGTAATTATGTTCCAGATAATCCGGGAGATATTGTTAACTTAGAAGGGGAAGTTATAGGTAAACATCGTGGCCTTCACCTGTATACGTTAGGGCAGCGCAAAGGGATAGGAGTTCCCTCAAATGTATACAAAGAAGCCTTTGTTGTTGTAGGTAAAAAAATTAAAGAGAATGAATTGATCGTTGGTTTCGATTCTAAGGAAACTCCACACCTTTACGCTAAACGATGTTCAATAAGTGGTCTTTCTTTTGTAAATAGAATCCCAGAGTTTGACGAGAATATTTATGCTCAGCCACGATATAGAACGCCATCAGTACCAGCTAAAATCAAGATTGAAAGTTTTGAGGATGGAAGAGCAGAGTTGTTATTTGATGAGCCTCAAAGAGCACTGACTCCGGGTCAAGTCTGTGCTCTATATCAGGATGAAGTTTTGATAGGAGGAGGTTTTTTTGAATCGATAGATTATTCCTGAAGGTTCGATATTTCTGCGACTGCTTCAATTTCTACTCTAGAATTTAATGGCAGTGAAGCTACTTCAATTGTAGATCTTGCCGGTTTATGGCTACCAAATTTCGTTTCATAAACACTATTAAAATCTGTAAATTCTTTTATGTCTTTTAAAAAAACAGTCGTTTTGATGATGTTATTAAGAGAGAGGCCCTGGCTTTGTAGAATTGATGCTAGGTTGTTAATTACTTGTTCTGTTTGAACTCTAATTTCATCTTCAACAATTGAGGAGGTTTCAGGATTAATTGGGATTTGCCCGGAAGTGAAAAGTAGATTGCCAAGAGTAACAGCATGTGAGTAGGGGCCAATGGCTGCTGGTGATTTAGGGTCATTAATTAATTTCATTATTTAATAGGATTAATTGATTTCTGGTTGGATAGCACCTTCAAGCCCTTTTTTCATGACTTCCACTGGTGCCTCCTGATTAAACCAAGTCTCAAAGGATATAGCTCCTTGATGAAGGAGCATTGAGAGCCCATTTGCGGTGCGAGCACCAATAGATATCCCATCCCTAATCAGTTTTGTTTTACTCGGGCTGTATATCATATCGTAAATTAGATGATGTGGTTCTAAAAGATTTTGTGATATTAGCTCCGGGTCCGAACTGCTCATTCCTAGGGAGCTGGCATTGATAATTAGATCAATATCACTAATCTCACTTTTGAGCCCTAATTTAGACCATTCAATAACTTTTAACCTTGAAGGTCCTTTGTGAATATTGTCATCCATGAAGTCGTTTTCCAATTCAGATGAAAGTTTTTTTGCCTTTTCAATTGTTCTATTTACGAGAACTAGACTCTCAACTTTCTCCATTGCGCATTGTATAGCGACAGCTCTTCCTGCGCCTCCTCCTGCACCTAATATCATTACTCGTAGGTCTCGAATATCGATTGAGAATTCCTCTCTTATAGCTCTCACTAGACCTGGTCCATCACTGTTAGATCCTATTACTTTTCCGCCCTCAAAGCTTATTGTATTAACAGCCCCCATTCTTTTGGCGGCGTCATCTACATGATCACAAGCATTTAGAGCTGCAAATTTCAATGGAATCGTACAGTTAGTTCCATGAAAACCTAGGTCTTTAATTTTAGATAAAGCTTGAGTGAAATTATCTTCAGGAACTCTAATTTTAATGTATTCACCGTCTATTCCGCAATTTTGTAATGCGGGATTATGCATATTGGGGGACAGTGAATGTTTTACGGGGTCACCAAAAACTGATAATATAGCTGGTCGTTTTTCAGTGCCGGAACCCTCATT
>JAOFDG010000077.1 GCA_028033615.1 Verrucomicrobiales bacterium | reverse complement strand
GATAGCCGTCTCCATCTAAATCTCCCCATGACAAGGATTTACTATCGCCTGGGAGAGTGATCCCACTTTCCTCTGCTGTTAATGGAGTAAAGTTACCATTACCATCACCTAATAATACTAAGCTCAGGGCATTATCCATCGGCCTAGTTTCAATCTGAGGGCTATAAAAGTTCTGAGCAAGAAATATGTCGATGTTTCCATCAGTATTTATATCAGCCAACGTAATTCCGAATGAAGGAGATAACTGTGCTATATTTGGAAGGGGATTAAAATCTAGTTGTAACTTTTCGTCCTCAGAAGAGTTGATGAATATTCCAGTAGTCAATGTGTTCGCTTCAAACCGTTTAGATGTTCCAATTTTAGAAATATTATATAGTTCACTTAATGATGCCGTTGCAAAGTTGTGAAATGTCTTCATTTTATCTTTTAAGAAAGGCATAGCTCCACTTGAGCAGCTAAATCCTCGGTGAGGATAGCATTTCCCATCCTCAAAACCTGCTTCTAGCAGTTCAGGATCACCGTCTTTATCAAAGTCTCCATAGAATAGCAGTTCAGGCTCTTCAATGCTTGCTTTATACTTTGTATTCAGACCAAAATTAGTTGCAACTAAATCTAGGTCCCCATCATTATCTATATCGCAGGCATCTATACCATTCCACCATCCTGTTAATTCAAGCTTATTGAATTTAGTGTTTGTCAGATTTCCATTTTTATTTATGTAAATTTTAATTGGCCCCCATTCATGGGCGACTATGAGATCCTGCCATCCATTATTATCTATATCGCACCAGACAGATGATGTTACTAGACCTGATTTATGAAGGTCTTTTGATACAGATTGAGTAACATCTTTAAAGTTCCCATTCCCATCATTTTCCAATAGTGTTGATAGTGGAGTAATAGGATACTTTCCTGGAACTGAGCGACCGCCTATAAATAAGTCAAGATCGCCATCTTTATCGTAATCACATGCAGTTACACAAGATCCACTATTAAGATTGTCTGGTAGAGACTTAGACTGAGCTTTAGTGAATTGCCCTTTTCCATTTCCTAAATAGATTCTGTCTTTGAACCTTTCGTGATTCGGGGGGGCTTCAACGCTGCCGCTCACAATGTAAAGATCTAGATTGCCATCTCCATTAGCTTCAAAGAACAATGCACCCATATCCTCACTGCCAGCTTCTGGTATTGCAGGCGTAAATGGTATTTCACTGAGCCTGCCATTACCATCGTTAATTAAAAGTCTCCCAATAGATCCAGTACTTCCACCTAAAAAAAGATCATCGTCACCATCGTTATCAATGTCTCCTCTAGCAAGTCCAGGGCCTAATTGGGAAAGCTTATTAGGGAGAAGGGGTTGGTGTTTAAAATCAGGAAAAGGCTGCTCCCAGTGAGGGCTAATATCACGTGTATGTTCAGTTTTAACAAAAATTGGATTTTGTTGTATTGTTTCTTTGTGAGTGGCGGATTTATTTAAATTAGGTTCATTAAAATGATAATGGCAATTAACCTTAAGGTTAACATTTTCGGTTTGTTTTCCATTGGGCCAATTAATGATTAATTTTGGAACGAGTTCTTCATTCCCAAGTCCAAAGTGAATAATGTTTTGATCAGTTGAAGAGAACCCCCTAAACGGGTGATTGTCTCTTATTTGAATTCCTGATTTAGTGATGAGTTTAATTTGTGCTCCAATGGAATCTATATTGAGGCTAGAGCTTGAAAGTTTTATGGTTATCCTGTTCCCATTAGCTTGATTCTCATAAACTGATACTGGTTTATCTAGGTTAGTAATAATCAAGTCAAGGTCGCCGTCCGCATCTAGATCTGCTCTAGACGCACCATATGCCATTGATAGTTCATTGAGTCCCCAAATTTTCGAGGTATCTTTAAATTTAAGACCCCCCATATTTTTGAATGATAAGTTTTTTTCAGGTCTTGATGGAAGGTCCTCGTATAAGGACCATTCATTTTTCTCAATAAGAGTTTCTTTACTGATAGGATTATCTGAGTTATTAAAATTCCTACTTATTCCGTTACTTACAAAAGCGTCAATTAGACCATCCTCATCGAAATCAGTAAGTTTAACGGACCAAGACCAGTCACTGCTATAAAGGTTAGAAAGGTAGGCTGTATCTAAAAATCTATTGGCTTTGCCCGCATTTAGAAACATGCAGTTTCTCATATATTGTCTTGGATCTGCAGTGAGCATAAATTGATTGTTTGCACCCATTGTACCCATTGATGTTTTCGACTTATAGTGAGTTGTTCCTGCCATATCCACGACAAAAAGATCTAATAGTCCGTCATTATTAATATCAGCCGCGTCAGCGCCCATGCTGAACCATGGGACGTGCGGTAAATACGATTTTGTCACATCTGTAAAGGTTCCATTTCCATTATTTCTGTAAAGGAAATCAGGGCCTTCAAAATCATTAGCAATATATAAATCTTGATTCCCATCATTATTAAAGTCCCACCAAGTGACTGAATTTCCCTGCCATGGTTTTATATTGATTCCAGCCTCAACGGAAGCATCTCTAAATTTTCCGTTTTCATTGATCATGAGAAAATCTCTTGCCCCAGCAGTATCTAATTTGAAGCCTGAAGTGGAATTAAGATTTACTTGAAAGTACTTACTGTAACTTGGGAGTACTTGGTATGTACCATCTTTAAATACTGTAGGTGGCGTTTTAGGTTTGCCCCCATTCCGATAATGCCTATGACCTAAAAGATAGGCATCTAAATCACCGTCATTGTCATAGTCAGCGAATGCTGCCATAAGAATAGCGCCATTAATGTCTAGGCCAAATTTCTTTGAGTTTTCCTTGAAAATCCCTTTGCCATCATTAATGAATAACTGGTTCGGCGAATTGTAATTGCATGCATATATATCAAGATCCCCATCACCATCAATATCAACTATTGGCGCCCCGGCCGTCCAGCTGCTTCCACCTGTTAAATTAGCCTCAACCGTATTATCTGAAAAAGTGAAGTCTCCTTTATTAAGATAAAGTTTATTAAAGCCAGGCCCATTAGCTATAAAAACGTCCACAAGTCCATCATTATTAAGGTCTCCACTAGAGGCGCCGCCACAAGCAAATGCAGAAACATATACTCTCTTTAGAGGGTGGGATTTATCAATTGGTAAAATAACGTCTATTCCTGATTTCGCTGAATCAATCTTTTTGAATAAAGTCTCCACCATGGGTTTTCTTGATGGTAATGATGTTGCGGAATTAATGTCAGCCTGTTCATTTGCGAGAGAGGGACTCAATGAGACTGCAATTAACAAAATGAAAATTTGTATATTATAGGTCATTCGTTTCTTTATTTAATTTTTTCTTGAGTAAAATAACAGAGGGCCATTATTTTGAGCAAAAATTATTTCTTTGGTTCCGTCCTTGTCCAAATCTATTGCGAATACTTTTCGAGTATCC
>JAOFDG010000076.1 GCA_028033615.1 Verrucomicrobiales bacterium | reverse complement strand
CATCTCTCATAGGGAACACGAATGCTGCCACCAACAATAAATCACCATTAGAACCAAAGGACCCGCATTTCAAACCACGAGCCAAACGCATTATTCAATTATTTATGCCAGGCGGCCCATCTCAAGTCGATACATTTGACTACAAACCAATGATTGCTAAACACGCCGGTCAACGTCCCGAAAGTGTTAACAGAAAAACTTTAAGGAATACGAAGATGGGATTAATGCCGTCCCCTTTTGAATTTAAACAATATGGCCAATCAGGTAAATGGGTTAGTGATATTTTCCCTCATGTTGCTGAATGCGTTGATGATATTTGCTTCGTTCATTCGATGCATACTGATATTCCAGAGCACGCTGGTGGAATATTGATGTCTAATCTAGGCGCGCTTCAACCTAACAGACCAAGCATGGGCTCTTGGTTACTTTATGGCCTTGGAGCTGAGACCCAGAATCTTCCTGGTTTTGTAGCAATGTCCCCTCGAGCTCAACCTAGGGGCAAACTTGCCAACTGGGGAAATGCGTTTCTTCCAGGCGCTTATGCAGGTTCTTACGTAAATATTCAAAGTATGAAACCTGATGCTGTAATTAGCGATCTAAAAAATCCTAATCTTGATAGAGCCACACAGAGGAAACAGGCAGATCTATTAGGCGAGCTCAATAAGATTCAGCTCGAAAGAATGGAAAAGGATCAATCTCTTGAATCTAGCATACAAGCTATGGAAATGGCTTTTAGAATGCAATTCTCTGTACCGGATGTATTTGATACCCAAAACGAAAGTGAAGAAACTAAAAAACTATACGGTTACAGCGAATTTGCTAAAGGTTGCCTTATAGCAAGGCGACTAGTTGAACAAGGCGTTAGGGTTGTTCAATTAAACCATTCTATTGATGGATATGACATTGCTTGGGACACTGGTCATGGTGATATCAAGGGCGGCCATAGCCGATTAGCACATGCATGTGACCAAGGAATAGCAGCATTATTAAAAGATCTTAAGGGTAGAGGTTTACTTGAAGACACTTTAGTTGTGTGGGGAGGAGAGTTTGGTCGAGCACCAACATCAGAGGGAGCGAAAGGCCGTGACCATGATCATTATGGCTATACCATGTGGATGGCTGGAGGAGGTGTGAAATCAGGCTTTAGCTATGGTGCTACAGATGAATTCGGTTTGACCGCAGTTCATAATAGAATGCACGTTCATGATCTTCATGCAACAATCCTTCACTTGATGGGACTTGATCACGAAAAATTAACATACCGCTATTCAGGTCGTGATTATAGATTAACCGATGTTCATGGCAGAGTCATCCATGACCTATTCGCCTAAAACCTAAGTTAAATTCAATTTCGAAGTGCTATCGCCAAGACTGTTGGCATTTACACCCATTGCGTTGATCATAGATAACCATAGGTTTGAAATCGGCGTCCCCTCCTTTGATTTAATGTGCTTTCCTGGATTAATAAATCCGCCAGCCTTACCTGCAACCACTGTCGGGAGATCAGTGTAAACATGTAATGACCCATCACTAATACCAGAGCCTAAAGTGAACATCATGTTATCTAGCAATGTACCTTCGGCCTCCTTAGTTTCTTTCATTTTTGTTACTAAAGAAGCAAATTGCTGAATGTGAAAATGGTCTAATGCTTGAAGCTTAGAACGAACATTATCATTTCCCTGACCATGAGTTAAACCGTGATGGTCAATTGGTTTATTAAATAGCCCGTGGACTTTTAGAGGCGACCCCCATCTTTCAGGTGAGCTCATAATTGTTGCAACACGAGTAAGGTCAGTCCTAAAAGCTAATATCATAAGATCACCCATTACCTGAATAAACTCATCACGTGTCATTGCTTGCCAAGGTTTAATAGGTGGAGCAACATTGAGCTTATTAATGTCATCTTGTCTTAAACTTATTCTTTGAATTTGTTTTTCAACGGTCCTAACTGAATCCATATACTCATCCAATTTTCCTTTGTCAATACGCCCTAATGATACGTTCAGAGATTTTGCATCATCCATAACGACGTCTAGAATACTACTTGCCTCTAGATGTTGCTTTACACCAAAAAGTCGGTCAAATACAAGTTTAGGATCACGTATTGATCTAGCTACGTGACCATGTCCGTACCAAGAAATGTTATCAAAATATACGGACTCACGATTATCTTCATAAGGATTACAACTTAATTCCAGAGAACGAAAAGCAGTGTGTTGACCAGTATGCTCTGCCATTATTTGATCAACAGTCTTTTTTAATGGATATCCAGCAGGAGAAAGTTCATCAGGAGAAGCACTACTAAGCCAACAAGCACCAGCTTGAGCATGTCCATCAGTACCCGCAACTTTGACTCGGTCTAGCTTAGTTAACAATGTGACATCATCTTGAATCGGAGCTAAAGGTCGCAGCGTAGGGCTAAGATCATAATTTAGACCTGTATTATTAGGATGCCAAGCTGACTGAACAACACCATTAGGTATATAGAAAAACCCGGCACGCACAGGAGGTTTAGATTCTTCAGATGGTGACTTAGAAGAACTTGCTTGCATAGCTTCAAGCAAAGGGAGTGCAAAGGTTGCCCCAGCCCCTCTAAGGACCATTCTTCGAGACATTGTTTGTCTTTTCAGGATCATTCTACTATTCATTTCTGATTTGTTTTATTATTGAAAACATAACTCTTAGAAACTTCCATTACAACCGTTGAAAACTGGCCTTTATCTTTCATAACAGTAAGAAGAATCTTATCAACATGAGGCTTGTCTTTTATGTTAAGGTCTCGGCCAAGAGCATACGATAATATGTGTTCAATAAATGAACGCATAAACCATTCAGGATTATCAGTAAGATTCTTTTTTAATCCAACCACATCATTAAATTTCTCTTTACCAAATATCTGGCCAGTGGCATCAATCTTTAACCCAGATCGATAACTATCCCTCCACCTTCCGACGGCATCGAAGTTTTCAAGAGCAAATCCAAGGGGGTCGATTTTTTTATGACATGAAACACAGCTCTCTTTTTCTTGATGCTGAACTAATCTTTGTCGTAAGGTGATTCCCTTTTTTTCAATTTCTGCATCATCATTTTCGATCTCAGGAATAACATCAGGAGGTGGCGGTGGCGGTTTATTTAAAATGACTGTAGCAACCCAGGCTCCCCGTCTAATAGGACTAGTTCTTAATGGTTCTGAGGTCATTGTTAAAGTAGCTGCAGAGGTAATTACTCCGCCCTCTCGTTTAGAGGACAATGCACGCTTTGTAAATATTTGACTATTTGTATTAAAACGACTTCGGTTTTGTTTATTACCAAATGGAATTTCATCATTATACCAAGAATGCATTTCATTTGAACGGTATGAATAATTACTATCGACCAGTAGCATAATGGACCTATCTTCAACCATAATACTTTCAAATAGAAGAAGTGGCTCTACCATTGTCTGAAGACCGAATTTCCATTGTTCACAACCAATTCGGGAATAATAAATTTGAAACCTTTCAAAATCTGGTACAGCTGTAATTAATTGATCAAGTCGAAGCCATTGACGTGCAAAGTTTTCTGATAAGGCTTTGCTTTTAGGGTTCTCTAGAAGTCTCGTAACTTGAATTTCATAAACTTC
>JAOFDG010000075.1 GCA_028033615.1 Verrucomicrobiales bacterium | reverse complement strand
AGACGGTCATCAAGATCAAGAAAGTTCAAGGCGCCCCGACCTTCAGTTTCACCAATTTCAGAATCTTTTTCTTTAATGTGTCTTTCAAGGATGACTTCAATGTCTTTTTCCCTCATAAAATTGACACCTTCAGCTCCAACTAATCCTTCGAGAATTAGAGCGCTTGGTTTGGCAACCGGGTAAAGTATCATTTGGTAAAATCGAATGACTGGCGCGAGCTTGGATCCTATTCGAATCGCGTTTCGGGAAAAATATGCCTGTGGTAAAAGTTCACCTAAAAATGTTATTCCTATGGTAGATGCACAGAATGCGATAAGCCCACTTCCAGGGAGCACGCTATCCATGAGCATCGCAAGAACAACATTTGCACCTACGTTTCCCCACAAAATTGTAGATAGAAGAAAGTTAGCATCTTTTCTGAGGGCAAGAATTCTCGCAGCGGACATATTGCCATTTTCAACTTCTGTTTCAAGCCGAAGCCGGCCTATGGAGAAAAAGGCTAAGTTCAATCCAGAAAACATTGCTGACTGACTCAGGCAGAATGTTATAGCTATAATAGTTAGGGGGTGATCCATTGGGAGCTGCTCAGGCGCATATTTTAATGCGATGCAGTAAATTAAGCTTACTATATTGCAAAAAACCCACTGCAATCAATTAATATTCGCATAGCATTTAAAATTATGTTTTTTTGTCATTTTATTAAATTTTATATAATATGAGTTTTATAGCATGTTTAGACCTTGAAGGAGTGCTGGTTCCCGAAATTTGGATTGAGTTTTCTAAAAAGACAGGGATTAAGGAGCTCCAAGCTACGACTCGAGATATTTCGGACTATTCTGAGTTAATGAAGATGCGTCTTGATGTTTGCGCTAAAAATCAACTTCGAATTAATGATATTAAGGAAGTAATCTCTCAGATGAGTCCATTACCAGGGGCCAAGGAGTTTTTATATGGTCTTAAGCAAAGATTTCAGGTGGTTATTCTGTCTGATACATTTTATCAATTCGCTGAGCCCCTGATGAAACAGTTGGATTACCCTACTTTATTTTGTCACAATTTGGTTATTGATGATGCTGGTAGAATTAGTGATTTTAAGCTTAGGATGAATGATCAGAAGAGAGCAGCGGTAAAAGCTTTTAAAGCATTAAACTTTAAGGTTCTTTCAGCTGGGGACTCATACAATGATATCTCAATGCTTTTAGAATCAGATAAAGGGGTTTTATTTTGTCCCCCTCAGAATGTTATTGATGAATATCCACAACTAACAGTTTCAAGTAATTATGCAGAGCTAAACTCTGCATTTGATGAATTTAAAGGGTAATAATTTTGAATTTAGATAAGTTTTTTATTTTCAGCCCTTTAGTTTCGATACAAGATAATACTTAAATTAAAAACTCAAAGAAATGCTCTCTAACTCAAGAAGAAAATTTATTAAGACAACAAGTTTGGCTGCCTTTGGAGGGGCTCCTTTCATCGCAAATACTAAGTCCTCGGGTAAAGTTATTGGAGCAAATGATAGAATGAGAATTGCTGTTGCAGGTCTCAATGGTCGAGGCAAAAGTCATATTGGTGGATTTCTAGGCCAGAAAAATGTTGAGATACCATATGTTATTGATCCAGATAAACAGGTTCTCAGTCGTACTGTTGCAAGTTTAAAAGGTCGTGGCCAGCCCGTTAAGGGAGTGGTTGATATTAGAGAGGCTTTGGACGACAAAAACGTTGACGCTATTGCAATCGCTGCACCGAATCATTGGCATTCATTAATGACAATTTGGGGTGCTCAGGCAGGCAAGCATGTTTATGTCGAGAAACCGATGAGTCATGATGTTGAGGAGGGTCGTGTAGCGGTTGCTGCTCAGAAAAAGTATGGAGTTGTTATTCAGCACGGAACTCAACAGCGAAGCAATGCTGATAGGGCAGGATTACACGATCAAATAAAGGCAGGTAAGTGGGGGCGTCTTAAGATTTCCTATGGATATTGTTGTAAGCCTAGGGGAAGTATAGGCCATAAAAATATTGGAGATGCTCCAGCGCATCTTGATTGGGATCTTTGGAAGGGGCCTGCGGTAATTGAAAAGTTTCACGGTAATTATGTTCACTACAACTGGCATTGGTTCTGGGCTACAGGAAATGGGGATCTTAATAATCAAGGAACACACGAGCTAGACGTAGCTAGATGGGCAATTGATGATGACCAAACACACCCAGTCAAAGCGATGGCAATTGGTGGTAGGTTTCAGTGGAAAGATCAAGGAGAGACTCCGAATACTTTATTTGGAATGGCTGAATACCCTAATGGACAGCAAATATTTTTTAATGTCAGGAATGTCAATTACAACGGTTATAAACGTCAGGTTGAAAATCAGTATTATTTTGAAGATGGAGGCAAGATAATTGGCAACCAGTATTACGCGAAGGGAAGTGATAAGGGTGAGAAGATAGATTTTGGTAGCGGTAAAGTGACCCCTGGAGGTAATTGGGGAAGTTTTGTTGCTGCTTGTAGGGAAGGGGATCCAAGTATGGCCAATGGAAACGTTAATGATGCCCATTATGGATGCGTACTAGGACACCTCATGAATAATTCATATCGCTTAGGTGAAGACGTGCCATTTAATCTAAAAGCTGGCCGTTTTGGAGATAATAAAGATGCGGCAGAACACTTTGGTAAATTGCATGATGTAATGGGTAAGGGCGTAGGAATTCCGGAAAAAGACAATTATTATACCGTTGGACCTTGGCTTCAGTTTGATCCTAAAAAGGAGACACACACTGGTGAACACGCAAAGGATGCCAATCGTCTACTTAAGGATCCCAATAACATGGGATTTGAGATTCCTTCAGTAGATAAGGTTTAAAGCTTTTTAAGCTTTTACTTTATAGCAATAAACTATTTCCTGGTCACGTAGGTAAAGATTACCGCCTATGACTACAGGGTGTGTCCATATTTTTCCGGATGGCTTTCTAAGCTTAGTTTGAGGGCTTAATTTGAACCGTCCTGTTTCTTCCCACCCTTTAGTATTGGCTTTTACTAGTGTTACGGTTCCATCACTCTCACTTAGGCAATACAACATACCGTCAGCATAATGTATTGCTCCTTTACCTAGCTCCTTTGAGCGCCAAATCTCTTCACCAGTCTCAAAATTTTGGCATTTCCAACCTCCTCGATCTGAGTGTCCGTACAAATGATCTCCAATCAAAATGACGCCACCATGATGATTGATAATCGTGTCGTTATTATAAACTTCCGAGACTTTATTATCTTGGCTTAAGTTAATGAGCTTACATCCAACATTGTAGCCAGAGCTAATATATATTTTCCCATTTTTGTAAATTGGAGTTGGTATTACTGCTGTTCGACCATTCCAATCTGTTTTCCAGAGGAGGCTTCCATCAGATGCGGAAACTCCAACTAAAGATTTCATGAAAAGCTGAACATATTGATCGCCTCCTTTGTGCTTGATTGGAATTATTGAAGAGTACTGAGCTCCATCTTTAATTTCTTTACTCTGCCAAATTTGTTTTCCTGTTATCTTATTTAAAGCCACTATAGCTCCTTTACCTCCGCCAGGAGTAACTACAACATTATTTCCATGCACCAATACTGATTCACTAAATCCCCAGTAAGGCGCTTTTCCTCCAAAATTTTTCACTAGGTCCGCA
>JAOFDG010000074.1 GCA_028033615.1 Verrucomicrobiales bacterium | reverse complement strand
GTCAATGAATCGCATTATATTATTTTAGAATTAGATAAAGCTATTGATACCTCTCGTGGCGGAAGTTTAGCGGTCACTATTAAACAACTCTGGCCGCCTGAGCATTACATTGGTCGGGTTCGTATTTCAGCAACTGATGCAGCTAACGGGTCGGTGAGGCATATTTCTCAGGAAGTTAAGTCAGGTTTGTTAAAGGCTTTAACTGAAAGGTCAAAGGAAGAGAATATATCGATCGCTGCCGCAGCGCTTGAGGATTATGCCAGTAATGTTTTGCCTAGCTTGCCTGAAAAGGAGGTTGTATACGGAGTTTCAAATCTATGGTCCCACAATAAGAAACTCGATACGGCTCAGCTTGAGCCAAAGCTTGTCCATTTGTTAAAGAGGGGCGATATTGATAAGCCTGTGCGTGAAGTTGAACCTGGTGCTCTATCCATTATGAGTCACTTGCCTGGACGTTTTGATTTATCGAATCCTAAGAATGAATCGACTAGGCGTGCAGCATTAGCGGATTGGCTCGCCCATACAGAAAATACTCTAACATGGAGAAGTATTGTTAATAGGGTTTGGTATTACCATTTTGGGAGAGGTCTTTGTGATACACCGAATGATTTTGGCCGTATGGGAAATAAGCCCACGCATCCTGAGCTCCTTGATTGGCTAGCTATTTGGTTTCGTGATGAAGCAAAAGGATCTCTTAAAAAGCTTCATCGGCTCATCTTAACTAGTGAGACATGGCAACAAAAAAGCATGACCGATGCGAGTGCTATTGATTCTGATAATCGTTATTTTTGGCGATCCAACAGGCGACGACTAGATGCTGAATCTTTCCGTGATAGTGCTTTGTCAATTTCCGGAAGAATTGATCTCAAAATGGGTGGTCCTGGGATTGAGCAGTTTCTGAAAACTAAAGGGCCTCAGGACACACCGTCACTTGATTATACAAAGTTTAACTGGAACAAAGATAAAGCGAGGAGGAGGAGTATTTATCGGGTCGTATGGCGTGGAATACCGGATCCATTCATGGAGGCTCTTGATTTCCCTGACATGGGTTTGCTGGCTCCAAAAAGAACTTTTTCAGTTTCCTCTCTGCAGTCATTGGCTCTCTACAATAACCCTTTCGTGTTGCATGCTTCAGAGTGGATATCAGAACGTGTTATAGAAGAGAGTAAAAAGAATAATTATGTATCAAGATTGGTTGAGCTTTGCTGGCAGCGCGCTCCAACCGAATCTGAGAGGCTAAGCTTTGAAGAGTATTCAAAAAAGCATGGTCTTAATTCTCTGTGCCGTGTCCTTTTAAATAGTAACGAATTTTTATTTGTCGACTAGAGTTATGGATCAGCTGAACAGAAGAAATTTTTTATGGAAGTCTGGGGGAGGCCTTGGAGGAGTAGCCATGTCTCAGATGTTGAGCCGAGATGCCGCATCATCTGGGCTTCAAGGAATTCATCATACACCGAAAGTGAAGAGAGTTATTCAGTTGTTTATGACTGGAGGAGCTAGTCCTATGGATACTTTTGATTACAAGCCCGAGCTTGAAAGGGTTCATGGGAAAAAGCTTGGGCCAAAGGAAAAGCCAGAAGGGTTTACCGCAGTGCCGGGCGCCTTATTAAAAAGCCCCTTTGAATTTAAGCAGCACGGTGAGAGCGGCCGTTGGGTCAGTAGTGTGTTTCCACATCAGGCTAAATGGGTAGATGAGATGGCGTTCCTGATGGCAATGACTTCCAAGACTAATGTTCATGGTCCCGGAACTTATATGATGAATTCAGGTTTTCTTCTGCCTGGATTTCCGTGCATGGGAGCGTGGATATCATATGGACTCGGTAGTCTTACTGATAACTTGCCGACATTTGTCGTGCTTCCGGACCCTAAGGGCTTGCCTTATAATCAGCGAGGCCCTTTTTCTTCTGGGTTTTTGCCTGCCATTCATCAGGGCACAGTTATAAATGCTAGTTCATCAAGTCCAGTTCCCGATCTTTTTTCTGGAACTGAGTATAATTTTGCTACTCATGGTTCAGGCAAAGAGGGTCTAGATCTATTGGGAAAAATTAATAAAAGTCATGCAGCTCTAAGACCTGATGACTCTCGTCTCGAATCTAGAATTCGCTCTTATGAGCTTGCTGCAAAGATGCAGCTCTCCGCACCCGAAGCATTTGATCTCTCAAAGGAAAGTAAAGTGACTCGCGAAGGGTATGGTTTAGATAACAATGTCACCGAAGACTTTGGCCGGAGATGTTTGCTCGCACGTAGACTCATCGAGAGGGGAACGCGGTTCGTTCAAGTGTGGAGCGGACCTCAGGGAAATAAAGGAAATTGGGATAATCATGGAAGTATTTCAAAGGAGCTTCCACCGATGGCAGCAAGCGTTGATAAACCAATCGGCGCACTCCTCGGCGACATGAAAGCACGCGGCCTACTTGATGATACTCTAATTATATGGACGACTGAGTTTGGTCGGACTCCCTTTGCTCAGGGGGGAGACGGTCGAGATCATAATGGAGGAACTTTCGTTACTTGGATGGCTGGAGCCGGAATTAAGGCTGGGGTATCATACGGTCAGAGTGATGATTGGGGCTATCAAGCCATGGAAGGCAAAACTTACTGCTATGATTTTCATGCGACCGTTCTTCATCTTTTAGGAATTGATCACGAGAAACTAACATTTCGTCAGAACGGCATTGATAGAAGGCTTACTGATGTTCATGGGCATGTTGTTCATGATATATTGAGTTAAATTATATGAGTTCCCTAAAAAACAATTTCAAGGGCTGGTTGGGTGAAAAAATGACCGCTTTTGGAATGGTTTTATCTTTAGATAAGTCCATTTACAAAAGGTTTCATAATTTGATTATTAATGCTCCTGATGGCACCACCCAAATTGATCATGTGGTTGTTTCACCTTATGGAATTTTCGTTCTTGAGACAAAGAATATGAAGGGGTGAGTGGGGGAGCTCATGACCCGAGAAAACTTAATGAAGAAAAAGACAAACCGCTTGATTGGTGGTCCTTAAAACCTCTTAGAGCTCCAAGTGTCCCAGATCAAGTTAATCCCATTGATTTTCTCGTTAGAAAAAAGTTAAGAGAGGAGGGGATTTTGCCGTCGCCTAGAGCAGACAAGCGAACATTATTTAGGCGAATTAATTTGAATCTTCATGGTATGCTGCCAACCGCTAAAGAGGTTCAAGAATTTGTAAAAAACGACGCTCCTGATTCATGGAGTCAACTCATTGATGGTTTGCTTTCTTCGCCTCGATACGGAGAGCGGTGGGCGCGCCATTGGCTTGACGTTATTCATTTTGCTGATTCGCATGGCTGTGAACATGATGTCAAAAGGCCTAATGCTTGGAAGTACCGAGACTACGTCATTGAAAGGATGAATGAAGACGTTCCATGGGGGCGTTTTATCCGGGAGCAGTTAGCTCCTAGTGTTTTTTTTCCTGATGAGCCTAGGCTTCTTGCGGGACTAGGATTTATTGCAGCAGGACCATTAGAAGCGAGTCGAGCAGGCACGGCTCCCTTGACCTTTGATTATTTGGATCGCGACGATATTGTAAACCAGACAATGTCAGCCTTCGTGAGTACGACTGCCAATTGTGCCCGTTGCCATAATCATAAGTTTGATCCAATAACTCAGGAAGATTACTATTCTTTGCAGGCCGTCTTTGCTGGGGTAGGTAAAGGTGACGTTGAGTTTGAAGTTGATTTAG
>JAOFDG010000073.1 GCA_028033615.1 Verrucomicrobiales bacterium | reverse complement strand
TTGAATTCTAGAAAAATCTAAGTGAATAGCTTTGCCAAGAGCGTTTACGAGAAGAGTTTTTGCTAGGCCCGGCATTCCTTGAAGCAAAATGTGACCGCTTGTAAAGAGAGCGATCAATAAACGTTCAACGACATCATCTTGCCCAACTACCACATTTCCTACCTGTTTGCGGATGGCTTCAATATAAGATATGTGATTGTTCAAACTTGCCATTTTACGAGCACAGGACTGAGGGCGATTTTCACCCTATTACATTTTTTCTCGTTTTCAGATAAGAAAATGAGAATTCTGTGTATTTATTTTAAGCTCTAAGAGCGTTCGTCTATCGGGAGAATCTCAGGTTGAGAATCTTGACCCGTATAATCTGTAAGCGGCCTGTAGAGACGATTATCATCAAGTTGTTCGAGAACTTGGGCTGTCCATCCACTTGCTCGGCTAATAGCAAAAATTGGTGTAAAGAGATCGGTAGGAATACCGAGGCTGTAATATACTGTTGCAGAGTAAAAATCCACATTTGCATTAAGGCCTTTGCGATCTTTCATCATTTCAGCGATACGCTCAGACATATTGATCCATTTTGGATCGCCAAGTTCTTCAGTGAGCTTTATGGCCATTTTTCTTAAATGGGGTGCCCTAGGATCAAGTACTTTATATACTCTATGACCTATACCCATAATTTTTTCCTTCCTTTCAAGTTTCCCTTCTACATAGGCATCCACTGCATCCTCCGTACCAATCTCTTCGAGCATTTGAATTACTCCCTCATTTGCTCCACCATGAAGAGGTCCTTTTAAGGTTCCTATCGCTGAAGTGATCGCAGAATACATGTCGCTAAGTGTTGCAACAGTAACCCTTGAACTAAAGGTCGACGCATTCATGCCATGATCTGCATGTAAAATATAAGCTACATCTAGGGTTTTTGCTGCATCTTTAGAAGGTACCTCACCATTAATTAGGTAAAGAAAATGTGCCGCTTCGCTTAGGTCTTCCCGAGGTTCAACGATCTCTAAACCTTGACGGAAACGGTGAAAAGCTGCAACAATTAAAGGAATTTTTGCAATGATTGCGATTGCGCGATCTTCATTGAGATTTCGGTTTTGGTGGTCACCCTTAGTGTCATATAGACCCATCATTGATACTCCTGTGCGAATAATATCCATGGGTCCAGCATCTTTGGGGGCATTTTTTAAAAAGTCGATTATGCCATCTGGTAAGTTGCGGTCAGCTTTGAGTTTAGAAATTAATCCGTCTAATTCAAATCGATTCGGTAGTTTTCCATTATGTAATAAATAAATTACTTCTTCAAAAGAGGTATGTTCAACCAGATCATCTATCGTATATCCTAAATAACATAATTTACCTTCAAGGCCTTGAACGTTACTTAGTTTGGATTCGTTAGCGATAATTCCTTCTAGTCCTTTTGCTACTAATGCCATATTTAAAGGGATATAAATTTATTGCGATATTGCTAAATGTGTTGAGGGGGGATGTGAAAATATAGAGATGATGGAGACATGCAATTTTCTTTTTTTTCCTTTCGGTGAAGAATTTAGTTAATTTACTCGAAAGAATTAGGAAAAATATCTTAATTTTTGTTCACAAAATACTGGCTAGTGTGGTCCCCATTTCCGATGGGGTCTCTGCAACAGCTATTCCAGCCTCTTTTAGAGCGGTTTTTTTTGCATTTGCAGTACCCTTCCCTCCAGAAATAATCGCTCCTGCATGTCCCATTCTTCGGCCAGGAGGTGCAGTGGCTCCAGCTATGAATGCCGCAATTGGCTTATCACAGTGATCTTTTGCCCATTCAGCGGCCTCTTCTTCAGCCGTTCCACCGATTTCACCAATCATAATGATGGATTCTGTCTCAGGGTCATCATTAAATAATTTAAGGACATCTAAATGACTAGTGCCATTGATCGGGTCACCTCCAATTCCAACACAAGTGCTCTGACCAAGGCCAAGCTGAGTGGTTTGCCAGACAGCTTCATAAGTTAGTGTTCCAGACCTAGAAACGACACCTACCGAACCTTTTTTATGAATATAACCTGGTGAAATTCCAATTCGGCACCCTCCAGATGATTCGGGTCCTGTGCCAGGTGTAACTACTCCTGGGCAATTGGGACCAATGAGCCTACAATTGGTGCCTTCCATCATGGAGCGCACGCGCATCATATCAGCAACTGGGATCCCTTCAGTGATGGCAACTATAAGTTCAATGCCAGCGTCTACAGATTCCATAATGGCGTCACCTGCAAATGGGGGAGGTACAAAAATTGCTGACACTGTTGCACCAGTCTCAGTCAATGCATCCTCGACTGTATCAAATATAGGCACTTGAGATTCGAATGTTTGCCCTCCTTTTCCGGGAGTAACACCTGCAACAACTTTTGTCCCATAATCAAGACTAAGTTTGGCGTGGGTTCCACCAAACCCTCCAGTGATTCCTTGAATGAGAACTTTGGTCTCTGGTTTAACTAGTATAGACATTATTGTTATGTTAGTTTTTTTTAATTATTGTATTTTAACTCAAATCATTGATGGAAAGGTCTGGACGATTCCACCAGTGACATTCTCCTGAGGGTAAAAAGCTTTCAATATTCTCACAGCTAAAGCAAACTGCATTAGTTGGAGTCTCCTGAATTTTAAGATCAGTACAAAATAACTCAGTCTTATTTTCATCCAAGAAATTGCTTAATTTTGCATAGTAGCATGCTGCCCTAATTTCAGTTGTTGGGTCACCAGGGGTTATTAAGAGTTTTGGTAAGAGTTCTGGTTCATTTTCTATGAAATAGTTAATAATAGGATCTTCATTGTTAATATGAAAACTATGATCAACGGATTCATCAATCCACTCAAACCATCGCCTTTTTGCCTCTTCAAATTCGACAAGCATATTAGTTTTAGAATCTAGTACTCTATTACTCCTTTTAGTAATATTGACTGTTACTACTTCATCATGACCGTGAGGAATTTGGCAGTTCTTAGCTGCCCCACTAATCAATCGATGCCCCATTGAATATCGCCGAGTAAAATTGAGTACAATACTGTGATTCGCTTGCAATACTTTTACACTTTATAAGTTAATAGCCTTAACAGCCTTTTCGGCTGCATCTGATAAATCATCTGCAGCTATCAAATCAACCCCAGAATTAGAAAGAGTTTTTTTTCCTTGGTCGACATTATTTCCTTCCAGCCTAACGACCAGAGGGATGCTTAAATTAACTTGTTTACAGGCATTAACTATGCCATTTGCAATAACATCACAATCCATGATGCCTCCAAAGATATTGACTAGAATCCCCTTAACGTTTGGATCCCCAAGTATGATTTTGAATGCATTAGTAACTTGTTCTTCCGTAGCACCACCACCTACATCTAAGAAGTTTGCTGGTTCGCCTCCATAATGTTTAATAATGTCCATTGTGGCCATCGCTAAGCCGGCGCCATTAACTAGGCATGCAATATTACCTTCTAAGCCGATATAATTAAGACCATATTCAGATGCTGCCACTTCGCGAGGATCCTCCTCTGAAGTATCTCGCATAGATTCGATTTCTTTTTGACGGTACAAAGCATTATCGTCAAAACCGAATTTGGCATCTAATGCTAAAACATCACCATCAGGAGTTGTAACTAATGGATTTATTTCAACCATTGAGCAGTCACATGAAATGAATAATTTGAATAAAGATTTAAGAAGCCTTCCAAACTGCTTTGCTATATCACCCTCAAAGCCGAGTTTATTCGATATTTTTCTAATCTCGTAGGGTTGAAGGCCTGCGAGTGGATGAATTGATTCTC
>JAOFDG010000072.1 GCA_028033615.1 Verrucomicrobiales bacterium | reverse complement strand
TTTAACTAATAAGAATCACATAGAATCTTTAAAGCAAAGACACTCTGATAAGAATGATGTTCTAGCTTCAGGCCCTAATCAGGAAGTAGTTAAAGTTACCGATAAAGAAGTCCCGAGGATTTATGTTTTTCTAAATAATAAAGTTCTTGGCCCTTATGCTGATGAGGAAATATTTTCGCTTTTAGATGATAATTTTATACGGGAAGAAACTCAGGTCTGTGTTGAGGGTTCTCAGGATTGGATAACCTTCAAGGCTTACTTGAATTATATCGCTAAATAAGGAGAAAGAGATTTAGCTATTCAAATTAAAAGTTAATTTCTGATCAATTACAACATTGTCCATGTTTAGAATTGTTCCGTCTGGCCATAAAATTTCAACCTTTACGGGTTTATCGTGTGAGCCTAAACCAAAGTGAAGTGTGAGTTCGTTCTGGTTTCCTTGACCAGTTCCTGATTCGACCTGACGACTCAAAATTTTTCCATTATCTAAAGTTAACCGAACTTGAGCACCGATAGCGGAACGGTTGACCATTTCCTTTTTGCATTCGAGATTAATTCTTAGCCAATGATTTTGTTTGTTTCCACTATTAACAAAAAAACGACCGGCAGCCATGAGGTCAAGGTCGCCATCATTATCAAAGTCAGCCCATGCCGCTTGGTAAGTGGCACCTAAGCCTTCAAGTTTAGTTGTTACGTTAGCATTTGAGAATTTGAATTCTCCTTCGTTACGAAAGAGAACAGGATTATTCTTGCGACCGAAGGACGCGACTCCGTATACGGTAGTGAAGAAGAGATCAAGGTTTCCGTCATTATCATAATCTGCTGCCGAGGGGCTTGAATATGATTCCTGATAAAAAACACCTCCCTGTCCTTTGTTCTCGAACTTGAATTGCCCTTCTTTTCCCGTGTTCCTTAGCCATACCGACTCAGGCTGATTGCCTCGACTATCCTTATGGGCAAAGTTGCCGGCGAATAGATCGAAGTTGCCGTCGTTATCAAAGTCTCCCCAAGAAGCACCGATTGAATGACCTCCTCCAAACCCCGGTCCGTTAGCGAGGGCGCCAAAGTCTCCCGTGATATCAGTGAACTTTCCATTTCCATCATTCTGCCAAAGGATGTTTGGTTGGAGCCTGTAGTTAGATACATAAACGTCGAGGTCTCCGTCCCGATCAAAGTCGCAGGTGCTGACTCCTCTCGCTCTATAACGAACTTCTTGCCAGCTGAGCTTGAAGGATTTTCCTCCTTCGTTAGTCAAAATAAAATCTGCGTAGGTGTCTTTTGGCCAGGATTCATAACCTCCAACATAGATGTCAACGAAACCGTCATTATTAAAGTCTCCCCACGAAGCTCCAAGGGAGCCTCCCTTTGGTAGCTCAGGAAGGTCAATACTTTCAAAGCTTTTACCTTCAACGTTACGATAAACTTTTCGACTTCCCCAAGAGTAAAGGTCTAGAAAACCATCGTTATTGAAGTCCGCAGCAATGCTTGACCCAACGTCGGCGACGTGGACAAACTTTTGCCCTTTTTCATTTCGGTATACCTTTCCTCCAGCGCAAATATCTGTCCATCCGTCATTGTTGAAGTCAAACCAGCAAGCGTCATTTCCACCCGCAAGTCCAAACTTTTCACTTTCATCTGTGAAGGTGACGGCGGACAGCGTTGAGGGAATGAAAACGAGTAAATTAAAGAGAAGAGATTTAATTTTCATACTAGAAGAATGCTGGTTTCCTTTGGTAGTCATCATATTAGCGATTTTAAAGGAACAGGAAAAGCTATATATGGATCAATAATATAAATGTTAATTTTTGTATTTTTTCTGCTAATATTGAAGTCATGAAATTTCTGTTTTTGATGATGATTTCTCTAGGTCTCTTTGATGTTGGTTTTGCCAATGAGAAAAGCTCAGGTGAGGGAAAAAGTGAGTCACCTAGAGTGACCTCAATAGATCAACTTGATTGGTTGACGGGGAGCTGGGAAGGTCCAATTGGTGATAGTGTTTTAGAGGAGTCTTGGCTGCCTCCGAGGGCTAATACCATTACTGCAGTGGTAAGGCTAACAAAAGGATCAGTAACAGAATTTGTTGAGCTTATAAAAATTGAAAAGATTGACCAATCCTTTGAGCTGAGGTTGAACCTTTTTGATGCGTCGCTAAAACCAAGGTCAGAAAAACCTCAGGTTCTTAAATTATCAAAGATCAGCGATAAGAGTGTGACTTTCAATGGAGTTAATGAAGGTTCTCACAGAAAGCTTAGCTATGAGCTTGTAGGTAACGATAAGTTTGCCATTCGAATTATTACTGCTGATGGAGAAAAGATTGCGATAGATTTGAAGAGGCCATAAAATAAATTGTTCTCAAATATTATGAATCTCCGGGTATTATTTAAGGATCACGTTCTGCTGTTAAATATATTGGTGCTATGTTCATTTACTATTGGGTGTAAAAATGATGAGGCTATAGAAGTTAAGAATCAGAATAATGCTTCTACTAAAAAAAGTTCGTATTCGACCCGAGGTTATGTTTTAGAATTAATTTCTGATGATCAATCCACCTTTATCCATCATGAGCAGATACCAGGCTTCATGGAGGAAATGACCATGTATCTTAAAGTAGAAGATCAAGAGGAATACTCAAAACTTAAGGTCGGCCATCAATACACATTTGATATGATTGTTAATAGGGATGATGGAACCTATATAGAAAACATCATACCCACTGGAGCAATAAAGACTGCCTCATTTTCTAAAGAAAAACCTAGTGAGAAATGGTTTAAAAAACCAACCTTCGAACTCGGTGATAAGCTTCCAGAATTCTCGCTCAATACATCTGATGGAAAGATATTAAATGCCTCTAAATTAAGTGGCGCCCCTTGGGCGATAACTTTCATTTTTACTAGATGTCCTTTGCCAGATTACTGCCCCATGATGTCTTTGAGGTTTAATGAAACCGTCAATCTTCTTCAGGAGGCTGAGATTAAGGATTGGAATCTCGTATCTCTCACCATTGATCCTGTTTTTGATACAGAAAAAATTCTTAATGGTTATAAGAAAGCAAGAGGATATGAATATAATAACTGGTTTTTTTGTAGGGCTGAAATTGATGAGGTGAAAAAAATTGGAGCCCCTCTAGGTTTAAGTTTTGATACTGAAGGCTTCCCAATAGAGCATAACCTTAGGACGGCAGTCTTTGACGCCAATGGTAAATTAGTTGAAGTTTTTAGTGGTAATAAATGGACTGCTCAGGAGCTAGCTGAATCCATTATAGGTGCTGATAAAGGGACCTAAGATTTATTGTCATTACTTCTCTGTCTTTTTCTTTCTAGGCTGCCTTGTAAAAGTAGTGGTAGCCGAATTGTCTGGGTCATCGACTCTTACATTTGTTTGGATTTTCTTATTAGGACCGTCAGACTTTCGAGTTATTATTACTTCATAGGTTTTACCAGAGATGGTCTCGGTGTATTTCCATTTTTCTTCACTCTCACTAATACCGATTAACTCTGATGGGCCTGTGTATAGCTTTCCTCCATCGAATCCGGATTGGCTAGAAAATATTTTCTTCCTCTTTGCGTCCCAAGTTTCCATTCCTGATCCTGTACTGAGAATAGTGCCGTCAGTCGTCTTCATGACATGTGAAGCTAAGATCTTGCTGCCATCAGCGCTCAACTGAGTTGTAAAGGTATCGGTATAGTCAAGGCCCTCTGGTATACCTTCCCAGATGCTAGTGGTTTTTCCTTTAAAAGACCATACTCCGAAGGCCTTTTGCTTTCTTTTCATCGAGAGGTACTCTTTCCAGCTGGTAGGAAGCTTTAAATCGCTTTCTTCTTTTTTGTGATGGTCGGCAAGTAATTGAGTGATTCCAGCAAATGAGATGATCAATAAAAAGTATGTAAAA
>JAOFDG010000071.1 GCA_028033615.1 Verrucomicrobiales bacterium | reverse complement strand
TGGCTCTGAAACTTACCAAGCAGCCATTCCAGGTTCATCTTTTAATGATGCAGAAATGGTTCGCTGGAGATTTGAAGTTACTGATGAACTTGGTTTTAAAACCTTCGAGCCACCGTTTCCTGATCCTAAAGATTCACACCAGTATATAGGCACCGTAGCCAAAGATTCAGACGTAGAAACAAAACTCTCAGTCGTAGAAATGTTTGTAAAAAACCCAAACGCAGCAGGAACAACTAATGGAACGAGGGGCGCTATTTACTATTTGGGAGAATTATATGATAACGTTTTTTTCTCGAGGCATGGTCAGTCAACGGGAGGCTTTGTAAAAAAGAGTTACAATATTGATTTTAATCGAACACAGCGTTTCAAATGGCACCCCGATGAAAAAAGAGCCAAAGATATAGACCTACTTACAAACTGGGCTGACAAGTCCAAAGTAAGGCATGTCCTAGCCTGGGAGATCATGCGCGAATCTGGAGTGCACGCTCATTTTGCTTTCACTGTTAGAGTACAACAAAACGGAGAATTTTTTAGTACTGCAGATTTTGTCGAAGACGCTGATGACATTTATCTAGAAAGAGCCGGTCTAAATCCAAACGGTGCATTGTATAAAGTTTATAGCAACACCCTTTCATCCAATGATAGTGGAAATAGTGGTGTTGAAAAGAAAAATAGAAAGACTGAAAATAATCAGGATCTCACTGACTTCATAAGAGGCATAAACACAGGAAGCAATAGTCAACAATGGAACTTTATATATGATAATGTTAATTTATCGATGTGTGTAAACATGGCCGCTGCTAACTGTGTGATTAGAAACACCGACATGCATAGAAAGAACTGGTACATTTATAGAGATACCGGTCGAAGTGACGAATGGGCTTTACTGCCCTGGGACCTAGATCTCTCACACGGACGAAAATGGAATGGAGGAGACACTTACTTTGATAACAAACTCTTCAATAATGATGTTATTAGAGTAGGAACCGCAGTCAGCCTCCTCCAAAAAATGTGGTCAAACCCTGAGGTTAATCAGATGCTCATGCGAAGAATTAGAACTTTATCCGATCAATTTCTTAACCATCCAGATACTCCATACAATGAGAGATACTTTGAAAGGCGACTCGATGAACAATTAGCTTTAATCGACCCACCAGAAATAGACCCATCAGATGCAAGACAGGACTTCATCAAATGGGGATCTTGGAGACAGAGTAATGGCAGCCCGGTTTCCTACACTTCTAATCATCCTGACATAGAAGATATGGCTGAAGGGGTCAAAAGATGGAAAAATGAATACCTTCCAGGCAGAAGAACTTATATGTACGGCCGATCAGCAAATTTACCTGAGGCCCAATCAGGTCAACTCTCATACGACTTTACTCCCCTAGTTATAAGTGGAGCCTCATCTAAAACAAAAGTACCAACTGATGCATCAGACTCACTAGATTGGACGAATATTAATTATAATGATTCTTCATGGTTAACAGGAACAACAGGAGTTGGATTTGATAGCAGCCCAAAATACAAACCATTGTTAGGGACTGATACAAGGGATGCGATGCGCAGGATCAATGCTACGGCTTATATTCGGATTGATTTTAATGTCGTTAAACCAGAAGAATATCAAAAACTCGAACTACACATGAAACATGATGACGGTTTCATAGCTTATATTAACGGAGCAAAAGTTGCTGAAAAAAATGCTCCAGGAAATCCATCATGGAACTCAGCTGCTACAATAAATTCAGGCGAAGCAGACGTTAATCAATTCGAAGAGTTTGATATTACTTCTCACCTCGACCACCTTAAGGAGGGTTCAAATATTCTCGCAATACATGGAATGAATGGCTCTTCAGGAAGTAGTGACTTTTTAATTATGCCTGAACTATATGCTGGTAAAGCTGATTCTAATGGCAGCAATGAACCAAAGATTGAATTTGGAAAAATTGAATTCAATCCTGAATCCTTTGATCAAGATGAAGAATTTATTGAGTTAATAAACAATAACGATATCGCAGTAGATGTCTCTGACTGGAAAATTATAAATGCAGTTGAAATGACCATTCCACCAGGGACAGTAATTCCTTCTAATAGCCAATTATATTTAACACCAAACCTTAAAAAATTTAGAGCGAGGTTAATGAGTCCTAGGGCTGGAGAAAGCCAATTTGTCGTTGGCAATTACCAGGGGCACCTTTCTAACAGAGGAGAGACAATTACCTTAGTGGACTCAACAGGAAGGGAAAATAACTCAGTAAGTTATGTGGGCCAACCAAGTCTAGCTCAACAGCAGTTATTAATAACTAAAATTCATTATCATCCCGAAAATGATGGGCTTGCAGAATACATTGAATTAATGAACATCGATTCTCAAAACTCTCTTAATGTTGAGGGTATAAATTTTAGTTCCGGGATAAGCTTTGATTTCAGTAACTCTTCAATTAAATCTCTCGGACCAAAACAAAGAATTTATATAGTTAGAGATAGAGCTTCATTCATTAGCGCCTACGGCGAAGAACCCATAATCGCTGGAATATTTGAAAATGGAACAGCACTTAGTAACGGAGGAGAAACAATCAAAATCGAAGATTCCGAAAATGGGACAATTAACGAAATTAAATACGATGATAAGGATCCATGGCCAGAAAACGCTGATGGCAAGGGTCAAGCCCTCTCACTAATAAATCCATTGTCTCAACCCGATCCTGGAAACCCAATTAATTGGATCGCTACAGATCCAAATCCAGGGACTCAGACTGATGGCTTCGCAGGTGATCCCAGGACAGACAACGATCAGGACGGTCTCAATGCTCTCATAGAATATGCTATCGGAACCAGTGACCAGTCCTACAACAATGAGCCCCCTCTCTCTGTAAATATAGACAATAACAAGATTTCCCTTACTCACACAAAAGGTATATCTGCTGTCGGTGTTCAATTAATCATTGAGGCTAGCACCAATCTCGAGCAATGGGATAACCTTCAAACATTAGGTGAAATAGAAATAAAGGACTCCCAAGTTTCAGAAACCATTATAAGTAGAATAATTACTTTACCTGACATCGATAATAATAATCCTACCAGACATTATAGATTAAAAGTGATTAAATAATACATCATCACCTCTAAGCTATGATAAACACCCTAGTTAGATTTTTAATATTTTTATCGTTAACTATAGCATCTTTAGCAAAGACTAATATTTTATTAATCACTGTGGATGATATGAGCTGTGACTCTGTCAGCTCTTTTGGATCGAAAATTAAAGACATCACTCCAAATATTGATAAATTAGCGTCTCAAGGATTGCGCTTTAAAAAGGCTCATGTTCAGGTAGGGAACTGCTACCCCTCAAGAAACGTGATGCTGTCTGGACGTTATCCACACACCAGTAAAGTTGAGGGTTTTTATCAAATTAAAAATATCAAGTATCCGGTTCTTTGTGACCTTATGAAAGGTGGCGGATATTATACCGCCATCAGAGGAAAAGTGAATCACTCCACACCCTATCAACCTTATGACTGGGATGATGACCTTACACTATTAAAGGACGGTAAAAAAGCACACATGAAAGATGCTAGCACGTATTATGCTTCCACTATGAGAGGAATAAAAAACGCAAAATCGGCTAACAAACCTTTCTTCCTAAACATTAATATTTCAGATCCTCATAAGCCCTTTTGGAAACCAGGAGATAATCATCCAACGTCCAAAATTTACAAAGCCAATGACGTTCCAGTTCCAGGATTTTTGCATGACGACCCCACAATAAGAAAGGAATTAGCTCTTTATTACTCATCTGTTCGCAGGGCCGATGACTGTGTGGGTGCAATAATGAAAGCACTTAACGAATCAAAATCCCTCGACTCAACGGTCGTTTTTTTCCTTTCCGATCATGGCATGCCGTTGCCTTTTGCAAAAACACAACTCTATCACCATAGCACTAATACTCCCCTTATTGTGAGTTGGCCTGGAGTCACAAAATCAGGA
>JAOFDG010000070.1 GCA_028033615.1 Verrucomicrobiales bacterium | reverse complement strand
AGATTTAATTTTAGCAATTTTTTTAATGAATTGATCCTCAATTAAAACCTTAGTCCTCGGCTCAATGGAATCGTGAAATAATGAAATCTCCTCAAATGTCGCAATAGAACTCCCGACTTTAGAAATCACTACGCCAGCGGCTAAATTTGCGAATTCAACCGCTTCATTAATTTTTAAACCACTAGCCAAACAATATCCTAACGATGCTATTACGGTATCTCCTGCACCGGTAACATCATATATTTCACGAGCTTTGGTACTAAATATTTCTAGGCTATTTTCATACACTGCTATACCATCTTCACTCAAAGTAATTAATGCTACGTCAAGATTGTACTTTTGTTTAAGAGACTTAAGCGAATCTTCAAGTGATTCATGATCTAATATTTCCAAGTTAGTGGCTTCATATGCCTCTTTTTTGTTAGGCGTTATCAAATATGCACCTTCGTACTTTCTAAAATCAGCTCCTTTTGGATCAACTAATACTCGCTTATTTAAGCTATTTGATAAACTAATGACTTTATTTGAAACTGATTCACTTATAACGCCTTTCCCATAATCAGAAACTAACACAATCTCATAACACTCAATTATTTTGGCGAATTGATCAATTAATCGATCTGAAACCAATTCTGATATTGGACTTGTTACTTCTCGGTCAATCCTCAAGACTTGTTGATTTGATACAACGACCCTACTTTTCTTTGATCCAGTTCGGGTTTCATCAATTATTACATTCTCAGTGTCCAAACCTAATTTACTTATTTCATTAAGAATGATTTTGGAATTATCATCAGTCCCAATGACACTTAAGATAGCGCAATCTGCATCTAAAGATTTTAAGTTTTTAATTACGTTGCCAGCCCCTCCTAGAGTTATTGTCTCATTCTTTACATTTACCACAGGGACAGGTGCTTCAGGTGAAATTCTGGTCATTTCACCCCACAGGTAATGATCAATCATTAAATCGCCAATGACCAAAATTTTTGGTTTTTTTTTGCTTAGATCTTCAAACACCATGACTATAGTTTTTGATGAATTCTTTTGATCTCCGATATATAATCACTAATACCTTTTTCCAAAGTCCACTCAGGACTAAATTTTAAATGAGTTTTAGTATCAGCTATATCTGCTTGAGTGTGATACTGATAATTAAGTTTGAATGGATTAGGGATGTATTCACATCGACAAGATTTATCTAGTTCTTTTATTAATATGTTGGCAATATCTTGAAATGTTCTGGAAGTGCCTGTTCCTACATTATAAGTGCCGCTACGTTCAGTATCACATGCTAGCAAATTACAACTAATAACATCTTTTATGTATATAAAGTCTCTAAAAATTTTGTCGGAATCTTCAAATAGTCTTGGAGATGCACCAGATAGTATTTGGAGTCCGAATTGTATTACTGTAGAAGAAGTCTTAGCTTTATAAAATTCCCTAGGACCATACACATTAAAGTATCTAAGACCTACTATTCTATGTTTTGGGTTATCTTTAATAAAAGAATCGGCAATCCTATCCATCGCCAATTTACTAAAACCATACGCATTATCTGGATTCTCTTTTCCAACTTTTTGTGGAGATTCACAGTTTCCATAGGTTGCCGCAGAACTTGCATAAACTATAGTGGCTCCAGTATTTTTTGCTATTTCTAGGATCGAATAAAAACTATTTACATTTGTTTTAATTATTGCCTCTTGATCATCTACACGCGTATCAGAAATCGCAGCTTGATGAAAAATAAAATCAAAATTAAATTCATATAAGAGGCTAAAGTCTTCTTTCGAATTTAAATTCCCACAAATAATTTTTCCTTCAAAATCGGTTAGATTTTCAAAATGGCCGAAACTTTTCAAATTACCATTTGAAAAAGTTGTATCATTTCTAAAACAATCAAATATTATAATATTAGCCCTCGGAAATTCTAACTGGATTTTCAAAGCAAGATTCGACCCTATAAATCCTGCTCCTCCAGTAATTAATATAGTCTTATTATTTAAATCTATCATAAGGTATTTAAATAACGATTTATCTATTTTTAAATTTTAAAGTTTGTATCCTGCCTCTAAAGCATCCTCATAAAACATTTTAACCGTATCTAGAGAATATTGATTAAGGTCATATCCAACGAAATCCAATTTCTTTAGGAATGATTCAGTCACCGTTATTACCTGGCACCCAACTTGATCCGCTTGAAAAATATTATACAACTCTCTTGGGCTCGCCCATATAACCTCCGCTTTAGGTCTCATTCCAGTTATCTCAACAGATTCTTTCATAACCGGAACTGGATCAATACCTGTATCTGCAATCCTTCCTGCAAAAACTGAAACATAGGCCTCTACATCAGGATTTAAAGACTGAACCACATTCTTAACCTGCTCGTTTGTCATTATAGCAGTGACATTAAGCTTAACACCATTATCACTAAGTTCAGATACAAGCCCCTCCGTTGATTGACCTTTTGTATTCGTCACTGGTATTTTAACATACACATTATCACCCCAAGTAGAAATCATAAGGGCTTGCCTTTTCATTTCTTCTAAATCATCGGAAAAAACCTCTAATGAAAGAGACTTATCAGTAATCGATTTTAAAATATCTTTGGAAAATGCCTCATAATCAGTTATTCCAGCTTTTCTCATAAGAGAAGGGTTCGTCGTAAGCCCTTTAATTAAAGGCCTTTGGTACATTTCTAACATTGTATTTTTGTCAGCACCATCCGCAAAAATTTTCACTTTAATATCTTCAACTTTGCTCATGAAATTTTAATTAAGTTTTTAATTATTACGACTATTTCTTTAAATTCATTAACCTTATAATCAGGAATTACAAATTTTTCGTCATACTTATAGTCAATAAGGAACGTTTTTAATCCACCTAACTTGCCAGATTCAATATCTTTCCACCTATCACCAATCATTACAGACTCATTTAAGTCGATGTTCCATTTTTTACTAGCGGAAAAAATCATTCCAGGCTTAGGCTTTCGGCATTCACAATTGTCATCATTATCATGAAAACAACAAAATACATCATCTAACATAAGCTTATCCTTGATAAATTCATTGATTTTATTAACGCTAATTTGAGAGGTTTTACCCCTAGCCACATCCGGCTGATTAGTTACCATTATTAAAAGATAACCAAGTCTCTTAAATTCACCCAATCCCTCTTTCACTCCATCTGGAATCACCACCTCTTCTATATTATTCGGAGGGTATGGTTTTCCCTTCACAACAATAGGGTTATTCAATACACCATCCCTATCAAGAAAGACAGCCTTTAACTTACCGCTGACTCCCATTTAGTTTCATTTTCTTTCAATGAAGGATGAGACACCAATAAGTGCCAGACAACAGCCTGAAACGCTTCAGAATGAGGAGTGATATTATCTGGATTAACTGTAGGCACAATTAGAGCGGCGTCGGCAACTGAACCTGTATAACCACCATCTCTTCCCAAGACTCCAATAACACTAGCATTTACATCTTTAGCTAGCATTACAGCCTTGACTAGATTTGGGCTGATGTTCTTTTCTAAATTTCCACCCCCAACTGAAAGGACAAATATAGTGTCATTTTCATTAAGCTTGCTTACTCTTAGCCATTCACAAAAAATTGTATCCCAGCCCTCATCATTAGTCCTTGCAGTTAACTCTGAAACATTATCTGTGGGTGCATAAGATTCGATTCCTACAATTTTTCTAAAGTCATTAACGGCATGCGATGCATTTCCTGCACTCCCCCCACAACCAAGAAAAAACAATCTACCCTTTTTCAATTTAGTATTTAAAATAATTTCAGCCATCTTTTCTATAACTAAATGGTCAATCAATTTTGTTATTTCGGTAGTCTCTTTGAGGTGTTGCTCTGAATATGTCATAATTATTGATTTAAGTAATTATTTAGATCTTTGATTCCATCAAATGAACCAATCTCATAAAACCTTTTCACTGATTCATAACCTAATATATTAGACTCATCTGAAAGTGTTTCATAGACCTCAGATAAATC
>JAOFDG010000007.1 GCA_028033615.1 Verrucomicrobiales bacterium | reverse complement strand
GCAATTAGTTTCAATTGCTGCTTCATTGATTCCATTTTTAGAGCATGATGACGCTAACCGTGCACTCATGGGTTCTAATATGCAACGTCAGGGAGTTCCATTACTGTGTGCTGAATCACCATTGGTTGGTACAGGAATGGAAGGCAAGGCTGCTAGAGACTCTAGAGCCGTTGTGGTTTCAGAAGGGTCTGGAAAGGTAGCTGCGGCTACTGCTGAATTGATTGTAGTTACACCAAACGGTGAACTTCATGTTTCTGATCAGAAATTTTTATCTGATCCAAGAAAGCTTAAAAGTGAACCGGGTAAAGGAATTTATGTCTATCCTCTGAGAAAGTTCATGCGTTCAAATTCAGGAACTTGTATTAACCAAAAGCCAATCGTTTCAAAAGGCCAAGAGGTTAAAGAAGGCGATGTTCTTGCGGATGGACCTTGTACTGAACAAGGAGAACTCGCCCTTGGGAAAAATGTTCTCGTTGCGTTCATGCCTTGGAATGGATATAACTTTGAGGATGCTATTACAATTTCACAAAGAGTAGTTAAAGACGATGTTTACACATCAATTCATATTTCGAATTTTGATGTCGGCGCTAGAGATACAAAACTTGGACCAGAGGAGATAACTCGAGATATTCCAAATGTTGGGGAAGAAGCCTTAGCTGATCTTGGTCCTGATGGCGTTATTAGGATAGGTGCGGAAGTTAAGCCTGGCGATATTCTTGTCGGTAAGATTACTCCAAAGAGTGAAACAGAATTGGCTCCCGAAGAGCGTCTTCTAAGAGCAATATTTGGCGAAAAAGCTGCTGATGTTAAAGATACATCCCTGCGTGTCCCATCAGGGTGCACTGGAATAGTTATGGATGTAAGAGTTTCTTCCAGAAACGTTGCTGAGAAGGAGCAAATGTCAGAAGCTGAAATGAAAAAACAGCTTAAAAGTATTGATTCGGATCACAAGAAGAAACGAGATGAATTAACCGATCAACTCACTGAGAAGCTTTCGGATATTCTTCTTGGAGAAAAGATACCTCTAGATGTTGTAGATAGTAAATCAGGTGAATTAATTATTCCTGCTAATCGAAAGATAACCAAAACCTTGCTACGCAAGTTGGCGGCTTCTCACGACTCAATTGAAATTGATCCATCACCCATCAGAAATAAGATAATGGACATTATTTCTAGTTTCGCTCCAAAATTCAGTGATGTTGACTCCGAGCGTGAGAGATCATTGGACCGTATGGAGAGCGGTGATGAGGTTGATCCAGGTATAATTAAATCTGTTAGAGTTTACGTTGCCAGTAAGCGTAAATTATCGGTAGGAGATAAGATGGCTGGTAGGCATGGTAACAAAGGTGTTGTGGCAAAGATTGTTCCTGAAGAAGACATGCCTTTCCTTGATGATGGAACACCAGTTGATATTTGTTTGAACCCTCTTGGAGTGCCATCAAGGATGAACGTCGGTCAGGTGCTTGAAACTCACTTAGGGGTCGCAGCTAAAGCTCTTGGCTTTAAAGTTGCCACGCCAATTTTTGACGGTATTCCAGAAACTAGAATCCTTGATTACTTAAAAGAAGCGAAGGGTACAGAAGGTTATAATTGGATTGGCCTAAATGGAAAATCTCAATTATATGACGGTTTAACAGGAGATCCTTTCTATCAGGAAGTTGTTGTAGGTTATATTTATATGTTAAAACTAGGACACCTCGTTGCTGATAAGATTCATGCAAGAGCTGTAGGACCATATTCACTTGTTACCCAGCAACCGCTTGGTGGCAAAGCTCAATACGGAGGTCAGAGATTTGGAGAAATGGAAGTGTGGGCTCTAGAGGCTTATGGCGCTGCCTATACCTTGCAAGAGTTATTAACAGTTAAGTCTGACGACGTTCAAGGTCGAACAAGAATTTATGAATCCATTGTTAAAGGAGACAATAGCCTTGATGCGGGAACACCTGAATCATTCAATGTTTTGATAAAGGAAATGAGAAGCCTTTGTTTAGATGTGAAAGTTGGAGAGGGTTCAAGTCCTACCGTCGACGAGAATAGAAGTACTGCATAAATATAGAAATAATAATAATTTAGAGATTTAAGACTGATTAAAATCATGAGCGTTGAGTCCAATATCCAAGAGCTTTTTGGAGCTGATAAAAAAGAATCTGGTTTCGATCAGGTTAACATTACTGTTGCTGCTGCCGATACGATTCGGAGCTGGAGTTTCGGTGAAGTAAAGAATCCAGAAACGATAAACTATAGAACATTCAAACCAGAAAAAGGTGGCCTTTTTTGTGAGCGAATTTTTGGTCCTACTAAGGATTGGGAGTGTGCTTGCGGAAAGTACAAAAGGATTAAGCACAAGGGAGTAATATGCGACCGCTGTGGAGTTGAAGTTACCTTGTCCAGAGTGCGCCGGGAAAGACAAGGGCATATAGAACTTGCTGTACCAGTTAGTCACATCTGGTTTTACAAGTGTATGCCCTCGCGCATAGGCCTTATGCTTGATATGAGCGCAAGAATGCTCGAGAGGGTTATATATTATGAGGATTATATCGTTACTGACCCAGGGAATACGCCTCTAGAATTAGCTCAATTGCTCACTGAGCAAGAATTGCGCGAAGCTGAAGAGGAATTTGGAGAGGATAGTTTTCGTGCAGGAATGGGAGCAGAAGCTGTTCGTGATCTTCTTGCGGGCATAGATCTCATTTCATTAGTTGCAGAGCTTGAGGATGCGATGACTAAAACTCGCTCAAAACAGGTTAGAAAGAAACTATCAAAGAGGCTTAAATTAGCTCAGGGTTTTGCTGGTAGTCATACTAGGCCTGAATGGATGATTCTTGAGGTTCTGCCTGTCATACCTCCGGATCTAAGACCTTTGGTTCCACTAGAAGGGGGAAGATTTGCTACTTCCGATCTTAACGATTTATACAGACGTGTCATTAATAGAAATAATCGTCTCAAAAATTTACTTCAGCTTAAGACGCCAGAAGTTATTATTAGAAATGAAAAAAGGATGCTTCAGGAAGCTGTTGATGCTCTTTTTGATAATGGTAGACATGGTAGAGCGGTTACGGGTGCTGGCAATCGCGCTCTAAAATCTCTATCTGATATGTTGAAGGGTAAGGGTGGAAGATTTCGTCAAAACTTACTTGGCAAGAGAGTCGATTATTCTGGCCGTTCTGTTATTGTTATAGGGCCTGAACTTAAACTTCATCAATGTGGCCTTCCAAAGAAGATGGCTCTTGTTCTTTTTGAACCTTTTATCATAAGGAGATTAAAGGAACTTGGTTATGTTCACACTGTAAGGTCCGCGAAAAAGATGATCGAAAGGAAAACTCCCGAAGTTTGGGATATTCTTGAGGAAGTTACTAAAGGCCATCCTGTATTATTGAATCGTGCACCGACTCTTCACAGATTATCAATACAAGCATTTGAGCCGGTCTTAATTGAAGGTTCCGCTATACGCTTACATCCGCTAACCTGTTCAGCTTACAACGCGGACTTTGATGGTGATCAGATGGCTGTTCATGTGCCTTTATCTATTGAGGCTCAAATGGAAGCTAGGTTGTTGATGTTAGCACCAAACAATATTTTCTCCCCATCTAGCGGTCGACCGATTACGACACCTTCTCAGGATATCACTCTTGGAAGTTATTTCTTAACTCATCATAGACATCATATTACTTATAAGGATGCTGATGATAAGAGGATTCCTCTATTTGAATCCACTACAGAGGTAGAATACGCGGTGGCCGAGCGAGCTCTTTCTCTTCATTGTAAAATTCGCTTAGCTAATCCAGATCGTGGTAAAGACACTATTTATGGAGACCCTAAATCTGTAATTATAGAAACTACCCCGGGTCGAGTTAGATTTAATGAAATTTGGCCTAAGGTTGAAAATGAAAGTGGTAAATCTCTAGGCTTCATTAATGAAACTATCGCAAAGAAACAACTTTCTGATCTCATATGGAGAACTTTCCAAGTCTCAGGCCCTAAAGAGACAGTTAAAACTTTAGACCTTCTTAAGCAGTTAGGCTTTAAAGAGGCAACTAGAGCAGGTGTTTCAATTGGAATCACGGATATGGTGATTCCTAATGAAAAACAAGTCGAGCTCAAGAATGCATATAAGCAATTGGATGTTGTTCAAAAGCAATACACTAAAGGTATTATTACGGACGGTGAGCGCTACAATAAAGTAATTGATATATGGACAGCTGCAGGAGATAAAATTGCAAGTGCCTTGTATCGTACGCTAGAGTATAATGATGGTAATGAGATAGCCAACCCACTTTACATGATGGTTGATTCCGGTGCTCGTGGTAATAAGCAGCAAATTAAACAACTGTCTGGTATGCGAGGGTTGATGGCTAAACCATCTGGAGAAATTATTGAAAGACCGATCACATCTAATTTCCGTGAAGGTTTATCAGTTCTTGAATATTTTGTTTCTACTCACGGCGCACGTAAGGGACTTGCAGATACGGCTCTTAAAACAGCTGATTCCGGTTATCTAACTAGAAAACTTGTAGATGTTTCACAGGATGTCATAATCACTGAATCTGATTGTGGTACTACGCAAGGAATTACTGTTGCCTCTGTTTATGAAGGAGATGAGGAAGTCGTTGAGCTTTCTACTAGGGTGTATGGACGTACCAGTTGTGAAAAAATTACAGACCCTGTTTCACAGGAGGTTATTGTAGAAGTTGATCAATTAATCGATGAGCCAATATCTTTGAAGTTACAGGATATCGGGGTTGAGAAAATGCGTATTCGCTCTGTTTTAACTTGCGAGTCTCCAAGAGGTTGCTGTGCGTTGTGCTATGGGTTGAACTTAGCAAACAGCGAACCAGTTGAGATTGGTCAAGCAGTAGGAATTATTGCTGCACAATCAATCGGTGAGCCTGGTACGCAGCTTACAATGCGTACTTTCCACATTGGTGGTGTTGCTCAGCAGGCCCTCAAACAACCAGTTATCAATATTGGTAATAATGGTAAGGTTCGTTACAAAGACCTAAGAACAGTTGAATCACTAGATGGTAAATTTATCGTACTCAACAAGAGTGGATCAGTAGCTATTCTCGATGATAAAGGCATGGAACTTGAATCTCATCCACTAGTGATTGGAACAGTTATTGACCCTGCCGATGGTTCAGAAGTTTCTCGAGGAGATCAAATTGCTACTTGGGACCCTCACAATGTTCCTATTATCACCGAAAAAGGAGGTAAGATTGAATTCCGTGATATGATTTCTGGAATTACTGTTAAGAAAGAAAAAGATGATGCTACAGGTGTTGAGGGTATGGTTGTCATTGAACACAAGGAGGATTTGCATCCTCAGATTGTCATTACTGATCCAAAGACTAGTGAAATTCTAGCAAGTTATTCTGTGCCTACTGGAGCGCACTTATCAGTAAAAGACAAGGAGACTGTTCAAGGTGGAACATTATTGGCTAGGACGCCGAGAAAAGTTGCAAAGACTAAAGATATTACCGGTGGTCTTCCTAGAGTGGCTGAGCTATTTGAGGCTAGAAAGCCAAAAGATAATGCTGAGATTGCTAAGATTGATGGTGTTGTTGGGTTTGACGGAATGTCACGCGGTAAGAGAAAGTTAATCATTACCGATCCTAATACTGGTGAAATAGCTGAACACTTAATTCCAAGAAATAAGCATATTACTGTTTATGAGGATGATGTTGTTAAAAGGGCAGACTTACTTACTGACGGACCTGTGGTTCCTCACGAGATTCTCGAAATACTTGGTACCCACGCATTGATGGAACACCTTGTTTTTGAGGTTCAGGAAGTGTACAGACTTCAAGGTGTTGAAATTAATGATAAGCACATAGAAATTATTGTCCGGCAGATGCTTAGGAAGGTTCGTATCACGGATCCTGGTGACACTTTATTTTTATGGGGAGATCAGGTTGAAAGAACTGAATTCATTAGAATTAATGAAGAGATTGAAGAGCAGGGAGGTAAGCCTGCAGAGGGTGAACCAGTGCTGCTCGGAATTACTAAAGCATCCCTAGAAACAGAAAGTTTCATTTCTGCTGCAAGCTTCCAAGATACAACGCGTGTTTTAACTGATGCAGCTACTTTAGGGAAGAGTGATCTTCTCAAAGGGTTTAAAGAAAATGTGATTATGGGGCACCTTATTCCAGCAGGTTCAGGATTCGCCACTAAGAAAAGAATCCAGCCTCTTGAAACGGTTGAACCGCCCGAACTCGATGACAGTGCTTCAGAAGAAAACTCAGAAAATGCTGAGGCTGAAGAAGAGATTCAACCTATAGAGGCGTAAATATTTGCATTTAGCATAATTATGCTGGGCTTCCACTCTCATGTGGTGGCCCAGCTTTTTGTTTACACTGGAAACGTCATTTTCTATAAATGTAAATAATGAGTAAGGCGTTTTAAAGTGACTCTATCTGACAAAGACAAGGAATACATATGGCATCCTTTCACAGAGATGTCAGATTGGTGTGCTGATCATCATGACCCTCTAGTGATAGAGAGAGGTGAGGGTGTTTACGTTTTTGATAAATCTGGTGGAAAATATATTGATGGTAATTCTTCGATATGGACGAATTTACATGGGCACAACGATCTACGGATCAACCAAGCTATTGCTAGGCAACTGAGCAAAATATCTCATACTTCATTTTTGGGTACCACAAACGAGCCTGCAATATTACTTGCTGAGATGCTTGTTAATATGTTTCCAGATAAAACATTACAGAGAGTATTTTATAGTGATGATGGCTCGACGGCTGTGGAGTGTGCCATGAAAATTGCAATACAATATTTTCAAATTATAGGTCAGTCTGAAAAGAGGAGGTTCGTTGCTTTTGATAATGCTTACCATGGTGATACTTTTGGAGCCTCATCGATTGGAGGTATTAAAACATTTTTTTCTAGATTTAAAGATTTGAGTTTCCCAACTGTGCAGTTGAATTCTGTTGATGATTTAAAGAGTGTTGATGCAAAAGAAATCGCCGCAATAGTGATTGAACCTAAAGTTCAAGGAGCTGCAGGAATTCGTTTGTGGCCCGACGGAATGCTACAAGAGCTTCGTCACTGGTGTAATTTAAACAACGTGTTACTCATTTTGGATGAAGTAATGACCGGCTTCGGAAGAACAGGTAAAATGTTTGCTTGTGAACATGAAGGAGTCACCCCTGATCTAATGTGTCTGGCCAAAGGTTTATCTGGAGGTTACTTACCTTTAGCGGTTACCATGACTAGAGAGTCGATTTTTAAAGCTTTTCTTGGAAGTAAAAATAATACTTTTTATTATGGACATAGTTATTCAGGTAATCCACTCGGTTGTGCAGCAGCTTTGGCAAGTTTACGAATTTTCGAAGAAGACAGAGTCCTCGATAAGTTGGCAAAAAAAGTAGAGTGCCTTAAAATTGGCCTAAATAGTCTCAAACTGAAGAATCATAATATTTCTGATGTAAGGCAGTCCGGCTTAATTTCTGGAATTGAAATTTCACAAGAGTTTGGAAATATAGGTTCAGAGATTTGCAATGCTGCTAGAAGCTATGGATTGCTGACAAGGTCAATTAGAAACATTATTGTTTTTATGCCTCCATTAGTCATCAATGAGGAACAGATTAATGATTCATTGGATGCGATAGATAAAGCAATTAATGTTATTGTCTCATAATTACAAAAATGATTTACTGAGAAGCGACTAATGAAGCGACTTTTTTATTTATTACTACCTATCGTATTCTTGGTAATTTCAGTACCATGGGGTTTTGTTAAAAATTCTGAAAAAGTGTTATTTGGATTGCCTGATTGGGTAATATATTCATTGATTGGCTCTGCATCTTTTGCAACTCTAATGGCGTTTCTTATTGGGTTTTGCTGGAATATTTCTGCCGGTGAAAATAATGATAATTTTAGCTAATAGTCCCACTGGGTATGCTTTAGGGAATGGAGGCCTTGCTTTCATTAGTCTATATATATTGACCTTGATTGGTATTGGTTGGCTTGGGCATCGGGCAAAAAAAGAAGATTCTCTAGAAGATCATTATCTAGGAGGCCGCGCCTTCGGTTTCAGTGTTCTTTTTCTTACTCTTTATGCAACGCAATATAGTGGTAACAGTTTTATGGGGTTTGTAGGTAAGGCGTATCGTGATGGGTTTCCTGTCTTTTCTACAGTAGTTGCAATGATGGCGGTGATAGGTGGATATTTTATTTATGCTCCTCGTCTATACCGTCTTTCGATACGAAAAAAATACGTGACTCTTGGTGATTATATTCAAGATAGGTTTTCCTTTAGACCCTTGACTATTCTTCTTGTGTTGATTGGAATTTTTGGCTTGGGTAATTATGTTCTTACCAATTTACTCGCTCTTGGAAAATTAGCTGAAGTCGTGAGCGGAAATCGAATAGATTTTAATTATGCAGTTATCGCTCTTGCAGTAGTGATGCTTATTTATGAGACGATGGGTGGCATGCGAAGTGTTGCCTGGACTGATGTGACGCAAGGGGTGATATTATTAATAAGTCTCGGATTTATTGCTTTTGCACTTTTTTTTCATCTTGGTGGCCCAAGTGGTGTTGCTGAAGGTCTTGAGTCGGTAAGGCCAGATATTTGGGAGCCACCAAGTTTAAAACAGAAAATTACGTGGTTAAGTTCGGTTTTGTTATTTTTCTTTGGTATCTCTATGTATCCTCATGCCGTTCAACGTATATATGCTGCTAGGGATGAGAAGACTTTACGTCGATCGCTTCAGGTCATGGCTTTCATGCCTTTGGTTACTACATTTTTTTTAGTATTACTTGGAGTTATGGCTATTTCAGTATTTCCAGACCTTCAAAAGAGTGAATCTGACAGAACGACGCTATTGATGGTTGGTAAACTAATGGAGGAATTACCGGCTCTTGTGATGATGGGGCCGTTACTTGTTGCTGCAGTCATTGCCGCAACAATGTCCACTATAGATTCGGCATTATTAGCAATATCATCAATGGTCACTAATGACATTTATAGGGTGAAATATCCAAATTCTAATAACAAAACTCTCACTATGATTGGTAAAATGACATCCATTATTGTTATGGCGTGCGTCGTGCTCTTAACAATTCTATTACAAGATCAGACCATTTGGAGACTATTAGAAATCAAGCTTGAAGTTTTAGCACAAATTGCTCCTGCTGTCATGTTGGGAACACAAATCAAAAGAATTGGAGCCCTCCCATTCTTCATTGGAGCTCTTTTTGGAACTATTTTAGCGGTCTATTTAACAATGGCGCCTGATAGTAAACCTCTTGGTGTTCATGCCGGAATATGGGGTCTTGGATTAAATATAATGTTAGTATTTATAGTTCACATTTTTTCGAATGTGCGGCGAACAGGAAGCCCCTCTGTTGCTAAGTAATCTTTAACATCTGATACGGTGTATTCGCCAAAATGAAAAATACTAGCTGCAAGAACTGCATCAGCCTTGCCTTTATTTAAAACTTCAGCCATATGCTCCAGTTTACCCGCACCTCCGCTAGCTATCACAGGAATATTTAAAGATTGGCTGACTTTAGCATTTAATTCGATGTCATAACCATCTTTGGTTCCGTCAGCATCCATACTGGTTAAGAGAATTTCTCCAGCACCAAGGTCTTCTACTTTTTTAGCCCATTCAATAGCATCTAAATCAATTGGGGTTCGGCCACCGTGTGTATAGACTTGCCAAGAGTTGGTTTCAGGATTTTTTTTAGCGTCTATTGCAACAACGATACATTGCGACCCGAATGCACGTGCTCCTTCTGAAATGATTTCAGGATTCTTAACAGCTGCAGTATTAATACCAACCTTATCGGCGCCTGCACGCAGCATTACTCTCATGTCATCAACTGCACGAATACCACCTCCTACCGTCAGAGGCATAAAGCATTGCTCAGCTGTTCTTTCAACAACGTCTACCATTGTTTCTCTTTCATCTGAAGAAGCTGTAATATCCAGAAAAACGAGCTCGTCTGCTCCCTGTGCGTCATAAGCGATGGCGCATTCGACTGGATCACCTGCATCACGAAGTTCTAAAAACTTTGTTCCCTTGACGACGCGTCCATTTGTTACGTCAAGGCATGGTATAATTCGCTTTGTTAGTCCAGAGTTTGACACACAGCAACATTCCTCGCGTTCGCTTAACGTCAAGTTATTGACGAGCTTGATTGCTTATCTGGCTCTTTGCCTAAAGTGTGATAAAATAACTATATTCATGCTCTCAAATCAGAAAAGCGATGAAATAGATAAGAGTAAAGCTGAAGATCAGCTTGTAGATGATTTCCTTAAATTTCTTGATGTTGAGAGAAATGTTTCTCCGAGAACGTTAAGAAATTATAATCATTCGTTGCGAGAGTATAAAACATGGTCTGAAGGATTTGAAGGATGGTTCAACTGTAAAGCAGACGATTTCCGTGAATATTTATATGAATGTATGAAGCGGGAATTATCGCGTTCTACGATAAGGCTACATTTTTCGGCGTTGAGGAGTTTCTTTCGTTATCTGACACGAAGGAGAAATTTGAAGTTGAATCCACTGCTAGATATACAACTCCCAAAAGCAAATAGGTCTCTTCCTTTAGTTCTCACCATTAAACAGGTAGAACACCTTTTGGCTTTGCCATTTAATGTCAAACAGCCTAAGCAGGCGCCTAAGTGGGCAGCTTCTCGTGATGCAGCAATATTAGAGGTTTTCTACAGCACGGGTCTTAGGCTATCAGAATTAGCGACACTTAAGTTTAGTGACTTTAATTTTTTCAATGAAACTATTAAAGTTAAAGGTAAAGGATCAAAGGAAAGAATAGTGCCTGTTGGATCTCATGCTCTAGAGGCACTTAACAAATATTTTCATCAGGCAAAGATTAAAGAAGGACCACTTTTCGTAAGTAAATCTAAGAAAAAAATATCTGCGCGAGCCGTTTCAGATATCGTAAAAAAGTACACCCAGCTGGCAGATCTTCCCGTTGGAGTTAGCCCGCATAAATTAAGGCATAGCTTTGCTACTCATTTACTTGATAATGGAGCAGACCTAAGGAGTGTTCAAAGTTTGCTCGGGCATGCGAGTCTTTCTACGACTCAGATCTATACCCACGTTAGTGTTGAAAGGATTAAGAAGACATACAAGAAAGCTCATCCAAGAGCTTAAAAAACTTAAGGTTTTTTAAATTGTTAAAATCTTGGCATGGAAGGTGCTAATTAACCTTTTGCAATACATAAAACAAACCCTGCCTAAAAAAACTTAAAGCAGATACTTAAATAACTATAAAATAAAAACTATTATATGAAAATCCGTCAAATTGCTGAAAAAACAGCTAAAATCTTTGGATGCACTGCCGTTTTGGCTTTAGTTCCTGCTTTTGCAGGTGAAAAATCTACTGCGGAACCAATTGGTGCAGAAGTCAGTGTTGGTTATGATACTGATTACATGTTTAGAGGTGCTAACTTAGGACAAGATCTCCTATGGAGTGATGTAAATGTGTCTACCACTTTAACAGATGGTTTAGATCTAGGAGTTGGTGCTTGGTACGCGAACGTTGCAGACGATGCAGGTAACGATGAGCTCGACATTTATGCAGGTCTTTCCACTTCTATGGGTGAAATGTCTGTCGATCTTGGAGCAACTTACTACTATTATCCAGATCCAGAAGCTGCAGATGGTACACTTGAGTTTGGTCTAGGCCTAGGCACTAGTGCAGGTCCTTTTGATCTCAGTCTTGGAATTTATTATGACATTGATTTAGAGGCTGCTTACTACGAGGTAGGAGCTTCAACTTCATTTGATCTGACTGATACAATGTCAGTAGACGTTGGTGGAGCGATTGGAGATGCCGATGGTGATTCTCTAACTGCTTTAACTTTTACTATCGGAATACCTATCACTTTGACGGATACTGCATCACTTTCACCTTATGTTGGTGTTAATATCCCTCTTGACGATTATGAAGATGACGGAGACGACATTTTCAGCGGACTGTCTCTTACAGTTGGGTTCTAATTCATATCGAATTGAACAAAGTTATAAATATTAATTCAAACCCTATTTCAAATTTTATAAGTTTTTAATCATATATTTAATACAAGTTTTGTTGGTTAATTGGCCCCGTTCCAAGTCATTGGTTCGGGGCCAATCCATTTATATATTTAACAAAAATATATAGTTTTTTAATCCAGTTAAAAGCTACATTCATTTCGACTAACAAAATCATAATAAAAATATTTAAGAAAACCAAAATTCATTTTTTTAAAGTTGGCACGGCCTCTGCTTATATAACTAATGCGGGGCAATTTTCCCCTTTAATTAAATAACTAAATCAAATAATAAATAAAATCGTCTTTAATCGAACCTACTAACAAATAATAAAAGATATGAAAACAAAGATACTAAATAACATGTTGAAGTACTTAGGTGTTTCAGCTTTTCTGGCGCTGATGCTTGGCATGGTTGCCTCCGCAGAAACGCCCTTGTGGGATGCATATGTAAAAACTGTAGCCGAAGGAGGTGAATTTGAAGGTGATGCAGATGCACTATTTGCAGAAGCAAAATCACTCATTGAGGCTGAGGTTGATCTAGATCCCGCAGCAGATGCAGCTTTTGTCACTGACGTTTATCCATCTACTTCGGGTTACGGTACATTCCTAGTGAATAATCTTTGGCTGTTAATTTCGGCCTTTTTAGTTTTTGCGATGCACCTAGGATTTGCCACTTTGGAATCAGGACTTACACAATCAAAAAACACAGTAAATATTCTATTTAAAAATGTTTTCATCATTTCGGCAGGATTGTTAACCTACTACTTTTTCGGTTTTAATACGCATTATCCAGGCTTTGAAGAAGGGTCTGCTGGAATATTTAAGTGGGGATGGATGTCTGATGTTGGTGCTGGAACCATGATTGCTAACCAGACTGAAGTTTATGCCTCTTATACTTGGTGGACTGACTTTATATTCCAAGCAATGTTTGCTGCAACTGCTGCAACGATCGTTTCTGGTGCTGTTGCTGAAAGAATTAAGCTAAGCAGCTTTATGATTTATGCTGTTTTGCTGGTCGGATTCCTATATCCAGTTGTCGGTTCATGGCACTGGGGTGGTGGATTTCTTGGAGATTTCCTAGGAGGAGCTTTCTATGATTTCGCTGGATCAACCGTTGTTCATGCATTTGGAGGTTTTGCGGCACTTGCATGCGTTATTATTCTTGGGCCTCGTGCTGGTAAATATACTAAAGATGGCATTAAACCTATTTTGGGAAGTAACATGCCGTTAGCTACGATAGGTGTTTTCTTACTCTGGCTCGGATGGTTCGGATTCAATGGTGGATCTGTTTTGAGTGGAGATGCTAATGGCGTATCATTTGTTTTTGTAACCACTGCCCTCGCTGCTGCAGGTGGTGCACTAGGCGCAATTATCATTTCCTGGTTATTTTTGAAAAAGCCAGACCTATCAATGGCTCTCAACGGAATATTGGCCGGACTAGTTGGTATTACAGCTGGTGCAGATGCTATGACTATACCATCTGCAATATTGGTTGGCTTAATTGCAGGTGTTATCGTAGTTTTCTCAATCGTTGGGCTGGATAAATTTAAGATTGATGACCCTGTTGGAGCAATATCTGTTCACGGTGTTTGCGGACTTTGGGGAACTTGGGCAGTAGCAATTTTTGGAGATGCAAACCTAGTAACACAGGTTGTAGGTAGTCTACTTGTGGCCGGCGCAGCATTCGCCTTCTCAGCCATCGTCTTCACCATTCTAAAAGGCACATTGGGTATCCGAGTCGATGTAGAAACTGAAGCAAAAGGTCTCGATGTCGAGGAGCATGGAGCTCCAGCATACGCTCAAACATCAACTTTAACTGCAGCTCCTACACCAGCTACTGCAACAGTCGAAGCTTGAATTTGAACTAAATTAAAAATTCTCCCTTGGATTCTGGTTTCGCCAGAACCCGTTAGTAGGGGGTTCAACAGAGACAGGGCGGTGAGGTACTTAGGTACCTCACCGTTCCTGTTTTTAAGATTAAGGTACAATTTCTTCTTTCAGATTTGTCCCCTTCGGTTAAGCATATAAATAAATATGCTGGAGAAACAAGAGCTATTACTGATAGATATTAGTAATTCACACACAAAGATGATTAAATCTACTTGCTCATCTCTTTGTGGCGAAGTGTTCTCTTTACCCACGCGTGAGCTTGACTTGGATGCTCTCAAACGTTTGCCATTTGATATTGAAAAGAAAGAAACGAGAATAATATTTTCTTCGGTAGTTCCTGAAAAAAATAAATTCATCGAAGATTATTTTGGAATTCAGAGGGTCCTTAAAGTTTCAAGTAATCTTAAACTCGGTTTTAACATTGATTATCCTCACCCAGAGACAATAGGAGCTGACAGAATAGCTAATGTGGTGGCTGCGTCGCAATTCACAGAAGCGCCAATTATTGTCGTTGATTTTGGTACTGCAGTTACATTTGATATAATTTCTAAGAAAAATTGCTATATAGGTGGTGTTATCGCTCCAGGGTTAGCCTCAATGACTGATTATATGGCTGATCGTACAGCGTTACTTCCAAAGATTGATTTACATGAACCTTTATCGGTTATTGGTAAATCTACTAAAGAGGCCATGCTCTCAGGGGCTGTTATTGGCTATAAGGGTTTAGTGAAGGGAATTCTGGCATCTATTTTTGATGAATTAGGCGAAGGTAATATTCCAGTCATTGCGACTGGAGGTTATTCTAAATTGATTTCTTCTGATATTGAGGAGATTATCGAAGTGAACGAAAGACTCACTTTGGAGGGTCTACGTATAATAGCGGCTCTAAACATTCAAGATGAAAACCGATAATTTAACTAGAGGCTCAGCCATCGGTATTGATTTTGGTGGTACATCAGTGAAGATCGGATCTTTATCTCAATTACTTTCGGAAGAAAATAATAACGTAAGGTCTCTTAAAACATCAGATTTTGAAACGGTCGATTCTCTCATTTCTGCTATGGTTGAAGTCGTAAATGAATTCAGAGAAAAGGAAGAAATAATCACCGTTGGGTGTGGTGTTCCAGGTCTAGTTGATTTTGATAATGGTCATATACATATGCTCACAAACGTTCCTGGTTGGAACGACATTGCTTTGAAAGATATTATGCAGAAAGAATTGAATCTTCCTGTTCATGTAGACAATGATGCTAATTGTATGGCATACGCTGAGTACCGTTATGGAGCCGCTCAAGGATGTTCTAATGTTGTAGCATTAACTTTAGGAACTGGTATTGGAGGAGGCTTAATTATTGATGGTAAACTTTACAGAGGCAGTAATTTTGCTGCTGGAGAGCTTGGAAATTACTCCATCGATTATCGCGGCCCTTCAAATGCATATGGGTTAAAAGGAGCACTAGAATGCTACATGGGTAATAAACAAATTTGTGAACTAGCTGAAAATCGATTTCAAGGTAAGGATTTACCAGATGGCGGTTGGACCCCTGAAGAGGTGACAAATAAGGCAAAAAAAGGAGATTTGATTGCTATCGAAATTTGGGATCAGGTTTCCGAGTGGCTCGCATCGGCACTGGCAAGTACGGCATGGTTGTTGAATCCAGATGCTTTCGTAATAGGAGGAGGTGTTGCCAAGGCAGGACGATTCTTATTTGATCCACTTAAGGAGAAAATTAAAAGTCAGGTGTCGGATGTGATAGCTCAAGATTTGAAGATCTTACCCGCATTTTTTGGTAATGAGTCAGGTATTATAGGGAGTGCGGCGCAGGCTTTAGACTATGCAGATCATTAGTCTATCATTATTGTTTTTTAGCTATTAGCTTCTTTTGGTACTTTCCTTGGACGATATCAATTATCACTAAGATGGCTATAACAAAGTAGAAAGTTGTTTTGGTCATAGGCATTACTTCATTTCCAAACAACTTAAGGTGTGCCTTATGAGCCCCTTCGGAAATTAACATTATCCCGACAATGAATAGAATAAATAATCCTAGAATTTCATAGAGCCTATTTTTTTGAAGAAAATCAGAAACTTTATCAGCAAGTACAATCATTAGAATGCCGCTCAATATTATTGCTGTTGCCATTACCCACATAATATAACGAGTTTCACCTGTGGGATCACCAGATTCATTTAAAATAGGTTCTTGTGCTAACGCCATAGCACTTAAAATTGAATCAAATGAGAAAACTAAATTCATTAAAACAATTGTGCTAATGACCATTCCAACAGACTTAGAGTTTTTTTCATTAGAGTCTCCATGTAGGTCTTCTGTTCCGATAAGATGAAATATTTCTTTTACCGCTGTATATAAAATGAAAATACCCCCGAAGAGAACAATAACACTTTCTAGGTTTAGGCTTCCTTCGATGAGCCCCCAAAAATTCAGATTCCAGAATGGCTCTGTGAATGCAGATATGACACTAGTCAAAAGAAAGAGAAGAATAATTCTTGCAGCTACCGCAATTCCAATCCCAAGTTTTCTGACATAGGCTTGCTTATCTTTTGGAGCACGTTTTGATTCGATAGAAATATATAAAAGGTTATCAAAACCAAGTACCGCCTGTAGCAGTAAAAGCATTAGTAGGGTAAATAATTGCTCTAGAATTTCCATTTTTTAAAGATTAATAATTTAGGAAAATACCATCAATTTCAAGGTTCTTTATTCTTAACTTTGTTCCAAGCTTTTTCCATGCTTTCAAGGTTTGCATCTACCACATTTGAGCCATTTTCCTCTAGAATTTCCTCAAGTTCATTGAAGCGCCTTGTGAATTTTTCATTAGCCGCTGCCAATAATGATTCAGAGTCTAGACCTATTTTTCGTGTAAGGTTAGTGACAGCAAATAAAAGGTCACCAATTTCCTCAGCCAAGTGACTATTGCTTTTTGTCGCCCCGCCCTCAGTAATCGCAGATTCGACTTCATCAATTTCTTCTCTAATTTTAACGATGACGCTCTTTGCTTCAGGCCAGTCGAACCCAACTTTTTCTACTTTCTTTTGTATTTCGTGAGCTTTAATCAAAGAGGGTAGCCCCTTGGTAACACTTTGTAAGATACGTTGTTTCCCCCCGCCTTTTTCCTTCCTTTTAATTTCTTCCCACTTATTGATTACCGATTCAGCATCACTGATTTCTTCTTCTCCAAATACATGAGGATGCCTGCGTATTAATTTTTCAGAAATTTCATTCGCGGTATCCTCAAGGTTGAAATTATTTGATTCAGATGCAATTTCACATTGCATGACAACTTGCAGAAGTAGGTCGCCGAGCTCTTCAATAATGTTTTCTCTGTTTTTTGTTCTAATTGCATCGGCTGCTTCATAGGCCTCTTCTAGAATATTGGGAATCAAACTTTCTTGGGTTTGCTCTATATCCCAAGGGCATCCACCCGGCCCTCTCAAAATTCTTACTATGGTTCTAAGTCGCTCAATTGGTTCTATTGATTTATCAGGAGCCTCAGGCATTATTTTTTATTAGTCTTAATATTTTTTTTTGGTGCCACGATTTTTATTAGAACTTCATTTTTTCTTAAGAAGAAAGGTATCCATGGTGGATCATAGTATGCAAATATTGGTTTTGTATTCTTTTCAATCTCTAGTCCAGCGCTCTTGACTTTCTTTATTAATTCTATAGCGGCAGAACTCTCCTTTGAAGGTTTTCCTCTGAAACGCATTGCTGCAAAAGTGACAGGCTTCATCTCTTTCACTTGAAGGGAGTCAGAAGCCGGAGCCGGAGCTCCTTCACTAGCAACTTTTTTGGGAATCACAAAACTCATTTCTCCCTCATTACCCTCCATTCCCATAAACACGGGCGTAGTCATGGCAATTTTTTTGTTTTTGGTATTAGATTTATCGATATATTTAAACAGCCTCATAAATCTAGAGTCACGTTCATTTCTATTTTGAGAAACTTCCTTTCTGGTGCTCACGATTGTCATGCTAGAGTAAGAGCGAACTTCAAAGCCGTTAGAATGCTTTTTGGATGTGTATTCAGGAGATTCATAACCACTTCTGGTTAATTTGATCCCTGCAAATCCTAGAGCTGATCCAGCCAACATAATACTAAGTATGCATAGATTTATTTTTTTATTCATCGTTTTGAGTGATTTATTATAATTTTGTCCTTATTTTAATTAGCTAACTTGCGTAAATACAAATTATGAGCATTTTTTATTAGTTATGGGAAGAGCATTTGAATATCGTCGCGCATCAAAAGAAAAACGTTGGGATAAAATGTCCAAGGTTTTTCCCAAGCTTGCAAGATCTATTACAATTGCTGCTAAGGCTGGGGGAATTGATCCTGAATCTAACAGTGCTCTTAGGACTGCAATTAGCAATGCTAAAGCTGAGAATATGCCTAAAGATAATATCGATAAGGCAATCAAGCGTGCTGCTGGTGGTGACGGGGCTAATTACAATGAGATTAACTATGAGGCTAAAGGTCCTCATGGATCTTTGTTCTTTATTGAAACCGCTACAGACAACACCAACCGTACCGTGGCCAACTTAAAAATGATTCTCAATAAGAATGGAGGTGAAATGGTTCAGACTGGATCATTGGAGTTTATGTTTTCAAGAAAAGCAGTTATTCAATTTCCGGTAATTGAGGGTATGGATATGGATGAAATTGAACTCGACCTCATTGATCATGGATTAGAGGAATTAGCATTTAATGATGAAACCGCATATCTCGAGGGTCAATTCACAGCTTTTGGAAGTCTGACCAATGCTGTTTCTGAACTAGACATTCAGAACGTTAAAGCAAATCTTCAGAGGAAGCCGACGTCTCCAATAGATTTACAAGATTTACAAATCGAAGAAATAGAACTTCTAATTGATAAGATTGAAGACGATGATGATGTTCAGTCAGTGTTTACGAATATTGCCTGATAAAAATTTAATCATCAATGATTTCAGCTTCTAAAATAGTTTGATCGTCTGTTTCATCAGGCTTCGATTTCTTGTTATTATTCTGGCCTCTACGCTGGATGACGATTCGAGTTTTAAAGTAGTTGATTAGTAGTTCCCTATACGAGGACCTTAGAGTGGGAATTAGTAAAGAAAATCCAAGTAGATCAGTCAAAAATCCAGGCGTTAAGAGAACGACTCCTGCAATAATAATGAGGACACCGTCTATCACTTCTTTGTGTGGCAGTTTACCACTCATAAATGCTGAGCGGCCATTTTTTATAGCTTGGATTCCCTGAGATTTGGTTAGTTTGGCTCCAATAAAAGCGGTTATGAAAATAATTAGAATGGTTATCCCTAAGCCTATGACTTTTCCGATTTGGAGCATCACATATAGTTCAATAATTGGAACTATAAGAAATAGTGCTAGAAGCTTTACAAACATTGATTAAAAGAAATTATTATTTTTTGTATTTTCCGATTATCTGATTCAACTCGCGAACTTTTTCTGGATATTTTCTGGCCAAATTTTTTCTCTCACTAATATCTGATTTCAAATCATAAAGCTCCATATCTCTGTTAGTTCCAGTTATGACACCTTTCCAATTTCCTTTTCTAATAGCTTTTTTATTAGAAAATTTCCAAAAAAGATAATCATGGCTCTGTTGGTCTTCATGATTGCCTCTTAGGGATGGAAGAAAAGATAATCCATCAATGTTTTCAGGAGGCTCTACGGATGCAATATCACAGGCTGTTGGCATCCAGTCCCAGAAGGCCATGGGTTTACTAAATATTGTTCCTGCTTTTATGGTTTTTGGCCAGTAGGCTATTGCTGGTACTCTTATTCCTCCCTCATATAGATCTCTCTTATACCCTCTTAATGGTCCATTAGAATTAAAAGTTTCATGTTTATGTCCTCCCTCCGAGTGCGGTCCATTGTCAGAGGTGAAAAAAACTAAAGTGTTTTCTTTAAGTTTAAGTTTCTCTAAAAGGTTTATTATTTTACCAACATCACTGTCCATTCTCGTGATCATTGCTGCAGCACCTTTTTTTACAGATGACCATTTCTCACTTTCATAAATACCATAATCGGGCACTTCCATACCATCCCCGGTTGCCCTTCCTCCCTCATTATTGGCATGAGGAATAGTCCAGTGCACATGAAGTAGAAAAGGTTTCCTTTTATGTTTTTGAATAAAATTTAAAGCTTCTGCTGTTATTAAATCATGAGAATAAGTCGTCCTAATCTTGGATACCCTTTTCCTGTCTACCAAAGAATTTGTTAAAACATTACCTTTAAGGAATACCTTTTCCTTATTTCTCCAGAGCAAGGGAGGATAGTAGTTATGGGCTTGGCCTTGATCAAGATAACCAAACCAATACTCAAAACCGTTATCGTTAGGGTGACCTTTTGTTCCGACTCCGCCCATAGCCCATTTGCCGACTCCACCAGTAATGTAACCTTTGGTTTTTAAAAGCTCTGCGACTGTTATATCTTCTGGTTTGAAAATGTAGCTAGCGTTTGAATAAATCGGTGTGTGCCCCATGTGCTTTCCAGTCCAAAGAGAAAGTCGAGATGGTCTACAAACTGTGTTGCCAGAGTAGTAGTCTGTGAATTTACCCCCCCTCTCAGCCATTCTATCTAAGTTTGGGGTTTTAATCGTCTTTTGCCCATAACAACCAAGGTCTCCATAGCCAAGGTCATCAACCATTATATGTATAATGTTAGTACTATTACCATTAGCTAAAATTATTGAGCAAAAGAATAATCCAGGAAACAGATTCAGAATTATTAGATAATAGTGATTAAATGAGTTCATGGTATTAATTCTGCTTATATTTAAAAGTTACATTTACGTCACCCATTATCAAGTGATGTTAGCCTCCTTACAGCCGTTAATACAATATGATCGTTATGGATGATTTTAATTCCTTATCTAAAGAAATGGGGTTTCTTGCAAACCTTGAAAGTGATGTGCGTGAAAGATTGGTCAATGTTGGAAATTTTGAAACCAAGAAAAGTGGCGATTACTTGTCTGTTCAGGGTCAAGCTCACAGTAAAATGTCTTTAATAATTTCTGGTGAAGTTAGTGTAAAGATTAGAGCAAATGGTGAAAGTTTAACCGTAATGAACTTGGGACCGAGTGATGTCGTTGGAGAAATGAGTGTTATTGATCCCCAAAAGGCTAGTGCCACTGCTAGGGTTATTTCAAATAGTGCTCAACTATGGCAAATATCAGATAATGATTTTACTGATTTTTTGTTATCTGATCAGCATGCTAGTTTTGAAATAATGAAAGAGTTAGCAAAAATTCTATGTAAGAGAATTAGGTTATATAATGAGAAAATGTTGCACCATATTTACGATGTTAAGTCTCATTATTTAGAGCAAGACTATTAATGCTCTAAAAATACAGGGTTATTTTGGTTTAAATTCTGAAATAGGTTCTTATTTTTTTATAAATTACATTAGCAATTAAATATTCTTAAGTGTCTAATACTTAGAATCTTAAATGGTTATTAAATTGTATTAAAAAGATTTTTTAGAACTAAAAATTGATATTTGTTCGTTTACGTTCTTAATAATCACCTTGCTCAACACAAACTCACAACTCAAAAACTCTGGCAAGCCTTCAGAGGCACCAAGCCATGAAGTCGAAAAACCTTCAATTCTCGAAGTTTCGAAGTGGAAGAAAATAGTTTCTGAATTTGAAAAGCCGTCAATTTGGAAATCATCTTGGCAGCTCGTTTCTACATTGGGTTTGTACTTTTTTGTATGGTCATTAATCCTCATCAATTTCAAGAATCAGGGTCTATGGTACTACTATGTTCCTCTCTTCATCCTTGGTGCAGGTTTAACAGTAAGGATATTCATCATCTTTCATGACTGCGGACATCAATCGTTTTTTAAGAAAAAAAAGCTCAACCAAATTTTTGGTTTTATAACTGGAACTTTGGCTTTTACCACCTTTAAGCATTGGACTTGGGAACACAATGTCCACCATGCAACCGTGGGAGACATTGATAGAAGGGGTATGGGTGATGTTTGGACGCTTATGGTCGATGAGTACCTTGCACTTTCAAAACTTCAAAAGCTCAGTTACAGAGCTTGGAGGCACCCATTATTCCTCTTTGGATTTGCACCTACTTACATTTTTTTAGTTAGGGAAAGATTTCCCGCGCCCACAGCTAGCCCAGCTAACCGCAAAGCGGTCATTTGCACTAACTTAGCTTTATTATCGTTGATGACAATAGGATGCATAGTATTTGGCTCATTCATGTTTTTATTGTTTCAGTTATTCATTATTTCTATTGCTGCCACTGCTGGGGTTTGGCTATTTTATGTTCAGCATCAATTTGAAGGAGTCTATTGGGAAAGACACGAGCATTGGGAGTACACGTCTGCTGCTTTAGATGGAAGCTCATTTTATAAACTACCCAAAGTTCTTCAATGGTTTACAGGTAACATTGGCTTTCATCATCTTCATCACCTCAGCACCAGAATTCCTAATTATAATTTAGAAGCTTGTCACAATTCTCATCCAGCATTTTCAAATGTGACTGAATTGACTTTATTAAGTAGTTTCAGATGCATGCATTTTCGATTATGGGATGAATCCCAAAAAGAACTCATTACCTGGAAGCAATTCAAAGTGGTTAGGGGTGAGCGTGAAGCTTCCTTAGCATAATTTTAATTTTCTTTTTTAGTGCATTCTTTAATAAGCACAAATGGAGAAATTACGAGCGCTACGAAATTTGTCCGAGATTTCCTCCAGTGCTCTGCATGAGGTTTTCCTGGTTTTAATATATCACCTGAGGCTAACCAGTTACTTACTTTTTCTTTGTTATCATCGGCAATAGTTTTTCCAACATCCTTTATATCAAGTTTTTCATCTACATATATGATCGAATCATTAAGGAAATGTTTCTCAAGATATTCCCAACTAACAATACCTGTATATTTTTCAATCTGATAATCAGCATCAGGAATTGAGTCTTGTAATATATTATAATTTAAAGATTCAGGATCTTTGGATATCATATAGAATATATATGCATAATCTGAAATGTCTAAGAGCTTGCAGATTATCTAAAAAGGTATTTTCATATAGTTGGTGGATTACATAAAAAAAATCTCGGGTATTTTCATACTAGCATTTTTTGGAATCTTATTTGCTATGGTATCTAAGGCTGAACTTAAGATTCCAGACGTTGAGGATCCTGCAGTTGGATTGCCATCTATTAAGATGCCAAAAAAATCACTGTTTAATCACTCTGTAATCAAACTTGGAGAGAAATTATTTTTTGATCCATTCCTATCTATTAATGGTGCGGTTTCGTGTGCAACTTGCCACATTCCTGAACAGGGATTTACTGAAAATGGAAAGCGTCTTTCCTCAGGAGTTGGAGGTAAAATAGGACAAAGAAATACACCAACGCTTTTGAATATTGCGTTTGCTCAATCAATGTTTGTTGACGGACGAGCCGCTACCTTAGAAGAGCAAGCCTGGCAGCCTATTCTAGCGCATGACGAGATGGGCAATTCTAGCGTGTCTGATGTTTTACAAAAACTTGAAAAGAAGAAAGCTTATGTTGAATTATTTACTAAAGCTTTTGGGTTAGGGGGACTTAGTGAAACTAATTTGGCTATTTCTCTTTCGGCTTTTCAAAGAACCCTCATATCAGGTAATTCGGGATACGATAAATGGTATTACGAAGGACAGGATGATGCTATGAATGAGCCAGCTCAGCGTGGATATCAATTATTTGCGGGGCAAGCCCAGTGTTGGCAATGTCATTCTATTGCCGGTCCAGGTGTACTTTTTAGTGACAATCAATTTCACAATACAGGTGTTAGTTATAGAAGTAAAAAGCTTGGCCTTCCTGAAGATTTTGGGAGGTATGAAGCAACAAAATTTGAATATGAAAAAAGAGCATTTAAAACTCCGACCCTTAGAAATGTAGCTGAGACTTCACCTTACATGCATGATGGTTCATTAAGTACGCTCAAAGAAGTTGTTCAATTTTATAATGAGGGAGAGAGTAAAGATCCTTTACTCTCTCCTATCATGGGATCTTTAAATTTATCTAACCGAGACGTTGAGGATTTGGTTGAATTCTTAAGATCCTTGAGTGGTGATCAAAAGTATACCCCGCCTTCACGAAAAGAATTATAAAACGCTGGGTCACGGTCAACTAACAATTTAGAACAAAGTGAATTTTATAAATCAGCATATAGACTGGATTATTGCTTTTGGCTCTGGTTTTCTATGTGCTTCTATAATTTGGTTATTTTTAATAATACTAAGATTATGGTCAGACATTAGAAAAACTAATAAAGAGTATCTAATCAATAATTCAGAAAAAAACCGAGATGATAAATTCAGCCAAGCGATGAGTTTAATAGAGGGGGCTCAGGATTCTATAAAGCTAAAAAAACAAATCAATCCAGAGTGGTTTTCTGCACTTTATAATGAAATCCCTCCGCTAGTTGAAAAGATCGCAAGTGTCTATTATCCAGATGATCCTGAGCCGCTAAAGGCTCCCAAGTTAGGGGAATTTATTCGAGCAGTTGAACTTGCTTCGACAGATATCGCAGATTTTTTACAGAAAAAGAGGATTGGTAGGCTTATCGATTTTAGCGCAGGTAGTGCGATTAGAACTTATAAAAAAGGAAAGACTGTTTCTAAGAATCCGATCGTTCAGACATTTTCACCAATTTATAAAAAGATTCGACCCGTAGTCCAGTTGGTAAGGTACAGGTCCCCTCTTACATGGGCGGGTTTAGCGGCTTCAAATGCCGCGGCTAGAGTTATTCAGCCTTCGATATTAGGAATAGTTGGCAAAAGAGCAATTCAACTATACAGCGGTGAATTAAATGCCTCGCATACTGAGTTCAGAGATGAGAAGGCTGATTAATTAATTTTTTATAAAAAAATGAATAAAATATAATAATTATGAAATTTGCACATTTTGCAATCAAGGACATATTTTATTCATGGAAGATATGGATATTATTGCCTCTAAATATATTTCAAAGGCAACTATCTTCGCAAGTTTACTGCTATTGTGCTTCTCGGGTTGCACGACTAATGAGATAGAGGTAACTGCCTCAAGTACCGGTTCAGCAGGTATCCCTAAAAGCAGGAATATTAGAGTTTCACATAACCCATTTACGGCTGCTCCTCATATTATTAATGTTTCAGCGTATGATCCAAAAGAAAAGCAACGTTCGGGTTCGTATTATAATGAGTTCGATCTAAGAGCTTTGAGGCAGAATGGGGCGCTAGGGCTCATAGCTAGGTGCGGCAAAGGTAAGAAGCTAGATAAAAAATGTGCGTCATTTCTTGCAGCTGCAGAAAAACAAAGAATGCTCTTGGGGGCATATTATTTTGTCCTGAAGGGGGTTGATCCGGTCTGGCAGGCAGACAAATTCGTAGATCAGATTAAGAAAATTAAATCGACTAAGAGATTGAGATCTCCCGAAATTCTCTTAGTAGGTGATTTTGATGCTATGTCATCGGTATTGGATATCATTAGGTTTATAAACCGGATAGAACAACGCACTGGCCAACTGCCAATGATTTATCTCGAGAATAGTGATCATTTGAGGCGAGTTTTAAGTGCCGCCACTGTGCGTCAGAAACAGAGAATGGCTAATTGCCCTTACTGGATTGCTTTATACTCTTCTAATAAAAAAAGTATGGAAACACCAAATCGCTTAATGGAAAGGTATGGTGTTTGGAACCGCTGGTCTTTGTGGCAATATTCGGGGGTTTTTTGGGATAAGAGAAAATCTAAGTCAGTCATCCACAATTATGTTTATAATAATTACCGATCTCCAAAATATTACGGTAATATGAGTTGCCCCTTAGAAAGAAATATTTTTAACGGAACAGTAGATCAATTATATAGTTTCTGGGACCAGCAATCATGGAAATGGTAATTTTCATGATTTAATTTTATGAGCTACTGGATCGCTCTCCTGAATGCCAGCAATTTCTTTTGTCCGCGAAAGTATATTGTTTGAGCATCAATCGCAGGAGTTACAAATACTGGCTCGCCTATTTCATAACCATGTACTTGCTCAAAATTTTCCCCAGGTTTAATAATTGATACTTGCCCTCGATTTGAAACCAGATAGAGATGACCATTTGCTGAGACTGGAGAAGCGCTATATTGGCCAGACCCGTTGACACGTTCGCGGTAGTATTGCTCTCCGGTTTCTGCGTCAATCGCTGCGAGTATGCCCCCATTTCTGATCAGATAAATAATATTATCGTAAAATATTGGAGAAGGGATTTCAGGGATGCTCTTATTTAATTCCCAAGTAACATGGCTTTTTTCAATATTACCTTTGCCTCCTGGTTTGATAGCGAGAAGAATAGGCCTTCCCCTCCTAAATGACATATGATTGATGAATTCTTCCTTTGTCCATGATTGATCACCGTCTTTATCAACCCATCTTAAAATGCCGTTAATTCTCTCTTCTTTTCTTTTTGGATCATCAGGCATTGGAATCCCGAACCCTGGATGGCCTAGTGGTAACTCAGGTCGTAAAGGGTAGGTAAAATCTCCTACCATTTCTGTTCTGCTAATTTTGTCATCTTTGTTTTTATCAAATTGTAATATAGCTTCCCAGAAAGGTTTAGGATCGATTTCGTTATCGGCTACACCTCCTAACTGTGCTGAAGATACAAAGACATGATTTTGACCAACTACGGGAATGGCAATCGTCTCTCTTGAAAACCCACCTACGAACCAATTTTCTGAACCAGTTACTGGATTATAGCTTCTAACTTTGTCGTTTCCAAGAACGATAAGTTCTGACCCTTTATCATGCTTCCAGATGATTGGGCTTGACCACCCGCTGCGGTGGTGAGGCCTTTCAGCGCTCCATTTAGTTGCGCCATTAGATTTATCAAAAGCAATTATTTTAGATTGGCTTAATCTACTTTTTATGATGTTAGAATCGTTATCTAGCACTAAAATTATCGTGTCCTCATAACCCAACGGTGATGTTGACATCCCATATAAGCTTTTAGGAGTAGTAATGGGTTTAGACCACATTTCTTTACCGTCATGGTCATAACAAAGTAGACCGTATGATCCGAAGTAGACATATAATTGTTTACTATCAGCGTAGGGTGTTGATGATGCAGGGCTACTTGTTTTGTGAACCTTTTCAATTTGGCAATCAGGAGTAAACTTTTCCCATAACAAATCACCGCTCTTACGATTTATGCATAGTGTTAGTAATTTATTATCTTTAACTCCTGTCAAAAATATTTTATCGCCATAAATTATTGGTGATGAGAGTCCTTCAGGTATTTCTGTAGCCCATGTTATATTCTTTTTGCTAATTTTGACAGGAGGTTTGAAATTCTTGCTCGCAACTCCTGATCCATTAGGCCCTCTAAATTGGTTCCAGTTTTCATTGGCTTCTATGTGAATTAAAAAAGAGCCAATAATGAAAACTGAATACAGTGTAAATTTAAATGGAAAAATAGGAATCATATATTGGGTTGTTATTCTATTATATTACCCAAAATAGAAGAATAGTCGGGAAATTATTTTACAAAAAGTACGAATCCTTTAGAACTAATAATTTTTCTCGTTGTGCCAGAAGAAAATAATTCAAGCTTCATATTATCAGCTACCTTTGGAATTTCTTGTGGTGTGTTAGAAGAATTAAAAAAAGCCAAACATTCATTTTGTTTATGAGTTCTTCTGAAACCTAGCATGCGAGTTCTATTGTTCTGTAAGATTATGTTGAAATCTCCTTCGCGTAGCGCGGTATTGCTTTTTCTAATAGCGCAAAGCCTCTTAAAGAAATTCAATCGACTCTTATCTTGAGAAACCTGATAACCTTTTTTTCGAGGATTACCATAGGGTAAGGCGTGTTCATCCTCGTATTGAATGTCATCCCAGATCATAGGCTTTCTGCAATCAGGGTCATCAGCTCCCCACATGCCTACTTCATCGCCATAATAGATATATGGAGCGCCTGGTGAGAAAAATTGATAAGCTAACAATTGATCTGCTTTCTTGATGTTATGTTGGCTTAATGGAGTAACTGCATAATTTCTATTTCTTTTGAGATTGGCTCCATGATCGAGTCTATGGTTCGGGTTCTCAATCATGGACATAACTCTTTGTGTGTCATGACTTCCAAGTAGATTTTGTAAGCTTAAACAAATATTATAACCATAGTCAGAATGAATTTCTTTTATCTGACTAGTGAAGCCTTTGGTCGTTAACGGGCTTTCTGTTTGTATAAAATATTGATAGCAATTGTCAGCAAATCTATAATTCATAATGCTATCAAAAGTATCGCCTTTTATCCACTTGGACGCGTTCTTGAGTTTATTGGTCTTGTAATCTTCCCACCAAATTTCACCTGTGATGTATGATTCAGGATTTATTTCCTTAACCCACTTTCTGAACTCTTTCCAAAAATCAATAGGTACCTCTGCGGCCACATCAAGTCTCCATCCATCGATTCCATCCTCTGGATTTCCATCATTATTAGGATCCATCCACCTTTTAACTATCGCTTTAAAATAAGACTTTAAAGATTCTGGGTAGCTATTTTTAGTCTGTTTAAACTCTGGTAGCCCTTTATGACCTGCCCACCCTTCGTATTCAAATTCATCTTCAATAGTAGTGGGGTCGTCCCATTTTTTAATAGTAAACCAATTTGTATAAGGGCTTGATGGGCCTTCTGCGCGCACTTTCTTTAGTGCCCAAAAGTCAATACCTACGTGATTAAATACACCATCAATTATGATTTTCATGTCACGGGAGTGACACTCCTTAATTAAATTTAGAAATAACTTATCAGCTGATGTCCATTGCCATGTCTTCGGAGAAGCAGGATTTTCTGTTTGAATTATAGCTATATCATTTTCAGGATTTGGGCCGAAATTATTATCAATATGATGCAATAGAGTGGCTCCATATTTATGTAAAGATGGAGACTCAAAGACTGGATTACAGTATAGCGCGGTGACACCTAAATCATTTAGATAGTCTAGTTTATCTATTATTCCTTGGATGTCTCCACCGTATCTTCTTCTTTGAGCATTATAATAAAAATCTTTATCTGTTTTAATTTCCCATTCTTGCATTTTATACCAGTCAGATCCCCAAGGGCTAATGCTCCATTCTTCTACTGGATCAAATGGCCATGTTCCATCAAGCGTTTCTTTAGTCGGATCATTCGTAGTATCACCATTTCTGAACCGCTCTGGGAAAATTTGATACCATATAGCATTTTTAGACCATTTGGGTGAGCCATTAGAGGAATTTATAATAGATAGGCCAAATATAATAAGGGTCAGTATTTTGATTTGAGTCATTATTAATTAAATAGATATAATAGTTTGTATTAATATATTCGATTAATAGATTTTTGAGTTAGTATTATCTTGAGAGCATGTTGCTTTGCAGATTGTTTTACAAATTATATTATGTTTCCACCACAAATAGGTCAATTTAATGACTTGGTCTTTAGCGAAGAGCACGAAGCCGGGATACTTCTTGATGGAGGTGAAGAATTTGGATCGATCTTGTTGCCAAAAAGATATGTACCTGAATCAATAAATAAGGGTGATACTATAAAAGTATTTCTGTATTTAGATTCAGAGGATCGGCTAATAGCGACGACGGAAATCCCAAAAGCAGTTGCTGGAGAATTCGCATATCTTGAAGTTATTGATTCGACAAGGGCAGGATCTTTTCTTGACTGGGGTCTACCGAAAGACCTTCTCTTACCGTTCGGGGAGCAGCCTAGAAGATCTAGGGTTGGTGATTATTTGGTTGTTTTTATTTATCTTGATGAAGTCAGCGGCCGGCTAGTGGCATCATCAAAATTAAAAAAGTTCGTCTCTAAAGATATTCCTTCTCACATTAGAACTGGTAATAAGGTTTCAATCCTTACAGTGGAAAGGACTGACATTGGAATTCGAGCAATTGTTAATGGTGCCTTTTGGGGTTTCTTTAAGGGAAGGGATGCTACTAATTTAGCAGATTCAGGACAAAGGTTAGAATGCTATGTCAACCGGATAAGAGAAGACGGTCTGCTTGATTTAAGTTTAGAGCCTCCAGGGTATTCCAGGATTGCAAGTGCAGCTGATCAACTGTTGAATTCTTTAAAATTAACAGATGAAAAATTTCTTGGAGTTCATGATAAGAGTTCACCTGAATCTATTAAAGAATTCACAGGAATGAGTAAAAAAGTTTTTAAGCAAGCAGTTGGAAAGCTTTACAAAGAAGGAAAAATTAAGATTGAGACAAAAGGAATATCTCTTACTTAATTAAAGATTTAAGTATAACTCAAGCTTCAGATTTAAATAATATATTTTATGAACTCGTGATTAAATCCTCTACAGGTGGAGAAAACTTTGTCAGGTTGACCCCCTCAACTGCAACTTCATATTCTTGAAAACTTGGTGTTCTTCCAAGTATTGCGGAAAGCACTACAACCGGCGTGGAAGAAAGTAATGACTCGCCTTTTTTTCGTTCTGAGTCTTCAACAACTCTTCCTTGGAAGAGTCTGGTTGATGTTGCCATAACTGTATCGCCTTTTTCAGCTTTTTCTTGATTTCCCATACATAGATTACAACCTGGTCTTTCCAGATACATCATGTTATCGTATTCTAGTCGTGCTGAATTTTTGGGGTCGTTGTCATTAAATTCAAACCCAGAATATTTTTGTAATATATTCCAATCTCCCTCGTCTTTGAGCTCTTCAATGATGTTGTAAGTAGGGGCTGCAACCACTAGCGGAGCTTTAAAATCGACTTCACCTCTTTTCTTTTCAAGATTCTTAAGCATTTGGGCAACGATTTTTAAATCACCCTTATGCACCATGCATGAACCTACGAAGCCAAGGTCCACTTTTTTTTCTCCTTCGTAATAAGAAAGAGCCCTAATCGTATCGTGAGTGTAGCGTTTTGAAATATCCTCATTATGGACATCAGGGTCGGCGATCATTGGCTCAACGATTTGATTTAAGTCGACGACAAATTCTGCAAAATACTTGGCATTTGAATCAGGTGTTATGGCTGGTTTCTCACCCGATGTTATTTCTAAAATTCTTTCGTTCGCTTGATCAATTAAAGCTTGTAAAACCTGTTTTTCATTATCCATCCCCTTATCGATCATTATTTGAATTCGACCTATAGCGATTTTTAGTGAATCTATTAACGTTTCATCCTGAGAAATGCATATTGAAGCTTTTGCCTTCATTTCTGCAGTCCAGTCCGTAAAGGTAAAAGCTTGGTCTGAGGGCAATGTTCCAATGTGAACCTCTATCACTCTTCCTTGGAAGACGTTCTCACCGAACTTTTTCAACATTTGAGATTGTGTTGCATGAACTACATCACGAAAATCCATATAAGGTTTAAGGTCTCCTTTAAAGGTAACTTTTACGGATTCCGGAATAGGCATCGTGGCTTCACCTGTAGCTAGGGCGAGGGCTACAGTTCCAGAATCGGCCCCAAAGGCGATTCCTTTAGACATTCTGGTATGAGAATCACCACCAATTATTATAGCCCATTCGTTAACAGTGATATCATTTAAGACCTTATGTATGACGTCGGTCATAGCGTGATATTCGCCTTTTGGATCTCGTGCCGTAATGAGTCCAAACCTATTCATGAAACTCATGAGTTTTGGAATGTTGGCCTGTGCTCTTTTGTCCCATACTGAAGCAGTATGGCAACCTGATTGATAAGCTGCATCAATAATAGGTGAAATAATAGTCGCTGCCATGGACTCTAATTCTTGAGAGGTCATGAGGCCCGTTGTATCTTGTGATCCTACTATGTTAACTTCTACCCTGACATCAGAACCAGCGTGTAAGATTATTCCTTCAGTTAATCCAACTGCATTCTTGTTAAAGATTTTTTCTACTGCGGTTAGGCCTTGCCCTTGATGCGAAATTTCTCTGGCCTTAGCAAAGACAGGTTCTAATTCTAATCCTAACGTTCTAGCTGCATAGCTTTGGAGTTTTTTACCAAAAACAACTGCATATGACCCTCCCGATTTTATAAATTCTAATTTTTGAGGAGTTAACGCTGAAGAGATATCAACCAATTCTGTTTCTTCACTATATAATTTTTTTGTTTTGGTATTGATAGTCAAAGTGGTTCCCGTTTCTACAGAGTAGACTTGCTCTAATACGGGTTCTCCTTTTTCATCTAGGACGGGTTCTCCTTTTTCATCTAACTTTTTAACCCAGTTTTTTAGGTCGATGCCAATTCCGCCAGTTACGCTGACTGTCGTTAAAAATATTGGTGAGATACCGTTTGTTCCTGCAACGATAGGAAAAATATTTACAAATGGAACATAGGGGCTTGCTTGTTTACCTGTCCATAATGCGACGTTATTCATGCCTGACATTCTCGAAGACCCAACTCCCATCGTGCCTTTCTCTGCAATTAGCATAACACTTTTGTTAGGGTGTTGTTTTTGAAGCGCTTTAATTTCATTCTGTGCAGCTTCAGAGATCATACACTTTCCATGTAGTTCTCGATCAGATCGAGAATGCGCCTCCTTTCCTGGAGAAAGTAAATCAGTGGAGATATCTCCCTCTCCAGCGATGTAGGTTACTATTTCGATTTTTTCTGCCAACTCTGGAAGTTTTGTGAAGAATTCTGCTTTGGCATAACTTTCAAGAACTTCCTTGGCAATCTTATTCCCTTCTTCAAAAGCTATTTTGAGTCGTTCAGTGTCTGCCTCATATAAGAAAATTTGAGTTTTCAGTACCTTTGCCGCTTTCTCAGCAATTGGTATTTCATCGCTAAGGGCCAAATTAAGAAGAACTTCTACGGACGGGCCTCCTTTCATTTGGGATAAAAGTTCGAAAGCAAATGCTTGTGAAATTTCTTCCACAATAGAATCACCCAAAATTATTTCTCCTAAGAAATTAGCTTTTTCTCCTGCGGCATCGGTTGTTCCAGGGAGTGTATTATAAATTAAAAAGTTAAGAGATTCACTCCTGTGTTCATTATGTAGATCTTTTATTTGAGTAATAATTTCGGCTGTAAGCTTGCCACTATCAATTGGTTTAGGATGTAAACCTTGAGGTTTTCGATCCTCAATTTCTTTAATGTATTCTAGATACATGCTCATGTTATATTATAATTTTTAGATTTGTAGCGTTTCTTAGGAATATGGAGACTTTATATTAGTTTCGAATACAGGATCAGCAAGCCTCACGCCAAGTATTTTAGCATAATGTTTGAAATTCATTAATAATCTTTGCCTGTTATCTTGAGTTTGTCTGAACTGCGCTCTATTTGTTTTTGTGTTAAAGGTCCAAGAGTTGAGATTCCTAGACTGGAATCCTATGAGTTTTAATGTCAATTCTGGAGAATGTATGGGTCTCTCTGGGCGTTCTGGTACAGGTAAGACTTTACTACTAAGAGCAATTGCCGACTTAGATCAAAGTCAGGGAATAGTTTTAATTAACGAAAAAAAAAGGGAAGAATTTTCAGGGCCTGTATGGCGTAAGAAAGTGGGTTACTTGCCTGCTGAATCTAGATGGTGGTACCCTAAGGTAAGTCAGCATTTCAGTTCTATTGAGGATTGTGAACTAGAAGATTTCGGTTTTTTGGATATGACAATATTTGATAGTGAAGTGTCTAGGCTTTCATCGGGTGAAAAACAAAGGTTAGCACTTGCACGCCTTTTATCTGGTTCACCAGAAGTATTGTTATTAGATGAGCCTACAGCAAACTTGGATAACTTGACTGCCTCTTTGGTTGAAACCCTTATAAAGAATTACTGTAAAAACCAAGATGCAGCAGCTATTTGGATAACTCATGATCAATCTCAATTAGAGCGCGTGAGCCAAAATCAACTAGTTATGAAAAATAAATCTCTTATTGAGTTATGACAGCTAGTTCTCAAGAGATAATATCCCTTTCTAATGAAAGAATTTGTTTGGCAGGTCTGCTAATCGTTGCACTCGGATTTTTTACTTGGAAGGCTGATCTGGGGATAGCCAAATCACTTTTGATTTCTTCTCTTCGAATGGTGATTCAATTATTCTTAGTTGGCTTGATTTTAGTATATATTTTTGAAATTGATCATCCTTTACCAGTTATTCTTATTGCGCTTGTTATGCTACTAGTTGCAGGGAAGGAAGTTTCTTCTAGGCAGAAGTATAAGATAAAAGGTTTTTGGTCTTATGGCATTGGGACCTCTTCTATGTTCGTTTCCTCTTTTGCGGTGTCAGTTTTTGGACTTATCGCCATAATCAAGGCTGAGAATTGGTGGGACCCAAGATATGCTATACCCGTTCTTGGAATGTTATTAGGAAATACTATGACTGCAGTATCTTTGAGTATTGATAGGTTCACAACAAATGTCTGGAATGATCGCGATACAATTGAGGCGAGACTAATTATTGGGGAAACCGCTAATGATGCAATTAAAGATATTGTAAAAGACTCTTTAAGGTCTGGGTTAATGCCTGTCATCAATTCCATGGCTATTGCAGGTGTCGTTAGTTTGCCTGGTATGATGACTGGACAAATACTTGCAGGTAATTCACCTGATGACGCTGTAAGATATCAGGTTGTTATATGGCTACTAATTGCTGTTGGCTGCGGATTTGGTAGTATGATTGCAGTCAAAATGGTATCAAAAAAACTATTTGATGAGCGTGAGAGACTCAGGTTAGATCAATTAACGGTTAAATAGTATTAGAAAAGAATATTGATTTATATTTTAAAGTAAAATGTAGCGTAACTTGTCGCTTCAAGTTCATTAGCTAACATTCTCTTATTACGAGCATTTTCACCCCAGCTTTCCATGAAGATGACCTCCCCTGTATCTTTATTAAAACCAGTAATTACAGATGCATGTCCCGGGTCGTCTTTTGATATTGGCCATTGGCTACGATCTTCTTTTGTTGGTGCAGGAAGCTTGGCTCCTTTCGCTGCAGCAGAGTGAAGTTGATCTCTATAAAAGCTAAACCTTCTCCATACAATTATAGGAAGTCCTTTTTCAAGATATTTTTGCGCTCTTTTAAAATCAAAGCTCCTGCCTCTCTGAAGTGTAGCTTTACTTTCTTCAGCAGCGGCTCGATATAAGTCTAGCATTTTTGAGCCTTTAGCTGAATACATGTATCGAAACTTAGCTCCAGCAGCCAAAGCGTCTGTACTCATCCTTAGACCTAGATAGTAAGTGGCCATTCCAAGAGTGTTCACTGCACAATAAGGGCGTCTTCCTTGTTGGAAAATTGGTATATCAATTATATTTCGATCGCCGTTATTAGTAATTAAAACATTTTTTTCAAACTTCTTTCTTCGTTCGTTTTTATCCAGTGCTTTGGCTTCAGTGCTCAGGTAACTTTTGGTTACATTCTTGCTTCGCAATATAATTAGACTGATGCTGTTATCTTCTTTCAGGCATAATCGAATTGTTAAATCTCTTATTTGGTAATCACTGTAGTAGTTTCGAAGAAATTTTGTATTTCCTACATAAGCGTCGCTGGGTCTACTTTTCAAAGTTTTATATAATTGATCTTCGATTTTAGAGGAAATTTCGGTGTAATTTTTTCTGAATTCTCTTTTTAATCCTGTTATGTTGGCATTGACATTATTGCTTGTTTTCTTTCTGATGAATTCCTCAGAATCAAGATACATAATTGAAATTGATCTTAGTTCTTGATCCTCATAGTTTGCATAAATTGAATTTGGGTGGCTCCCAAAAACAACAGGGCTAACGATAAGTCTTAAAATGTTATCCTGATCAATTGAAGGTATTCTTTTCCAATCTCCAGGGAGTTTATTACCCTTCCACAGGGAAGTTGCTATTAACTTGTCGGTGAAATCGTTAGTAATTTTTCTCGGCACAAAAGTAGCTCCGAATAGATTGCCTCCAAAGTTTTGTGGGATACAATGGCCGATTGGAGATAAACCAAAAAGGATAATAGTAACTGTCAAATATAGCTTTATATGCATTCAGATAGTGCGGGAATTATGAAAAGTTTGAGATGACAGTTTATACGACATTATTGCGGATGTAAAAAAATGAAAGATTTCTATGATTAATTCTACATTTGGCATGAGCCCTGCTTTTAATATTTGCAGAGAGTGAGAGTAAATCCGTCAGGCCAGAATTTCGCTTTTAAATTTTCACCTAACTTTGTGAGGTTTCATTGGTGATTAGAAATTTCTGGCCTGGCGGAATTTTTTCCGAATTCGCATCTATCACCAACTCATTCTTCACTAACTCTATTGAATGTCATCGTCAATGGACGATAATGTATTCATGGGATCTAATAATTCGGTAAGATTTTACAATCGCTATACTAGCCAAATTGAAACTGAAGCGATATATGGAGAGTCTTATCTCAAGTTTATTTATGGAAACCCTTTAGGTAAATTAGCTCTTTGGGCTGCGGTAAAGAGGGCGATATTCTCTAAGTGGTACGGCTTTAGGATGTCGTCCGATCATTCGGTAGAAAAAATAGTTCCTTTCATCTCAGAGTATAATTTGGATTCTAGTTTGTTTCTTGATAGGCCAGAATCATTTCGAAGTTTTAATGATTTTTTCTCAAGAAAATTAAAGACTGAATCTCGACCGATCACAGGTGAACAAAATGAATTAGTTTTTCCTGCAGATGGTCGTCATATTGTTGTGAAAGATCTATCTTTTAAACAAAACATTTGGGCAAAAGGTCAATCATTTGACTTGAACAGTCTTCTAGGATCTAAGAAAAGGGCAGAGAGGTTCAAATATGGTTCTGCTCTCATTTCTCGGCTATGTCCTACCGACTACCATAGATTTCATTTTCCATGTCAGGGAGTGGCTTCAACTGCTGAGTTAATTAATGGACATTTGTATTCAGTAAATCCTTTGGCATTGAAAAAAAACATCTCTTATCTTTGGCAGAATAAGCGATCAATTACTGAATTAAAATCAGATACCTTTGGTAATATTTGCCTTTTAGAGATTGGTGCCACTTGTGTCGGGTGTATAGAGCAGACATACCAACAGGGCAATATTTTAAAGGGGCAAGAAAAGGGATATTTTAGTTTTGGTGGTTCTATGACGATTGTCCTTACAGAACCCAAAAAAGTTACCTTTTCATCTGACCTTTTGGAGCATAGTGAAAATGGTACAGAAGTTTATGCTGTTATGGGTGATATATGTGCTCAAGCTAAATAAGCGTTTAATAATCTCTGTCGAGAAGGTAGTGAGCTAATTCTTCTAGTCTCTTGCCGTTACGCTTGAAAGGTTTTAGAGCATTTATAGCTTTAACTGTAAGTTTTTCTGCAATTCTTTTTGATTTTTCAAGACCATGTACAGAAGGATAAGTGGCTTTATTAACTGCCTCATCTTTACCGGCACTTTTGCCAAGGGTCTCGCTTGATTGGGTGACATCAAGAATATCATCAATCACTTGGAAAGCTAGACCAGTAGATTGTCCAAATTCCTCAAGAGATGATAACTCTTTTTGACTTGCTCCTACTGACATGGCTCCAAGCTTAAGTGAACTTGTGAGCAATGCGGCGGTCTTACTACTGTGAATGAATTGTAAAGTTCTCGGATTAATTTCTTCATTTTCCCCTTCCAAATCTAGGACTTGCCCCCCCACAAGATGTTTGCTTCCTGAAATGAGAGCTAATTCTTTAACCATATCACTATTATTATATTTTTTGTTTGGCTTCGTTGAGCTTATAATTTCAAAAGCTAATGTTAAGAGCGCATCGCCTGCAAGCACTGCCACAGGCTCTCCAAAAACCTTATGGTTAGTTGGTTTCCCTCTTCTCATATCATCGTCATCCATGCAAGGAAGGTCATCGTGAATTAATGAATAAGTATGAATGCATTCAACAGCACATGCTGCTGGTAAAGCATTAGCAAAATCGCCGCCACAAGCTTCTGAAGCGGCTAAGCAAAGCACGGGCCTTAGCCTTTTTCCTCCTGCAAATAAGCTATAACGCATTGATTTGTGGAGAGTTTTTGGGCGAACTGTAGACTTAGGCAAAAAAGAATTTAATGCTTTATCGATTCTTTTTCTATGGTCTGAGACGAACGTCTTTAGATCAATATCATTTCCCATTTTCATTTTAGCAATTCAGCAATCTGCACAGCATTTAGTGCTGCTCCTTTTCGAACTTGGTCACCGACGACCCAGAACGTCAAAGAATTTTCTAATACAATATCTTTTCTTAATCTTCCGACCAAGCACTCATCTTTTTCAGTCGTATCGAGTGTTGTTGGGAAAATTCCAGATACAGGGTCGTCCATAACATTAACTCCTTCGGCTTCTTTAATTAAAATCTTTGCTTCTTCTACATTTGGACTGGATTCGAATTGTACTGTCGCTGCAATTGAGTGAGAGCGGTAGACAGGAACTCGAACGCATGTAACTGAAGCTTTTAGGGATGGATTGTCTAAGATCTTACGTCCTTCATTCTCCATTTTCATTTCTTCTTTAGTGTACCCATTTTCAAGAAATTTATCTACTTGAGGGATAACATTATGAGCTATCTGGCAAGGATAAACATTGGTCTCAATTTCTTTACCTTCGTGGATTGCGGAGATTTGGGACTTTAATTCTTTAATCCCCTGGGCTCCGCTACCTGACACAGCTTGATAGCTTGAAGCGATAATATTCAAAGCGTTCCACTTTTGATGAAGTGGATTTAGACCCATTAAAGTTATAATCGTTGTACAATTTGGGTTTGCTATAATTCCATTATGGTTGAGAGCATCGTTAGGATTTATTTCAGGAACTACGAGAGGTACACCTTCATCCATTCTGAAGGCTGAAGAGTTATCGATTACGACAGCTCCTGCGCTTGCTGCGGATTCGCCAAATTCTTTTGAAATATTTCCTCCTGCGCTGAAAAGAGCAATATCAATACCTTCAAATGACTTGTTTGTTAGTTCTTGTATGACAATTTCCTCATTGCGAAAATTAATCGTTTTACCGGCTGATCGCAGAGAGGCAAGAGGTCTGAGCTCGTTGATAGGAAAATCTCTGCTTTCTAAGCAATTTAACATTTCCTGCCCCACGGCTCCAGTGATGCCCACGATTGCTATATTAGGTGATGCCATGAATTTTTTCTTTAGTAAGGTTTTTTCGAGACTAAGATATTAGCTTCTCCTTAGAATGATGCAAACTGCAGAAATTTACAGTGCTGAAGTTTCAATCGAAAAACAGCTATTACGTCTGTATTCTAGCAATAATTATTGTAAGGAATACAGAGTTTCGACTTCAAGATTTGGTATTGGTCATGAATTGAATAGTTTCAAGACACCTACAGGGAAGTTTGAAATAGAGCAAAAGATTGGAGCTGGTGAGCCGCTAGGAACAGTTTTTAATGGTAGAAGAACTGCCGGTGTCTATAACTTTAAAAATCAGGTTAAAGATGATTTAATTCTAACTAGAATTTTGTGGTTAAGTGGGCTTGAGAACCATAATAAAAATACCTTCGATAGGTATATATATATTCATGGCACGAACCATGTAAATGAATTAGGAAAACCTCACAGTATGGGATGCATTAGGATGTCTAATGAGGATATAATTGAAGTTTATAATTTTTTAGGCCTTGGGTCTAAAGTTTTTATTTACGACTAGCGTTAGATCTAGCTTGCAAAGCACATTGCCTATATTATTCTAACAACGAACTACTTTAATAACTTTTTAATTAATACATAAGATTCATGAAAATTATTCGTATCATTTCACTAGCAGCAGCAGCAATTGGCTTTCTTTCTTTGGGAGCTTGTAAAAATAAAAATGCTGGTTATCAAACAACTCCACCAGTAGCTCCTGGAAGCTATATTGATAGCGGTAAATAATTTTTCTAAACAGTAATTTTATGGGCAGGTGATTTATTTCACCTGCCTTTTTTTTTGCTCACAAACTTGCTGTCCTTCTCAAGAAATCGCCAAAGTAAACTTTTAGATCTGCTGATTCCAATACGCTTATCAGATGTCACGGTAGTTATTTCTTTTGTTTCTTCGAACCAAAAATTTTTAGGGTTTCTGGTAAAAGATTTTCCATGATCTTCGCCTCCAATATTTAAAGCAATAGTAAGTTTACCTGGTCCAGAACACAGATCACCTATTTTTTTCCTGCCTCGTCTCTCCATCATGAGAGCTATTCCTTTATCAGGTCGAATAGCTCTTATTAATATAAATCCATTTCCTTCATTCCCTTTGACTAGTACATTTGCTATCCAATACATACCATAATTCAAGTAAATATATGCAGCTCCAGCTTTATGATTACTTATGAAATCTCTGGCGCTTGGTTTGGTAAATGTGTGCGCTGCTTTATCATTTTCAGTAGCGTATGCTTCAGTTTCCACCACAATACCTGAACACTCACCACAAACCATTCTTTTGCCCACTAAAGATTTTGCTGCGGAAACTGGGTCCTTCTTGAAGAATTTGGAGCTAATTCTCATAATGAATTTAAACAGTTAATCAAAAATTTTATAGCCCCGTGGGGTGATCTATAAATGTATTTTTTATTTTAAATTTTTCCCCTATGTGAGCAGCTATTTTTTTTACCCCAAAAGTTTCACTTAGATAGTGTCCAGCATATATTAAGTTAACACCGAGCTCTTCGGCGAGAGTAAATGTATGATGTGCTCCTTCGCCTGTTATGAAAGTATCTATACCTTCCTTCGCTGCTGCTTTGACCTCTGAGGCTGCTCCCCCCGTTATTATTCCAATGCTTTTTATTGTCTCTTTTCCGCCAGGGGCTAAGTGAACTTTCCCATTAATTGAGTTTTCGATTTGTTTAATTAATTGTTTTCTTTTTGTTTTATAATCGAACTGAAGACCAATTTTTAATCCCTTCCATTCAAGAAATGGCTTTCCTCCTTTGAGGCCTATAGCCTTAGCCATTAAGGTATTATTTCCAAATTTTGAGTGTACATCAAGAGGTATGTGAGAAGAGTAAATTGCCATTCCTGAATTAATCGAGGCTTTAATTTTTTTATAAAGAGCCCCATCGATTTTTTGTGCCCCTTCCCAAAAAATTCCATGATGTACGATTAATAGGTCAACTTTGGCGTCAATTGCTTTGTAAATAACTGGAAGTGCGGCATCGACTGCTGCACCGACTTTTTTTATATTAGTCTTTCCTCTAAGCTGTAGCCCATTAAGAGCTCCAGGATAATCTGGAATTTCGTTATTTTTTAGTGTGTTATCTAGGTAAGAAATAATTTTATCTAGCTTGTTCATCTGATAACCTTGCGCAGACTGCTCTTCACGTCTAGTCTCACCATCCTATGCTAAAAGCCGGAATAGTAGGGATGCCTAATGTAGGTAAATCCACTTTGTTTAATGCAGTAACGAGAAACCGTAATGCGGAAGCCGCTAATTATCCCTTTTGCACAATAGATCCCAATATTGGTGTCGTTTCTGTGCCAGATCCAAGACTCGAGGTATTAGGGTCAATGTCTAAATCAGAGAAGGTAATACCTGCTGCTATTGAATTTGTTGATATTGCTGGATTGGTTGAGGGGGCCTCAGAGGGTGCTGGTCTTGGTAATAAGTTTTTGGCTAATATTAGAGAAACTGACGCCATTGTTCAAGTGGTGAGGTGTTTTGAAAATGATGATATTATTCATGAGCTTGGAACTGTTGACCCACTCAGGGATATTGAAATTATTAACGCTGAGTTGATTCTTGCTGATCATGCGGCCTTAGAAAAAAGAAAAACATCTCGTGAAAAAAAAGCTAAAAGTGGTGACAAAGAGGCAAAAAAAGAGTTGGTCGTAATGGATAAGCTTTTGCCTCATTTGGATCAAGGCAAGCCAGCTATCACAGCTGAAATGAATGATGATGAAAAAGAAATAATTAAGGAATTCTTTTTGTTAACTTCTAAGCGCACAATTTTTGCTTGTAATGTATCAGAGGATGAACTTGCAAACGCTATAAGTGATCCTCAAGGGCATGCTATGGTTTCTAGAGTTAAGAGTTATGCCAAGGATAGTCATGGAGCAGAGGCAATAGTCATTTCTGCAAGAATTGAGGAAGAACTCATTGACTTATCTCCACAAGATGGAAAAGACTTTCTTTCTGATATGGGTATATCTGATAGCGGAGTATCTACAATGATTCGCTCAGTTTATCATCTACTAGGTTTGAACACCTATCTTACTACTGGTGAAAAAGAAACTAGAGCATGGACGATAAAGTCGGGGGCAAAGGCTCCAGAAGCTGCTGGTGTAATTCATACAGATTTTGAACGTGGATTTATAGCTGCAGAGGTTCTGCACTATGATGACTATGTCGAATATCAGTCTAAATCTGCTGCAAGAGATGTAGGAAAACTAAGAATTGAGGGCAAAGATTACGTTGTAAAAGACGGGGACGTTATTGAATTTAGATTCAATGTATAGAAATTTATTAGCTCTGATTAGAATGAATCTAATTGTTTAAAGCATAACTAATATGCGGAGCAAATAGTTCAGGCTCAAGGAGAAATGAGTCATGACCTTTTTCTGAGTGAACTGTAATATGCATTGGGTCTATACCTCCTTCAGTGAGAGATGCGCTTAATTCTTCTTGATGGTGTGGATAGAAACAAACATCAGAATTTATTGTAAAGATCAAATATTTCTGATGGCTACATCTTGAAAACATTTCCTTGTAATCATTGAATCCGCATTCATCAAGTATATCAAAATTTTGCCATGCGTCTAAAATTCTAAGATAAGTATTAGCGTCAAATCGTTTAACGAATTTTTGACCTTGGTGTAACATGTAAGACTCTATAGAGCTTTGTATTTGATACCAAGAGGAGTCTTCTTCCTTTTTAATTTCCTTGCTTGCCCTACTTGCGAGTGTGCGAAGTGATATAAAAACCTTATGTCCAATCATTCTTGCAAGCGAAAGCCCTTTTTTGGGATGGTTACCGTTATAATAATCTCCATTAGCAAAATCTTCATCAGATTCGATTGCTGTTATTTGTTCAAGATTATGAATACGTTGAAGAACAGATGTTTTGATGCCACTTGCAAGGACCACAATATTTTTGACCTTGCTAGGGTACTGCGCAGCAAGGCTAATAGCCATTAGCCCCCCTAGTGAGCTACCTACTGTTGCATGAAGCTCTTTAATGCCAATATGATTAATTAGTTCTATTTGAGAATTTACTATATCTTTTATGCTTATTCGAGGAAAGCTAGAGCCGTAAGGATTTCCTGTTTCTGGATTTATTGAACTAGGCCCTGTGGAGCCGTAACAACCTCCTAAATAGTTTGCACAAATAATACAATGCTTGTCAGTGTCCAAAGCTTTGCCTGAACCAATAAACTTTTCCCACCAACCAGTTTGGCATTCTTTATCCCAATCCACAGTTAGACCTTCGACGTTATCATTAGTGCCTGCTGCATGTTGACTAGCACTTAATGCATGAAAAAGCAGAATAGCGTTATCTTTATTTTCTGACAATTCACCATAAATTTCATAAGCGAGGGTAAAACTCGTGAGCTTTGCACCTGATTTTAACTCGAAAGGGGATTCCTTATTATTAAAATGATAGAATTGGGTTTCTGTTTGTCCTATGCTATCTGGCATTGAGAGGGAATATAACGTTAAAATTAATGATGACTAATAAGTAATTTCGGACGAATACTCGGAATGTCAGCTAAAAAATACAAAGGATTGGAAGGCGAGCTTTATGACCTTTTTAGAGGAGGTGATGATCTCGATGAGATAGGCTTCTATGTTGGGATGGTACAACAAATCGGTGGTAAATGCTTAGATATTGGATGTGGTACTGGAAGGGTGTTAATTCCTTTAGCTCATGAAGGTCTGGATATCACTGGATTGGATTCATCTGATTTCATGGTAGATGCGTGTTTAAAGAAAATAAAAGAAGAGGATTTGAAAGTTAACATCACAGAGGGTGATATGGTTAATTTTGATCTGGGTAAGAAATTTAATTCATTGATCCTTCCAGGAGGTAGTTTTCAATTAATTAATGACCGTGCAAAGGCTGAGAGTGCTCTTGAGAATTTTCGAAACCATCTCAATGAGGATGGAGTTTTGATCATCAGTCTTTTCAATCCATTCTATGAGATTTCTCATGAAAATCTCGATGGAGTTTGGAGGTTGGAAAAAGATGAAATAATTAATAAAAAAGGAAGCAGAGCCTTATGTCATACATGTATGGAGTTAGATAGATGTGAACAAATAATGGAAGTTACACATCGATATGAAATATTGAATGACAATGGGATAGTAGAAAAATCTGAAATTAAAAACTCGGTGATTCGTTGGTATGGTAAGTATGAGATTGAATTGCTTTTGCAAAAAGCTGGATTCTCTGATGTGAAAATATATGGTGACTTTCAGGACTTAGACTATGTAGATGGTAATATGTCTATGGGTATAACTGCAGTTTTGTCAGATTGAACATATGACAGAATCTATCAATTCTGTTGCAGAGAGGGTGCTCTTTACAGAAAGTTTGGAAGAAAAACTTAAGCTAGGTCCGCTAAGGGGTGAAGATTTAAAATTAGGTGAAGCCATAAAAACTCCGAATTTTCCATGCCGAAATGATTCACTTAAGGTAAGTGCTAATGGGCTAAGGGCTGATTTTCCAGGAATAACGCGTATAGAAAATGAAAAGGATCGCGGTAAGATGCTTCACTTTCTTGCTAATCATGAACTTTTGGCTGCTGAGCTAATGGCTTTGGCTTTACTTAAGTTTCCCAATGCACCTAAAGAGTATAGACTTGGGCTCTATGATGCAATGAGGGAAGAACAAATTCATACCCGACTTTACATTAAGAGAATGAAAGAATGTAACGTTACGTTAGGTGAATTTCCTCTGAATGATTTTTTTTGGCGCATTACTGCTTCGGTAGAAACGGAATTGGATTTTATTTCAAGAATGAATTTAACCTTCGAGCAGGCAAATTTAGATTATTCAAGGTACTATGCTGAACATTTTAAGATCATCGGGGATAAGTCCACAGCCTTAGTGCTTGAGAAAATTTACCATGATGAGATGAAGCATGTTGGGCACGGGTTAAAGTGGTTGAGATATTGGAAGAAAGTAGGGCAGTCTGATTGGGATGCTTATACAGGCGCTATTCATTTTCCGTTATCTGCGACTAGAGCAAAAGGTGTTGCTCCATTCAACGAGAAGGCGCGCAAAGACATTGGATTTGATTCAGAATTCATTTCAAGATTAAAAGTTTTTCAGCAATCTCGAGGCAGAACACCCGTAGTTCATTGGTTTAATCCCAATGCAGAAGTTCATGTTCGTACTCATGCAATAGGAAAATTTTTTTCCATAAATCGCTTTGAGTCTGCTATTGAGAATGATCTTGAAATTTTAATGACAGCGATGAGTAGGCGTGATGATGTCGTTTTATTTCGCACTCCGCCTTCCCTAAGTCATCTTGAGAGTTTGCAGCATGCAGGCTTGGAATTGCCGGATGTTATTAGTGTTGATGAATTAGGAGAAAGAAAGCTAGGTGGGCTGCGTCCTTGGGCATGGTCACCGGATGCATCAGATTATTTAAAACCTTTCTCCAAAATGGTATCTGATAAAGCCAAAGAAGAGTGGAGGTCACCAGTTCCTAATAGTTGGTTATCAAAAAAAATTGGTTATCAACTCGAAGAAAATTTGAATCTTACAGATTTAAATAGAGGATTGTGCAGAGATAAGAGAACCGCTCTTTCATATCTGAAAGGAGATTTAATTGCTTTCAAGCCTGGCTATGGATGTGCCGGTAAAGGCCTTAGAATTGCAAAACATAGAACTAATAATTTAGAGAGCTGGCTTGGGGCCATGATCAGAGACAACGGGTTTGTTGTTGCTGAGCCGTGGGTTCCGCGAGTTGAAGATTTATCGGTTCACTATCATATCAATGATGGAAAAATTTCTTTATTGGGAATAACAAAATTAATTAATGATCATAGAGGAAGATTTCGCGGTATCGAAGTTGCTCCAAAATGGAGTAAACTATTGTCTTCTGAAATAGCGGAATTTTTATTTAAAGAATCTTCTTTTTTGGAGTGGTATCAAAAAATTATTCCTGATGGTCTAAAGAGACTTTTGTGTGATTATCAAGGTCCAGTATCAGTTGATGCTTTTGTGTGGCGTGATGCTAAAGGTAACCTTCGCTTTAGGCATGTAGTTGAGGTTAATGTCCGAATGACGATGGGTAGAGTTGCTTTGGAGTTGCAGAAAAAAATTGCGCCAAACCAATGGGCGACTTTCAGAATAGAGAAAAAAGCCACATACATTAATAAAAAAAATCACTTAATACTTAATGATCCTAACGAAGCTCGCGAATTTTTGGCTATTTGGGAAACGAACAAAAATGAAGCTGATTGAAACTTCAACTTTATTGAAGGAATTCTGATTGATTCGTATTAATTAATAGGGACTTTATATTTCGGGCACTGAATCAGTATCTTTTATTTTTTTTCCTTCCCATATAACTTCTCCATTTTCTTTGTCATATGTGAGTATTCTATACTTACTTCCAGGGGCAGGTTTTTGATTTTTTTCTGGAATCCACTTCCTATGTTCTATCATCAGCTCTTTGTATTTTTTATTTGATGCTAAATTTTTCCATTCGTTTGGATCATTTTTCATATCATAAAATTCTTCACTTCCATCTGCATAAAGAATATATCTCCAATTTTCTGAGCGGACGGCATTATTGTCATGGTTATGACACGTGATTGCTGGCTTTAGTCTTTTAGTTTTAAAGTTGGTTAGTTGAGGTTTTAAACTTAGGCCCTCCAAGTGATTTAAGCTTGGTAGATTACACATTTCGTTAAGAGTTGGAAATATATCGAGAAGTTCTACGGGTTGTTTGCATCGTCCTTTCTTAATACCTGGGCCTGAAAAAATTAAAGGTACCCGTGTTCCATCATCCCAAAGAGTATTTTTACCGGTGATTTCTTTTTCTCCTATATGCCATCCATGATCTGACCATAAAACAATTATGGTATTTTTAGCTTGGTCATTCTTTTTAAGAGCATCAATCACTCTGCCAATCTGGTGATCGACAAAACTTGTACAAGCCATGTAAGATCTCGTGAGATTAACCCATTCATTTTTTTCCTCTAAAAACTTTAGTCGTACTTCTGGAAGTTTCCAATGTAAGTACCATGAAAATCTTGGTGTATCTAACCTATCATTTCTTATTGTTTGAGGAGGTTTGATTTCATTTTCGGGATAGAGATCAAACCATTTTTGAGTAGCAAAGCATGGTACATGCGGGAGAAAAAAACCTAATGCTAAAAAGAAAGGTTCTTTAGGTTGAGAATTGAGTTTTTCAATGCCCCAATTTGCAATTCTGAAGTCTCCTTTTTCATCATCTCTGTGAGGAAAATTCCCCCAATCTACGAGCTTATGATTTTGAGGAGTTTTCCCTACAAGCCTTTGCTTTGGAAAAGGAGCGGCTGAAGCGGCTGGTCCAATAACATCAAACTCTTGATTTTTTCCATTTTCCCTTCCATAGCGTCCATGATATATCTTTCCAGCGCACATTGTTAAATATCCATGATTTTGGAAATGCTGAGGAAGGGTCACAAGGTCTTTCATTGAGGCTACTTTCCGAAACCATGGGGCAAGTCCATAAATGCCTGTTGTCGTTGGTCTCAAGCCAGTCATTAGACTTGTTCTTGATGGATTACACAAAGGTGACTGACAATGAGCATTTAAGAAGACAGTTCCATTTTCTGCTAATTTATCGATATTAGGTGTCTTTACTTGAGGGTGACCACCTAGACATCCGATCCAGTCATTTTGGTCATCAATTGCAATGAAAAGAATATTTGGTTTTTCTAATCCTATTGAAACTTTGATTGTCAAAACCCAGATGACAATTAAAGGAATTATATGCTTTTTTATTTTCGGTTTATTCATTCGAAATATATTTTATTATCGACTAATTTATTTTGAGATTTTTCATATTAAATGACTTCATCAATTAATAACAGGCCAAAAGATCAAAAGGTATTGATTATTGGGGGTGGTGTCATTGGTCTTTGTATAGCTTATTATTCATTGATCGCAGGTAAGAAAGTTGTTCTTATTGAGCGTGGACCTGAGAATGTAGACAACTGTTCAGCCGAGAATGCTGGAATGGTTGTTCCTAGTCATTTTGTCCCTCTAGCTGCGCCGGGCATGATTTCCCTTGGCCTTCGCTGGATGCTTAATCCAGAGAGCCCTTTTTCTATACGTTTAAGGCCTAATGCTGATATGTTTAGATGGTTATATCTTTTTTGGAAATCAGCCAACAAGAGCCATGTTTTTAAAAGTCGAGAGTTGATAAGAGATTTAAATCTACATAGTCGTGAGCTTTTTGTGGAACTTGCCTCTGATGGGTCATACGTCCTAAGTAAAAACGGTCTATTGATGCTCTGCAAAACGTCCAGAGCGCTTAATGAAGAATCCGAACTGGCAGAAGATGCGAAGGAATTAGGTCTAGATATTGAGTTATGTGATTCAAAGAGATTAGCTAAAATTGATCCAGAAATTGAAATGAATGTTCAAGGGGCAGTGTGGTTTAAGCAAGACTGTCACATGAACCCTGGAGCTTTCTTATCACAGCTCAAAGAAAAGGTAATAAAAATGGGGGCTGATATACATTATAATCTGTCTGCAAAAAAATTTATCTTTGAGTCCGGTAGAGCAAGATCTGTAGAGTGTTTTCAAATTAATAAAGATGTAGAGCCATCATCAGTTCAGCTTATTGATGCCGATCAGTTTGTTATCGCCGGAGGTTCATGGTCATCAAGCTTGGCTAATAGTTTAGGCCTGAAATTACCATTAATTGCAGGAAAAGGATATTCGATGACATTAACTGAGCCAGTTCAATTACCTTCAATTTGTTCTATTCTTAACGAAGCCCGAGTTGCTGTGACGCCCTTCAATGGTTCTCTCCGATTTGCTGGCACGATGGAACTTGGGGATAATGATCTAAAAGTTAATCCGCGAAGAGTGAACGGAATACTTAAGTCTATTCCAAAGTATTTCCCTCAATTTCAAAAAAATGATTTTTCCGGGGTGAAACAATGGTCTGGTCTCAGGCCTTGTTCTCCAGATGGTCTTCCTTACATAGGGCCGGCAGGACCTGAATGCAAAGGTGTTTTTATAGCTACTGGTCATGCAATGATGGGGTTAAGCCTTGGTCCTATTACCGGAAAATTAATGGCAGATATTATTTGTGGTAATACAAATAAATTTGATTTAAAAACCATGTCACCTTCAAGGTTTTGTTAGACTTTTATTATTGATGACTTCTTGATTTAAAAACTAGATGACAGTTGGGTCAACGCCTATTGTTCCTATTAAGGAATCTAGATAGGAAGAATCTTTCGTGGCTGCTATATTTTCTTTTACAGAAATAATTTTTCCTGGAATATTTAACTTTTCTTGCTCATCGGTATAAATTGAATCAGTGTTGAATTTTTTGAGGGCACTATAATGTTTTTCCCACAATCGTTGATCTACCGTACACTTTGCTTCAATTCTTTTTCTATACCAATCGCTATTAATAAGTCTTTCGGGATCAAATAGTGACCGCACTTCGAGACTTTTTAAGTTCTTCTCCTCCTCTGGGTCAGCCATAATTTTGAGTAAGGCTTTTAGTGGAGGGCATGCATAATTGTAGCTTTCATCTTCGAAGTACAGTTGTGCTACTTTTCTCTGTGTTTCTATTATATTGCTGAGACCATCGGCGAATGATTCATTATCCTGAAGCTCTGGTCTTAGCATTTCTTCAGTGAAAATGCTTGCAGGGTCTGCAAATACTCTACCAAAATACCTTGTAACAAATTTCTGAGTGATTCGGTAACCTAATCTCTCAGTGCCTACGAATCCTTTGATTTCACAACAAGGTTCTAAGAGCCCTTCAGTTATCATTTTTTCAGGATCCCTTTCATTGATTTTCATTCGCGACCATATTTCAGGGATGATAAGGCTGATGTCGTGGTCTACGCGAAAGTTTGGTCCAACGTAACCAGCCGCACTGATGAAGTGAGGTTGTCTAGTTAGAATTGCAGATGTAAGCGCATTGTTAAGATCGATAATTGGAGGCAACGCATTAAATGGGCCCTTTGTTAATGCTCCTTCAGATCCGGCTCCAGTAGTCGAGGGTGATTTTCCAGTGAGACTGGATATATAATCCATGAAAAGTTCGGGCAATTCCTGATAATGAAGAGGATTGTAAACAGCTAGTGCTCTTATTCCAGAATCTTTTTTTGGAGGATTATGGCGCCTTCCAGGAAGAACTGAGTTCACAGGAGTAGC
>JAOFDG010000069.1 GCA_028033615.1 Verrucomicrobiales bacterium | reverse complement strand
TTCAAGTATCGGAGAATCTCTTTTTCTAGTTAAACCAGATGGAGAAACGGTTGCCGATATAATAGAATTTCCTGAACAGATAGTTGATGTTTCATATGGATATAATGTCGCTGCAAGCGAAACTGGTTATTTGATAGATCCAACTCCAGGTCAAAAAAATTCAGATACGGCCGTGAACGTTTCGAACGAGGTTGTTTTTAGTCATGGTCGTGGTTACTATGACGAACCACTTGACCTTGAGCTAAGCTCAACAGTTCCAGAGTCAGTTATCCGTTATACAACGAATGGAGCTAAACCCAATGATAGAAGTCAAATCTATATAGATCCTATACGGTTAACACCAGCTTCTAGTTCAGGTAAAAGGGGAGTAAGGACGGTAAGAGCTATGGCGTTTAACTCTTCGGTCGCTTCGTCACCTGTAAGTACTCACACCTATATCTGGGTGAATGGAACTTCAGATCCTCAATTGACTGGAGTAGTGGGTCAATCGCGTTTTCAATCATCCATCAAAAATCATCCTAAGTACGGACCTCTGATTAATAAAGGGTTATTATCTTTACCAGCTATTTCAATAACCAAGCAGGGAGGTATGTCCGGTTCTGAGGGTGAAGCTAATTTAGAGCTAATAAGTATAGATGGATCAGAGACAGGATTTGGTATCGATTGTGGTATGAAGATTGTTGGCGGAGCTAGTGTTGGTTCAGCTAAAAACAATTTTAGGTGTTACTTTAGATCGAGATATGGTTCTTCGAAGCTGAGGTATCCTTTATTTGCAGACCATCCTTACACCTCCGGTGCTAGTGAAGTTTTTGATGTGATCCAATTGAGAAGTGGATCACATGATAATTTCTATTGGATGGCTAATCCTGGTAATCCTCCCGGCCGGAAAAGGCAGGGAGACGCTCAGTACGTACGTAACCGCTGGGTAAGTGACATGGAAATGGTTATGGGCCACACGTCAATACATGGAAGATTTGTTCATTGTTATCTTAATGGAGCTTACCACGGACTTTACCATGTTCATGAAAGGCCGATGCACAACTATCTTGATAAGTACTTTGGTGGGGACTCTGAAGACTATCATTATACTAATTCTGGAAGAAATGGTAGTAATCATGGGGCTGGGGATGATTGGAATGACACTTGGAGAGAAGTGAAGTCTGCAGCTTCTACAGGAGGAATAAAATCAAGGGACTGGATTAATTGGGGCAACCTTGCTGATAATCAGTTGTTATACTTTTATTGTGGTAATGATTGGGATTGGACGGCTAGACATAACTGGATGGCTGCTGGGCCAAAATATCCGGGTCGCGGTGGCTGGCGTTTTTATTCTTGGGATTGTGATGTCATGCTTTATGACGTCGAGGTAAATAATCTAAACCTTGGCGCTCCAGATGGTATTTTTTCTGCCTTAATGAGAGATGATGAGTTTCGCGTCTTTTTTAAGGATCGCGTTTATAAGCATTGCTTTAACGATGGAGTATTGAGTTCTAATGGGCCTCTCCCATTTCATGATTATAGAATGAATGAGATTTATGACGCCATTATTCCCGAGACGGCAAGGTGGCAGCCATCATCAGGTCGATCGTTGCCTTGGGGGAGAGATGAAGAATGGCTTGAAGAATGGAATTATATGAAAGAAGTATTTTGGCCTGATAGGACGGATATACTTTTAGATCAGTTTAGGCAAAAAGGTTGGTATAATGTTGAAGCGCCCAAATATGAAAAAATAATTAATTCCGTCAATCCTGGATTTAGCCCAGTAATAATTTCAGAGGATGGTGAAATTTATTTAACCGTAGATGGAAGTGATCCGAGGTTAATTGGAGGTACTGTAAATCCTGACGCTTTCTTTATTAATGGTGCCACTGTTGATATTAATCTTATAAGTAAGGAATCTCTTTGGAAGTATTTAGATGATGGTTCTGATAAGGAGATCAGTTGGAGATTACCTGAATTTGATGACTCATCTTGGGAAGAAGGAGTTGCTGAACTTGGTTACGGAGATGGCAGGGAAGGTGCTGAAGGAACTATACTCTCTTATGGTGATAGTGGTAGTAGTAAGCACATTACTACATATTTTAGAAAGAAATTTATAGTAACTGAAGCTGAAGAATTAATAAGTGTTAAACTGGCAATAAGAAAAGATGACGGTGCTGTAGTGTATTTGAACGGAGTAGAAGTTTGGAGGGTTGGTATGCCGGAAGGAGAAATTAATTATGAAACGCTCGCGACTGAGGGTGTAGGTGGATCAGAAGAAGCTGTATTTAATATTAAAGAAAATATCCCAATAGAACTTTTCAAAGAAGGTGAGAATGCTTTGGCGGTGGAAGTTCATCAGGTTGCCAGAACGAGTTCTGACATAAGCTTCGATCTTGAACTAGTTGCAACAAGACCAAGTGATCCTTCTGATTTTTCGATTGATAAAAGTACGCGCCTCAAAGCTAGAGTATTGAGAGATAATGAGTGGTCTGCCTTGAATGAAGTTGTATACCGAGTAGGTGAGCGGGCTTCTGCATCAAATTTTGTAGTTAGTGAGCTCCATTATAGGCCGTCGCAAGCCACAGAAAAAGAAGATCCAGAGGGACAATATTCTAGATCTGATTTCGAGTTTTTAGAATTAACAAGTATCAGTGATCAACCGATTGATTTTTCAGGAGTAAACTTTTCTAATGGTATTAATTTTGATTTTTCTCAATCCGATCTGTTAGGTTTAAGTCCCGGAGAAAGTGTCATAATAGTTGGAAATAAAGAGGCATTCTTAACCAGATACCCTGAAGTTGATGCTTCGAAGATAATTGGGGAGTTTACAGGTAACTTGGATAATGATGGTGAGAGGATTGAAATGAAATGGGAAGACGGTTCAATTGTTAGGACTTTTATATATAACGATACAGATCCATGGCCTGAGGCCGCTGACGGGGAAGGTTATTCTTTAGTGTTGAAGAAACCTTCCAATAATTTGGACCATTCTGCACCAGAAAATTGGGTATCTTCAAAGGTGCCGAACGGAACTCCTACAATGATTAACGAGGCTAAAAGTTTCTTAGAATGGAGCGGCTTATTTTTTAGCCAAGAAGAAATTAATAATGATGTTGTGGCTCAACCAGAATCAGATCCAGACCAGGATGGCTATATCAATTTAGTTGAGTATGCATTTAATTCATCACCTGTAGAGTATTCTCAAAATTATGATTTAAATGAGATCTCCAAAATTTTGGTCGGTGGTCAGTATTATTATTCTTTTTCTTATAATCAAAGATTTGATGTTGAGAGTCTTAAAATTGAATTAGAAGTTTCTTCTGATATGAAAAATTGGAATAGCGGAATCGATTATTTCAAAAAAATCGGAGAGAAGGTTGATCATGAATCTGGTAAGATAAATAAGACTTTCCGATCACTTCAGCCTATTGATTCTAATTTGGCCATGTTTTTTAGGCTGAAAATTGAGTTAGAATAACAATTTTTTCTAAAAATCACACCTTTTCAATGCTCTAGACTTGAGCTCAGTGCGTATCATTGTCAGATTATTGGTTGAAGGGTAGTTAATATTTGCCGCTATGAGTATATCATCCAGACTTCTGACCTTAATTTGGTTTTTATCGCTTAATTCCTCTAGTTTTGGGGCAATTGAGTTTAATCGAGACATTAGACCAATTTTATCTGGTAAATGTTTTGAGTGTCATGGACCTGATAGCAATCACCGCAAAGCAGGTCTTAGGCTGGATAATAGAGAAGGAGCGGTTGCTGACAATGATGGGGTCAAGGCTATTGATCCTGAAAATTTAGAGGAAAGTGAAATGCTATACCGAATAGTGTCTGACGATCCTGAGGATATTATGCCTCCACCCGAATCTAAAAAGGTTTTATCTGACAAAGAAAAAGCTTTAATAACTGAATGGATAAAAAGCGGAGGAACTTATCAAGATCATTGGGCCTTTGAAAATATTCAAGGAAAAGCCCCTCCCAAACCGGATTCTGATTTTAAAATAAAAAATCCAATCGATGCATTTATTCATGATAGAATCAAAGGGTCAGGTCTTTCTCCAATGCCTGAAGCAAGTAAAGAGACTTTAATTAGGAGAGTAAAATTTGACCTCA
>JAOFDG010000068.1 GCA_028033615.1 Verrucomicrobiales bacterium | reverse complement strand
TGCTACTTCTATAACTAGGTTTCCTCCTGAGCCAAATGGCTATCTTCATTTAGGTCACGCAAAATCTATTTGTTTGAATTTTGGTGTTGCTAATGAAAATAAAGTTTCAGGTGGAAGATGTCATTTGCGCTTTGATGATACCAACCCAACTAAAGAGGAAACCGAGTACGTTGAATCGATAAAAAAAGACATTAAATGGCTTGGTTTTGACTGGGGAGAGCATATTTACTTCGCGTCAGATAACTTTGAGAAATTATATGAATGGGCTGTATATCTTATAAGTAACAATATTGCTTACGTAGATGATCTTAATGCTGATGAGATTCGAGAGTATAGGGGGTCATTAACTGAGCCTGGTAAGGATAGTCCACATAGAAATCGATCAGTTGATGATAACCTGAAACTTTTTTCGAAAATGCGTGAAGGTGCATTCGATGATGGTGATAAGGTTTTAAGAGCTAAGATAGACATGTCACATCCTAATATTAATATGAGGGATCCTGTGATTTACCGTATAATAAAAACAACTCATCATCGAACTGGTGATAAATGGTGCATCTATCCAAGTTACGATTTTGCTCATGGACAGTGTGATTCTTTAGAAGCAATTACACATTCTCTTTGTACTCTAGAATTCGAACAGCACAGACCATTATATGAATGGTTCATTGATAAACTACCTGTTCAAAGCAAACCTAGACAAATTGAATTCAGCAAGCTTCAACCAACTTTTACATTACTAAGCAAAAGAAAATTGATAGAGATGGTTAATGACCAGTATGTTGATGGTTGGGATGATCCTCGAATGTCTACTTTGTCAGGGCTTCGCAGAAGGGGGTTTCCTCCTCAATCATTAATATCATTCTGTCAGACCATAGGTATTACTAAATTTACTGGAGTCACGGACATTGCTCTTTTAGAGCATTCAGTGAGGGAACTATTAAACAAGGAAGCTAAACGTAAAATGGTTGTTCTTGACCCTATAAGAATAAATATCACCAATTGGCCAAATAAAGGTCATATTGAATTCATGAATGCCATCAATAACCCTGAAGATAATGAATCAGGTAAAAGACAAATCCCACTTGATGGTGAAGTTTATATTGAGCGAGATGACTTTATGGAAAATCCCCCAAAAAAGTATCACCGATTAAGCCCAGGTACAGAGGTGCGATTGAGGTATTCTTATTGCATCCGATGCGATGAAGTAATAAGGGATGATGCCGGTAATGTTATTGAGTTGTTATGTTCCTATGATCCAGAAACCTTAGGTAAGAACCCTGAGGGTAGAAAAGTACGAGCTGCTATACACTGGGTTCCAGTCAATGATTCCATCGATGCTGAAATAAGACTTTACGATAGAACATTTACAGTCGAAGACCCTTCAGCAGTAAATGATTGGAGAGAATGTTTTAACCATAAAGCTCTCAATGTGTTAAAAGATTGCAAGCTCGAATCATCTTTAAGTGATGCCTTAATCGACCAAAGCTTTCAATTTGAAAGAAAGGGATATTTTTGTGTAGACTCTAAAGATTCGACAAAAGAAAAACTTGTTTTTAATAGAACCATCGCTCTTCGCGATACATGGGCAAAAATTAATAAATCATGAAATCACTTTGGAATGACAAAGATGCCAAAAAATATGGCAAGTCCTTACTAGCCAAAAGAGTTTACACATCTCGATTATTAGGAGCTAATCCTAATCTAGTCTTACACGGAGGTGGGAATACATCTGTTAAGATAAAGAAAAAAGATTTTTATGGTATCTCTAAAGAGTATCTTTATGTTAAAGGAAGTGGTTGTGATTTGGCTACAATAAATGAAGCTGATTTTTCAGCATGCGACATGCAAGATCTTCTTTCCTTGTCTTTAATGGAGGGTCTTAGCGATACAAACATGGTAAGCCAATCTCGTGTATCCATGCTTGATCCAAACTCTTTAACCCCATCAATTGAAGCAATTGTTCATGCAGTAATACCGTCTAAATATGTCGATCACACACACGCTGACTCTATTCTTTCATTAACAAATTGCCCTAATGGTAGAAAAAATATTTCAGACTTATTTGGTGATTCAGTCATTATTGTTCCTTATGTTATGCCTGGCTTTGATTTAGCTAAAGAAGTAAGGAAACAGATTCAAAAGTCTAAACTCAATGAGGTTGAAGGTATGATTTTGATGAATCATGGCATTTTCACATTTGACGACGACCATCGTTCTTCTTATGAAAAGATGATTCGTCTAGTTAGTCGTGCAGAAAGATTTATAAAGAAAAAAATCGCAAAAAAGAAACTCCCTGTTTCCAAACTACAGGGCATTTCCCCAAATGATTTATCACAATTAAGAAAAGTAGTTTCAGAGTGGCGAGGCCATCCTGTTCTTGCCTCCTTAGATAACGATATCAAATCTACTGAATTTGCATGCTTAAAAAACATTAAATCAATTTCTACAAGAGGGCCTTTAACGCCTGATCATGTAATTAGAACAAAGCGAACACCTGCCATCATTGGCTCAAATATTGTAGATTCAATTGATAAGTATGTAGATGATTATACCAAATATTTTAATCGACATGCCTCTAGTAATTTAACGATGCTTGATCCGGCTCCAAGGTGGGCGATATTGCCTAATAAAGGGGTTGTATACTTTGGAAAGAACGATAAGGAGATTTCCATTATTAGGGACATAGTTCGACACACTATTAAAACAATTAAGCAAACTGAATTGGCGTTTGGTTCATGGAAAGCATTGTCTGCCTCGAAGTTATTTGACATCGAATACTGGGAACTAGAACAAGCTAAACTTAAATCAAAAGATACGCATGGATTACCTCATGAGGGTAAAGTTGCTATAGTTACTGGGTCTGCAGCAGGCATCGGATTTGCTTGTGCTGAATCCTTATTAAATGATGGAGCTACGGTAATCGGATTAGATTTAAATCCAGATATTATATCTCAGATGAATAAAATTAAGGGTAATGGTGTAATTGTTAACCTTACCAATGAAGCGAAAATTAAATCTGTTATTGATGATATTGTAAGATCCTATGGAGGGATTGATATACTTGTTAGTAATGCAGGTATATTTACAGCTGGTGCCTATATAGACAAAATGGATCAGAGTAACTGGGAAAAGTCTATGGCCGTAAATCTTACTAGCCATCAAATGCTTCTTAAGCATTCAATACCATTTCTTAAAGAAGGCTTGAATAGCTCTATTGTGCTTGTTGGTTCTAGAAACGTTATGGCCCCTGGAGCTGGCGCCTCAAGTTACTCATGTGCAAAAGCTGGGCTTACCCAATTATGTAGAGTCGCTGCACTAGAATTAGCTCCACACGGAGTCAGGTGTAATATAATTCACCCCGATGCAGTTTTTGACACAAAGTTATGGACACCAGAAGCTTTATCAAGATCTGCAGAAAGGTATGGACTGACAATTGATGAATACAAGACACGTAATCTTATGAAAACTGAAATAAAATCAGCGGATGTTGGTAACATGGTATCTGTTATGAGTGGTAATGTTTTTGGTAAAACAACAGGGTCACAAATTTCATTAGACGGTGGTAATGACAGGGTAATATAGATTTATAACAAACTTTTTAAGAACTTACCTGTCATACTATTTTTTTGATTGATAATTATATTAGGACACCCCTCGGCAACAATATAACCTCCTTCTGGTCCTCCCTTTGGCCCCATATCAATTATCCAATCAGCACATTTTATAACATCTAAATTATGCTCAATAATTATTAATGTGTTGCCATTGTCACGTAATCTGAAGAGAACGGACAATAAGTTATTTATATCAGAAAAATGTAAGCCTGTTGTTGGTTCATCCAGAAGATATAAAGTGTCTCCAGTTGATGTTTTTGCTAGTTCTGTTGCCAGTTTTAATCTTTGGGCTTCACCGCCTGATAAGGTGTTTGCTGGTTGACCTAATTTGACATATCCCAAGCCAACTTCACCCATTGCCCTTAAGGAAGTGTATATCTTTGGTATCTTTGAAAAGAATTGAGTCGCTTCATCAACTGACATTTCGAGGACCTCAGAAATATTTTTTCCTTTGTAGGTTACATCTAATGTTTCTCTATTATATCTAGAACCATTACAG
>JAOFDG010000067.1 GCA_028033615.1 Verrucomicrobiales bacterium | reverse complement strand
CACCGAACCCGTCGTCTGAATTTTCTTCAGCGTAAGCATCGGCAGCTTGAGCAGAGCTTAGTGCAGATTCAAGTGCGGCAATCACTTGTTCTTGGAAGACTACAGATTCTGCCTGCTTAGCTTCATTGATTGATATGTGAGCCTTCACAGCTGCTTCACCAGCTTCGACAAGCGCATCACCAATACCTTCTTCGAAGCTAGCTTCTGGTCCTACTCCGAAGGGTAAGTCGCCGGGCTTTATAGGTGCAAAGGGGTCATCATCAGCAAAGGGGTCATCATCAGCAAAAGGGTCTTCCTTGGCTGCTTCAAAAATATCTTTCTCCTCTTCAGTGTCACTGACTTTGGTCTCTCCAGTCGGTCCTTCAGGTTTTTCTTTGGGTTTATAATCAGGTAAGTGAGTTTTTCTGACGTCAGTAATTTCATTGGCAATACCTATTTGCCGAGCTTCTAATTCAGATCGGTTGTCATTGAATAGATTTGGTTTAGGTGCATTTGCATCAACGACTGGGGGCTGAGTGTCTTCTTTTAATTCTCTTTGAATAGCTATTAAATGTTGAATGGCATTAATTAAATCATCAAAGCTGTCCTCTTCGGCACTTAATATTTTTTGAGCAACTCGAAGAGCTTCGATAGCCTTTCCTTGGTCTGTTCCCGCTGCGAGAGCTTGATCCTTAAGAAGATTGTCTACTGCGGATGACATTAATGCTTCAGGATCTGAATCGTTGAGTGACTTTTCTGTGGCTTCGAAACGTTCCCCTGCAGCTGTACCTTTTGAAGCCTCTTTAGATTGAACAAGTAAATCTATGAATTCAGCGTATCGATTAATGACAGAGTCTTGAACTCTTGAAAGTCGTCCTCGATCAAGGTTCTTTGAGTCTGGATTGACTTGCATCTTACGAATCCAGTCGATTGAACCTTTTTTCAGTAATTCCTCTGATTTTATGATTTCAGTAAGTTCTCTCAGAAGACGATCATCAACTAGAATTGATTTTGCTCCCTCGATGACTTTATCAAGGTCTGTTATAACTTTTCCTATTCCTTCTTCAGCGCCTTTGATATGAGGTAATGAGCCGTCTATATTTACTTGAGCCTGCCGAAGTTTTTCAGCGACGCTCGGAACATCTTTTCTGGCTACAGTAAGAAGGAGGTTACTAGTTTCCTTTAATTGATCGCCATTACCCTCATCTAGGAGGCCGTTAGACTCTAGGTCGGACAATAAGAAATTCATTCTTTTTGCGATATTTCTAGCTCTTCGACCTACAGTGTCTTGCCTCCGGGCTTCCTTAGAGAGTCTGGGTCCAGTTTGAAGTAAATCTGCGTTTGGATTGATTGCAGATTTTATCGAAGGTATTTCTTTTTCTGTTAAGGTCTTTGCCTCTTCAGATTTTACCGGTGAATCAGATTTCGATTCTTCTTCTGATGCAGCAATCATACACAATGAAAAAGTGCAAGTGATGATTAAAAGTAAGATTTTATTTATAAATGATTTGTTCATTTTTCTTCGCTTTCCTGTTGTCTTAATTGCTTTACTTGAGTAGATGCAGTTTCCTCACTATCGCGGGCTCTCTTAATTTGATCCTGCTGACTTGCAAGTTCAGCTCTATACCATTGCAGATACCTTTCGGGTGTGACAATTGATATCTTTCGACTAATTGATTGCCTGATATGTTTTTTTTCACCTGGGAAAAGGTCTTGGACTTCGATTTGATATGAAATTTGATCTCCAGGTTTAAGATCTTTTATTTGTTCTGATAATTTCCAAGGATACTTATGGTTTATCGACGGCTTTCCTTCGAAGTCTTGAATTTCATTTCTAATTATCTCGGTTTCACCGTCACTTTTACTACCGTCTCTTTTGACTGAAAACGTGAGATGAGACTTTCCGATACCATAATCGTCTGTCCCTTTGAAGTTTATATCTACAGTTTTTTTAATTGTGGCGAGGCTATCCGCACTAGGAGTTATTAATTGGATCTCAGGCAAAGTGTCATCAATAACTTTAACGCTGTTCTGAACATCAACATACTGAAAATCTTTTCCGCTTTCTCCTTCGGTCCAGAGGAATGAGTAATTAAATGCTTGGTCTGCTTTTTTCGTAAAAGTGATGAGCTTTCCATCTTCACTTATTGCAGCGTTGATCGTTTCTTCCTCACCAATTCTTACTTCCATTGCCTTAACCTTAGTTATAGTACTAATTTTCCAATTTAGTTGAGTTCCCTGTGGGGCATCCATATTGAGTTCCGTAATCGCCTCAGATTTTTGATTTATATAGTCAGGGAAAATTCGCTCAACTTCATAGCTATAACTAGGTTGTTTAATAACTTGAATTTCATGAGTTTCGCTTTTGTCATCATTGGCCTTAATATAGAATTCTGTATTTTCAGTGATCTCTTCTAATTGTCTTTCGTAATTTAAACTATTATTGGCTAGTGGATCCATTTGTACTGGATTAGATGTCCATTCTTCGATGCCTTTTGTTCTTGTGTAAAGCTGGGCGGTAGAAACAGTTTTACCATCAGTTAGAACTTTAATTTTTAAAGAGCCTCCGGATTTAACCTTAAAAGTAGTTCCTACCTTCATCACCTGTTCTTCCACCTGAATGGTATTAATGTTCGTCTCTGTGGGATAGTTTGCGTCTTGCCCGACTAACCTTTGAAACAAGGTGCCAACTTGCTCCTTCCATTTGAAGCTAATTAATCCAAAGAATATTATCAAAGCTAGGCTTACTTGAACTATTCTCCATATTTGTCCCCAAGGTACAATTTCCTGAAAATCTAAAGATTTTGTTTTTTCGTTGGCCTTATCTTCGATCGCTTTAATTATTTCTTTAGGAGCTTTCGCCTCTGAACTTTCATCCGAAAGTTCCGTATAAGTAATGAGTATTGAGGATAAACCTGGATTCTTTGATTCAACTTGAAGGGCAGTTCTAACAGGGTCATAACTTTTACGATGTTTCCACCATTCATTATAAATAACATAAGCAACAATTCCTACATTAATGAACGTTAGAAATAGTCCGTAATTGTTATCACCGAGCCCTTTCCAAATTAGGATGTCAATAATCAGAGAGGTGATAATCAGGGAAACAATCCAGATTATAGATCTTACCAAGCCCCTGGTGTTAATGAATCGTTGCTCTCTACTCCAAGCAGCCTTGAGCTTATCATTGATATTTAACTGGTATCCTTGTTGCATTTTATTTTAGAAAGTTTTTATACGAGGTTTTCTCTTCTTCTGAAGAACCATTCGGTTCCTGCAAAGATTAGTACTAAGAGAAATAAAATTTCTTTATCCCAAAGTTCTTCTATGATTTCCACTTCGCTTTCTCTTGGAAGTTCATTATCGAATGTATCTATGAAAGCCTGTAGGTCTTGTTGACTCAAAAATTTACCCCCTGAAATTTCTGCCATTTCTTGAGCAATGTCTGGTCTAGATCCGGTCTCTCTATCCTCTGGATTTATAGTGGCAACCTCAAATTCAGGAGTATTAGCTCGACTCTCGTCTGAAGGGCTTGCTTTAAGAACATAATAGCCGTCTTCTCCAGCAACATAAGAGCCAGAAAATAGTCCATCCGTCTCGGGCACTGGACTCAGTTGAATTTCTGATGAGGAGTCAGGTGAACCTTTAGGCTCAATGAATACTGTGTATTGTTCTATGTCGGTAACAGGTTCAAAGGACTCCGAGAGAACGTTAGCGTATATTTGAACTGTATCACCTTCACTGAAGCTAGAACGGTCAGTTTCAATCGTTATCTGTTTGTTTTGACCAAGGAGTCTTGAAAGTGTGAGGAACTGTATCGTTTGACCCCAGAACCTAGCATGATATCTATCACCAACTTCTAGTCTCATTCTCCAAAGGTCTTCAGTGCCCACAAATAAGCTTTTGCCGGTTCCGTATCGCTGCCATGCGACTAAAGGGTACTGATCAAAGCCCTCGGGTGATCCAGAATGGCTTAGGAGGACAGTAGCCCCAGCCTTTGCACCATCAAGAGGAGGTAGCTGGTGCATACGGTTTACTTTTTGCCAAATTCTATCAGTTGTATCGTCTGAAAGGGAAAGAGACGTTGATTGACTTAGTCTACCAGCAGAAGTCACTACAGGGTGTGTTCCATTAGCAATCGGGTTCCAGCTTCCAGCTCCAATTTTCACAGGTAGAATATCGGCTATGGCTGTGTCTTTATATGAAGTGGGAGCTGCAACTGGGCCGGCAAGCA
>JAOFDG010000066.1 GCA_028033615.1 Verrucomicrobiales bacterium | reverse complement strand
GAGATTGGGTTATCAATGCATACAACTCTAATATGCCTTTCAATCAATTCACTGTTGAGCAGATTGCTGGAGATTTATTACCTAATTCTACAGTTGATCAGAAAATTGCATCAGGTTTCAATCGGAATCATGCTACTTCTGATGAGGGTGGGGCAATAGCTGAAGAGTTGCGGGTAGAGTATGTTGTTGACCGAGTTAAGACCACATCAAATGTATGGATGGGACTGACTATGGAATGTAGTCAGTGCCATGACCATAAATATGATCCTATTACTCAAAAAGAGTATTTTCAGATGTTTGCTTACTTTAATAATACCACTGATCCAGGTATGCAGACGAGAAATGGTAACCAAGCGCCAGTAGTCAATGTGCCAGACAAAAAAAAGGCAAAAAAAATAGAGGAACTGACAAAAAGAATTAAATATGAAGATAATAAAATAGAAGGTTATAAGAGATCAGTTATACCCAAATATGTAAATTGGTTGAGGGACGCTGAAAAAAGTGTTGATGATTCGTTTCTGGACCCGGCCGGTATCAAACATTATTTCCCACTCAATGAAACGTCTGGAGAATCTATTAATGCTGAAATTGGAGGTGGCATTGGAAAGCTTTCAGGTAAATTGGTGGCTGTTAAGCGTGGAGAGGAATCGGGACTGACTTTTGATGGAAAAACGTCCTTTTCTTTTAGTGATTGGCCAGACCTTGAACAGGATTCGCAATTCACATTTGCGGCATGGTTAAAGTTACCAGCAGATGGAAGTGGATCCATTATTGCTCGTATGGATGACGCCAATAAATATCGAGGTTATGACTTTTGGCTACAGAATCGTTCCATTGGAACTCACATTGTAAGTAGTTGGCCTGATAATGCGTTGAAAGTGGTTTCTGATAAGCAACTTGAAGTTAATAAATGGCAGCATGTTGTTGTCACCTATGATGGTTCTTCCAAGGCTTCAGGAATAAAAATTTACATAGATGGTAAATTAGTTGGAAACAAAGTGGAGCAGGACTCTTTAAAGGATTCTATTATCACTAATACTCCTTTTAAAATAGGAAGTCGTTCAAGTTCTAGTTTTTTCAAAGGCGATTTGGATGAATTAAGAATTTACGACAAGGCTCTTAGTGAAAACGATATTAAGAATATTGGGGGTGATCCGATTAAAAGCATTTTAGCCATAAATAAGAAAGAGCGTAGTAAAGAGCAAAAAATGACTCTTCTTAATTATTACCTTACTATTAACGATGAGGAGTATAAGAGACTCGCCAGTATTAGGGCTGAGCTAAATAAGAAAAAAGCAGGTCTTTCTGTAGACAGTAAATTGACCTCAATGATCATGCAGGACAATCCTGAGTCTAAACAAAGGGTAACTTATATTCTTAATCGAGGACAATATGACCAACCTATAAAGGAAGGTGAAAATGCAGTGATTAATCCAGGAGTGCCTTCAATTCTTCCCAAACTATCAGCTGATGCACCTGCTAATAGATTGGGCTTTGCCAAATGGCTTACTGATCCTTCTCACCCGCTTACAGCCAGAGTCGCGGTTAATAGATATTGGGCCATGTTTTTTGGCAGGGGAATTGTAAAAACGCCTGATGATTTTGGTAACCAAGGATCGCCTCCTACTCACCCAGAGCTCTTAGATTGGTTAGCTAATGATTTTGTGAAAAATGGCTGGAACGTCAAGAGAACCATTCGTCAGATCGTGACATCAGCTACATACCGACAGGAATCCAGAATTCTTCCAATTGCAGAAAAAAATGACCCTGAAAATATTTTATTATCAAGGTCTCCGAGGTTTCGCTTGCAAGGTGAATTCATTAGGGATGCAGCTCTTTCCTTTTCAGGGCTCTTGGTAAATTCAGTGGGAGGTGCTAGTGTAAAACCATACCAACCTGCAAACATATGGAATGAAGTTTCATTGAATGGAGGGCTACGCTACAAGAGGGACTCAGGTGACAATTTGTATAGGCGGTCGATTTATACTTATTGGAAACGTTCTGCTCCAATGCCGAACATGCTGATATTTGATGCTCCAACTAGGGAGAAATGTATGATTCAGAGGCCTGTTACCAATACGCCTCTTCAAGCGTTGGTTGTTTTAAATGACCCTCAATTCGTAGAGGCAGCGAGGGCATTTGCACAAAATATGATTATAAAGGGCGGTAAAGATGATGTTTCGAGAATCAATTATGGCTTTAAAGTTGTTCTATCAAGAGATGCCACTGAGGAGGAATTGTCAGTAATTAAAAATGTTCTAAAAAATCAAATCACTTCATTTGGATCCGATAAAGAAAAGGCTAAGCAATTTTTATCCGTTGGTGAATTTAAAAGAGATGAAAGTATAGACCTAGTGGAACACGCCTCTTGGTCAGTAGTAGCTCAAATATTACTCAATATGGATGAAACCCTGACGCGTGGTTAAAACTTAATTGATTATGAATAATATGATGGATGACTTTAATCGTAGAAACTTTTTATTAAGCACTGGTCACGGAATGGGTGCGGCAGCACTAAGTAGTCTGTGGAGTCCTGATTTGATAGGTTCTGCTAATGCTGCATCTGGACTTGAAGGGTTTCCAAATTTTGCACCTAAAGCTAAGCGGGCTATATACCTTTTTTTTCCTGGAGGCCCGTCTCATATTGATTTATTCGATTACAAGCCAGCTCTTCGTAAAATTCACGGGCAAGAGCTTCCGGACTCTATAAGACAAGGGCAAAGAATCACCGGAATGACCAGTGGTCAGAAATCCTTCCCTTGCGTAGCGCCAATGTTCGAATTTGAAAAATTTGGTAAACATGGAACTTGGGTTAATAAGGATTTGCTTCCTCATACTGCAGGAATTGTTGACGATATAACAATAATTAGGTCAATGAATACTGAGGCAATTAATCATGATCCTGCGATAACATTTATAAACACAGGGGTTCAACCGCCGGGAAAACCAAGTATGGGTTCATGGCTTAGTTATGGTCTAGGCAGTGAGAATGAAAATATGCCCTCTTATGTTGTTATGATTTCTCGAGGTAGGGGGCAATTACAGGCACTTTATGATCGCTTGTGGGGAAGTGGTTTTCTCCCTTCAAAGCATCAGGGAGTTAAATTACGGTCATCTGGTGAGCCGGTGCTTTATCTTGATAACCCTCCTGGAATAGATCGTGATATGCGACGTGGCATGTTAGACGGTTTACAAAAGTTGAATTCTAAAACTCACGATAAGTTTAATGATCCAGAGACTCAAACCAGGATTTCTCAATATGAAATGGCTTTCAGAATGCAGGCAGAAGTTCCTGAATTAATGGATATTTCCAATGAGCCTAAACATGTCAAAGATCTATATGGGCCAAATGTTGATAAGCCTGGTAGTTTTGCTAGAAATTGTTTACTTGCTCGCAGGATGGCTGAAAAAGGAGTGCGCTTCATGCAGTTGTTCCATCGTGGTTGGGACCAACATGGTAGTTTACCTTCAAAAATCAGACAGCAGTGCGAGGATATTGATCAGCCATGTGCAGGATTAATTAAAGACCTCAAGGAAAGAGGGATGTTTGATGACACTCTTGTTGTATGTGGTGGAGAATTTGGACGTACTATCTACTCCCAAGGAAAGCTAACTAAAGATAATCATGGCAGAGACCATCATGGTCGTTGTTTTACTACATGGATGGCTGGGGCTGGTATTAAAGAAGGATATGATTATGGGCAAACTGATGACTATTCTTATAATATTATTAAAGACCCTGTTCACATTAGGGACTTAAATGCGACTATACTAGATAGGATGGGAATTGATCATGAGAAGCTTACTTTTAGGTATCAAGGTCTAGATCAGCGCCTCACTGGAGTTGAAGAAGCTAGAGTTGTTAAAGAAATTATAGCTTAATTGAGGTGTAGATTTGATTTTGAAAAACAGGGCATAATTGATTTTTATTACTGTGGGTCGTCTGGTTGGACCAATACTGACTTCATCCCTGCATTATTAGCGGCCTCAATACCTAGCTTACTGTCTTCAAATACCAAACACTTCGTTGGATCTACTCTCATTTTTTCAGCAGCCAGAAGAAAAAGATCTGGTGAAGGTTTACTGTTTTTGACATCATCCTGAGTTACGATAGTTTCAAAAATTTCAGTTATACCTACAGCATTCATTGTCGCAATAACAGTTTTTTTCACGCCTCCTGAAGCCACAGAAATCGGTTTTCCGTTGGCTTTGCATTGTTTAGCAAAATTAATTACTGGATCATATGGCTTTACTCTTTCGATGTTATTAAAAAAATAGGCTTCTTGATCGGTGACGACTTTTTCTGGGTTCATATCGCATCCGAACCTTTGGTTTAGTATTTTTACTGTATCGTGCATGCCAACTC
>JAOFDG010000065.1 GCA_028033615.1 Verrucomicrobiales bacterium | reverse complement strand
GGCGCATGTTTTGAATCAATTTTTACAAAATGACGAAGTAACACACCTTTTTATCTACGGCGCAGATAAAGTGATTGGTGATGGAATGCTGAGTTCGAGGTTAAAAGATACGAAATCTAGCGAAGCTGAAATTCGTTTCGTTGGTAAGGGAAAGTTGGAATTCCCAAACGCTGAGACTAAAGATTTAAATCTTCGTGTTACTGTTTCAGTTGGTCCATCACCTGAAAGAGAGCTTAAGGAAGTAAGTTTCAAGATACAATTGAAGGATCCTGATGTTATGATGGTTTTCAAATTTAACACTATAAGTTATGATTTTGATTACCAGATATTTGAAGACGGAGAGGTGATAGCTGACTCGAAAGAAGGAAATGAAAAGGCTGAAATCAAAGAAGCCAGAGAATTACTCAAACTTATGAGGATGAACTCTAATGCTAAGCCTCAAGTTTCTCAACGTGATGTTGATGCAAGATGGGGGGCTGCAGACGTTGATGGTTATAGGACTCCGGTTTACTTTTTGGTTTTTGATTCTCCTGGTGGAGGTAGGATAAAATTAACCCTCAGTGAGGCTGGCGAGTTCTTGGAAATGACTACTCCTTTTGGATATGATGTAAGGTCAAAAGTAATGATGTAAAAAGTTTGTTGTTAAAGATGATTAAGATTGAAAAATTAAAAGTTAGCTATGGTGATTACCTTGCTGTGGATAATCTTAGCTTGCACATTCCTCGTGGAGAACTGTTTGCATTTTTAGGACCTAATGGTGCTGGTAAAACGACAACCATCAAAGCCCTCACAGGATTACTAAGCCAGGATAGCGGAATAGTAGAGATAGGTGGTCACGATATGGGAAAAGACCCTATTAAGGCTAAATCTATGATGGGGTATGTGCCTGATGTTGCCGTTTTTTACGATAAACTAACTTCAATTGAGTTTATGAAGTTTATTGGAGATCTTTATGCTGTTGATAAAGAAAGGCTTTACAGTAATACGACTGAATTATTTACAACGCTAGAGCTGGAGCCATTTGCGAACGCTCAGATTGAGGAGCTGAGCCATGGAACAAGACAGCGTTTAGCGATTGCAGCTGCGTTGTGTCATGATCCTGAGGTGTTTGTTATCGATGAGCCTATGGTCGGGCTCGATCCATTGCATGCTCAGGTAGTAAAGAGAGAGCTAAGAAAGAGATGCCAAATTGGGCTGACCGTTCTAATGTCTACTCACTTACTAAATATAGCTGAGGAGTTAGCTGACCGCATAGGTATTATAGACGGAGGAAAGCTAATTGCCTTAGGGACACTTGAAGAATTACGAGAAGGAGCTTCATCCGTAGCGCTTGAAGATATTTTCCTTAAACTTTTTGAGAAGAAAAAAAGTGTTGATATAGATCCCTGAGGCATTGATTTTGCTGTTGATTAATGCAGTCAGAATTTTCTTTTAGGATTAATGGAGAACCTTACCAGGTTGGAGAGGCTTCCCTTAATATTTCTTTAGGGAATTTCCTTAAGAAAAATTCTATTAACTTTTCAAATAAATCAAAAAACCAAGGAGCGGCAGGAACAATCGTATTTCTCTGCGATCATGATTCTTTTGGAGAACCTTGCCATTATTTTTTATCTCCGTTTCGTACGGACCTCCTTACTCTGGCAGACCGAGATTTAGTCGTGCTTGATTTTATTGGGTATGAACCTCCTGAAGCTGAAGAGGTTGAAAGCTATAATGAAGAAGGCGATGTTTCAATTGGAACTGAAACATTCATGGCAGAGATTACATCTGATGACAGATATGGTTATAATTCTTTCTCAAATATACTAACTGCAATGCTTGATTGTAGTCAGCAGAAGTTTGCTGGTGCAAAATCCTTATTTTCCTCAAAGCCATTCTTTACTAATGATTTAAGTTCTAGGGTTTACTTAACAAATCAAAATGAATCGCTTTATTGTCCTGTATCAATTACTGAGGCTATAAAAATTAGATATCTGCGAAAGAAAGCTATTCTCTTTCAAGGGGACAGTTTTAAATCCATCGCTCTTGAGCAAGATTGTAATGTTTTTATTTCTCTTGAAAGGATAGCTGAATTAAGAGAGATAGAAAGTGATGGAGAGTACTGGAGGGTAGGTTCTTCAGTATTACTTCGAGAGTTTGCTCAAAGGTTTAGTGATAAGTTCCTTTCAATCCAAGATTTTATTTTACAGGAAACTGATCTGCATTTTTTGAATAGATTTTCAATTCGGGATGCAATATTTAATTATGATTCTAATAGAAAGATAGTAGACTTTTTAATATCAGTATCGGCAAAGCTAATTTTTGAAGATCTTGATGATGAAAAAATTATTCCACTAGAAGAGCGAGCTTATAAGAGTGGTGCGATCACAGAATCAGGACAAGAGCTTTTGACCTGGATTTTGATTCCAAAATCGGTAACAGATGTTAGGGGAGCGTTCAAGGGTTCTTCATCAGAACGAGTGGGAAAAATTCTGCAAGTTGAGGATCGAATAAAAGAAATTATCTTTGATAAATAATGGATTCAAATATTTCTATGGAGAGGGAAACTTTAGCGACAGAAATTATTTATTCTCCTTACGAATCTGCTCAAATTATTTCTATTTCTAAGGAAGAGGCTATTAATATTGAGGGGGTTCACTCAGTGATTACTGCTGAGGATATACCTGGTGAAAATAATATATTAGGACAATATGGTAAGTGTCGCCTCTTTGCTGAAGAGCAAGTTGAATATAGGGGGCAGATATTAGCAGTAATTCTTGCTGAGAATTCGGAAATTGCAAAAGAGGCTGTTCCTTTTGTGTTCGTCGAATACAAACCTCTCCCTCCAGTGAGTGATATTGAAGAGGCTGTTAATTTTAATAGCGTACATGAAAGCTTAAAGGAATATGAATCAACAAGTGAAGCTGTTAACTCTGATAAATTAAATTATGTTAAAACTAGTCAGACTATTCCTGATTATAATTTAGAAAAAGTTCAGGAAAATGTTATTGTCGAACCTAACAATGAAGGTGGAATAACCATCAATAAGAATAATTTTGATTTGGTAATTTATGAGTCTTCATTAAATATACTATTATCCTTGGAGTCTGATAAAATTTTTTTTAAGCCATCAGATGACCAGCCTAGCCCGTTACCTTTTGACCTAATTGACCTTTCAATTTGTGGGATTGCTTCTCTGTGTGCATTAATTTCTAAAAAGAAAGTTTCGGTTTCGTCTTGTTGCTCCAAGATTGGAGCTAAGAGAGTCGGCCATGGATGTATAGAGCTAGTATCAACTATTGGATATGGAGCTGATGGTAAAATTGGGTCTGTTAAATCAAGGATGAAACTTGATTGTGGTAGCCAATCAGGAATGTCGGGTCTGTTGTGGTTAGGTTTTTGTAACGTAGTCAAGCAGCTGAATCATTGTTCTATTTTTGATTTATTATGTGATCGCTGCAAAACGAATGAAGTTCCTAACGGATCGAATACTTATGATGGAGCATGGCTGGGTTTACTTGTTCTCGAGGAAACTTTCCATCAAATAGCATCGAAATCTTCTAAAACACTATCTGAAGTTCGCTCTAATAATTTGAACGTAGATGATTCGATTGAAAAATTAGAACCAATTTATAAAGAGAAAAAAGAGTCAATAAAGGAGGCTAATTATTCTGATAAAAGTATAAAGAAGGGTGTCAATTTGATTTATCTAACAACAAACTGTGGGCTCGGTAGTAAAGGTGAAGGAAAGAATTTGAGTGGAGCTGCGCTGACCGAAGTCGAGTTGGATATTCGAAAGAAAAGTATTCGTTTGATTTATTCTAATATTATTCAACACGTAGATCGATCGAGTTCAAAAAACCAACAAAGAGCTTTTGCGGTCGCCTCTTTTATTTTAGGTCTCAAGAAAATCAATGTTTTCGATAAGGGGAATTCAGAGGATTTGATAAAAAAAAGGCCTTTTACTCAGATCTTTCCTGATGAGTTATATTGTAGAGCAATTCCACGCAATGATTATTCATTGATGATTCCTTATTGCTTGTCCCTTAGTGCCTATTTTGCAATATGTGAAGCTATGGGTGAATTTGATAGAGAATTTAGTTATAATGATTTGACTCATTTTTCTACGTATATAGATGAGAGGGGATAAAGTTATAAGAATTATTCTTAATCGTTGCATAAATCGATTATCCCGCTTTTATATTGGTCGTTCTAGCCGACGTAGCCCAATTGGTAGAGGCAAACGACTTAAAATCGTTCAAGTGCGGGTTCGAGTCCCGCCGTCGGCACCATAAAATACCGGGGGAAGTGTTATTTTTTACCAAAAAAAGTATCCTTTATTAGAGTCTTCTTTTTTGAAAGGTTGTTTCTAAAAGTCATTAACAGCTTTT
>JAOFDG010000064.1 GCA_028033615.1 Verrucomicrobiales bacterium | reverse complement strand
CTGACAGCTGATAACGCTCAAGTAACAGTAATGTTATCTGATGATCTAATGAGTTGGCAGGAAGCTAATAACATCAGCACCCTTTCTCAATCTTTATCAAATAATTCTGATGTTGAATCTTTAATAAGATTTGAAAATCAGATACATAAAGAAAACCTAGACCTGAAGTTCATAAAGTTAAAGGTTGAAGCTAGTCCCTGAGCGCTTTTGCGGGATCAAGTCTAGCAACCATATATGCGGGTGGGAGTGCTGCTAGAGTACACAACACAAAAGCTCCAAGACAAATAATAGTAATATCACTTGGGATTATTTGTGCTGGTATTTCAGCAACCCCATACATTTCTTCTGGGAATATCTCAACTCCTAGATTCTTTGATAAAATTTCACGAATACCATTGCGATAATGTAAAACTAAAGATCCTGCAGCGAGTCCTGAAATAGACCCGATAAACCCGACAATCAACCCTTGACCAATAAAAACACCAACAATCTGAGATATCTTCGCACCTAAAGCCTTCATCACTCCTATTTCATGACGCTTTTGAACAGTTACTGTAATCATGGTATTCATTGTACTAAATGCAGCGACCAAAATGATGAAAAAGAGCACAAAGTACATCATGCCTCTCTCATTTCTTATCGTTGCAAATAGCTGCTTATTACGTTCGATCCAAGTCTGAGACTGCCACCCTGTCGGAATAATTTTATTGATAGATTCTCTATTCACAATGTCCGCAATAAATGGGTCGTCTAACTCTACGGAAAGACCATGAACATTAGAGCGCAATTCATATAAATCTTGTCCAATTTCAAGCGGAACTAAAATCATTTCTCCATATCTAACAGAGTCAAAAATTCCTGTAACTATAAGATCTTTAGGAGTCTTAATACTTTCCGTCAATTCTCTAACTCTATCTCTAAGCGCATTATCATCCAAATTGTTATTGTCCGCTGCCTCAAAAAGATCAGTGACAATAGGCTCAATGTCTGCAGTTGAAAATGCTTCTATATGCTCACCTAATCTTATTCCATTTCTCTCTGCAAACTGTATGGAAACCAAACAACCAAATTTTCCTTCTTCAGCTTGGTAAGAAAGATCTAAATCCCCTTGATCAACAATTTCTTTTATTCTTCCACTTAAAGTATTTTTAGAAGAATCAACACCCATCATCATAAGAGCTGATTGCCGTCGAGAATTTTCATTGCCGAATTGCAGCAAAACCTGTCCCATCACATAAGGATCAACTGATTTTACTCCATTAATTTTTGAAACTTTCTCCATTAAAAGATCCCAGCGAGCAGCATCAGAGTTCGGATCTTCACTGTCAATCAAACCAAATTGTTCAATTCTGAGATGAGGCTCAAACCCTAATATCAAATCCTCTAGCCTTTTTTCAAATCCAGTCATCACAGCAATGACAACAATTAGAACCCCTACTCCCAACGCAACCCCAATAATTGATATCAGAGTAATAATTGAAACGTAAGTCCGCTTAGGCTTTAAATATCGTAGAGCCAAGAATAAGCTAAAGTTCTTAATCACTGGATTAGGTTATGTAATTCATAACTAGGTAAAATAACTTGCTGAAATAAATCAAGACTACTCCTCATCGGTATTTTTTTTCAATTGAGGAAATAACACAACATCTCTAATAGAATCAGCACCAGTTAACATCATCACGAGTCGGTCTATACCAATACCAATACCTCCAGCGGGAGGCATTCCATGCTCTAGTGCCATAAGAAATTCCTCATCAACTTTTTGAGTCTCTTCTCCTGCTTGATCCAAGAGCCTTCTTCTTTGGATGTCAGGGTCGTTTAACTCTGAGTATCCTGGCGAAATCTCCTGACCATTTATGATGAGTTCATATACATCCACCAAAGAATCATCATCAGCATTTTGTTTCGCCAAAGGAACAAGCTCTTTCGGCACATGGGTCACATAAAGTGGATCAAATGTTTTCTCTTCCACAAGTTTTTCGAAAACCTGTTGTGTCACCTCATAATCTTCCATCAGGTCTGATATTTCAACGCCAAGGTCTTTACATTTTTCGCGCCTGTGCTTATCACTAATTTCAAACCAATCATTACCTGCAACTTCTATAATAAGCTCTCTATATGGCGCTCTCTTCCAAGGCCTACTTAAATCTATACTCTTTAGGACTTTCCCTTCATCATCTTTAGTCTCAATATTCAATCCTCCACAAAATTTTTCTGCAACGGCGCACACCATCTCCTCCACTAAATCAGCCATAGCCTCAAAATCCGCAAAAGCCCAGTAAGCTTCTAGCATCGTAAATTCTGGGTTATGCCTTCTACTTATTCCCTCATTTCGAAAGTTCCGGTTCAATTCAAAAACTTTAGTCATCCCACCAACCAATAATCTCTTTAAAAAGAGCTCCGGGGCAATTCTCATATATAAAGGCATATCCAATGCATTATGATGAGTTTCAAATGGTCTAGCTGCTGCGCCGCCTGGAACGTCTTGAAGCATTGGCGTTTCTACCTCTATAAACCCACGGTCTTGTAAAAAATCTCTAATTTCTCTTACTATCAAAGAACGCTTCAGAAAAACATCTCTACTCGCTTCATTCGAAACCAAATCTAAATACCTTTGTCTGTAACGTGTCTCTTTATCAGAAAGCCCGTGATATTTATCAGGTAAAGGTCTAAGAGACTTAGAAAGAACTTTAAAAGAACTTACCTTAACTGTTGGTTCACCTACCTTAGTCTTAAAGGTTTCACCTTCTATTCCAATCCAATCACCAAGGTCAAGCTGTTTGAAAATTTCAAAATTCTCATCTCCTACAGCTTTTGCATTCAAGTAACACTGTATACGGCCCTTGAAGTCAGATACGTCAAAGAAATGGCTTTTTCCCATATCCCTATGCGCGGTAATCCTACCGGCAATAACTACCTTAGTTTCTTCTTTAAAGGATTCAGAGAGCTCGACGATTTCTTGATCAATTAGAAACTTTTCTCCATAAGCATTGACTCCTAATTCTTTCAATCTATTCAGCTTTTCTCGCCGAACAGCTATTAACTCCGCTTCAGTGCTCTTATTTTCCTCGTCTGACATAAGAAGAATAACAAACACCTCCTTGGCTTAGGAACAAGAATTAAATCTAAGACATTAATTCATGGACAACTCGACCAGAAACGTCAGTGAGACGGAAATCACGACCCGCATAACGGTATGTAAGATTTTCATGATCTATACCGAGAAGATGAAGAATCGTGGCATGTAAATCATGTACATGAACAGGGTTCTCAATGACATTCATTCCGAAATCGTCAGATTTTCCATAAGCAAAGCCTCCCTTAAGACCTGCTCCTGCGAGCATCATTGAAAATGCTGTATGATGATGGTCTCTCCCAGGTTTCTTCTTATCATGTTTTTGAGCATAGGGGGTTCTTCCAAACTCTCCGCCAAATACCACTAAAGTATCATCAAGAAGGCCTCTAACTTTTAAATCACTAATTAAAGCTGCCGCAGCTTTATCTGCGTCTGCACAAAGTTTGGAATGAGACGCATAATGGTTTTCATGGGTGTCCCAAGGTTGATTACTGGAGTCTTTAGTATAATAAACAGTGGTAAATCTTACCCCTCTTTCAGCTAAACGACGGGCGAGCAAACAGGATTGAGCAAATGTGGATTTCCCATAGTTTTCCTTCGTTTTTTTCGTCTCTTTCGAAATATCAAAAGCATCAGTGGCTTCGATCTGCATCCTGTATGCAGTTTCCATAGTTTTTATGTGAGATTCAAGTTCAACATCACATCCCCTGTTCAAATTGTGAGAATGATTAATTTTTGAAAGTAAATCAAGTTGGTGTCTTTGTTCACTCTTGGCGGATCCAGGACTTTTGATGTTGGCTAACAATTTCTCCAATGACATATCTTTAGTCACTACACTAGAAGCCTGAAAATGGGCAGGTAGAAAACCTGAACTCCATAAGGCAGGCCCTACTACTGTTTTTGGACTTGGCCTAAGAACAACATAACCTGGTAAATTTTCATTTTCCGATCCTAGGCCATAAAGAGTCCAAGCACCAATTGATGGCCTGGTCGGCTGAAGGACTCCTGTATGCATCTGCAATAAAGCAGGTTCATGATTTGGAACATCACAATGCATTGATCTAATAACACATAAATCATCTGCTATTTTAGATAAATTCGGTAATGATTCACTAATTTGAAGACCAGAACCACCACACTTATTAAACTTTAAAGGTGAAGGCAAGAATCCTGCTTTTGTCGATTTATATAATTTCCCCTCGGGCTTTTTTCCTTCATTCTCTAAGAGACTTGGCTTCGGATCAAAAGTATCAACATGTGAAGGCGCACCGTTAAGAAATAGAAAAATAACTCTCTTTGCTCGAGGAGCAAAGTTTCT
>JAOFDG010000063.1 GCA_028033615.1 Verrucomicrobiales bacterium | reverse complement strand
ACCAAGAGATACTATACTCTCAAACACTTGAAGAAAGTGATGGCGAAACCAGGTTGGTCAGGATCCCGAAAGAAAAGCTGGAAAGGGTCGGTGAAGACCTCAGTTGTACCGTCAAAAACGCTAATCTTGAGTGGTGAACTCTCAGCTTCATGGCCTGTATCGGTTTGTCCATAAAGTTCCCCAGTTTTGGAATTAAAGGAAAGACCTTCAATTTCGTTTGGTCGACTGGGATCGGCAAAATGAAGACTGAAGCTAAGATGATCCTGCGGAGTATCAGGATCTGTAACCACCATAGGAATACTGAAAGGTGTCCCATTTGAAATCGTTTGCGAAACTGGACCGTTTACTATTACCGGGGGTTGATTCACAGAGTTTCCCTGCGGGAAATAAACAGAGAGCAGATAATCTATCTGATCACTCATCCCCTTTGCACGGGCTTCATCATACACCTGCTCCAATCCTTTATAGCGGAAGACCTGAAATCCATTTCTATCATCACTCCAATAATCCTTGGTCCAGTCTCCTGTTTGCAAGCCTGCAAAATAACCTCTAAAGGCATTATTGTTAGCAGGGATCATGCTCTTATAACGTTCTAGCCTAGCTTTGAATTCAGTGGCTTTTGGAAGATGATCTAGTTCAATAGCCAATTTCGCTGAGGGAATGATTCCCCAAAAATGAAAGATAGGTGCTAAATTCTTGTTGTTTGCAAAGGAAGCTTTGCGGATAAAGTCGTCGTCCGCTATGCCGTAATTAATCACTCGATTGCCTTGGGCTCCCACATTCATAAATACAGCATGAGTATTACCAACAGCCTCCCAACCGTATAGGTTAGCTAATTCCACAAACTTGCCGTGACCGCGTGATTGATACCGAATTTCGTTCCATACATAGTTCAATTCGGTTGTCCCCTCATTCCAGGCCTGGTCCCATTGCTCAAAATCGTAGCTCATGCGTTTGTTTGAAGAGAAATTCGGCGAAATCATCCAATCAATAGCTGCCTGATCAAGACTCAGGCCCTGATCAATTGATTGCGCCATGGCATCAGTAGTAAGATCAAGTCCGTAGGTTATATTGTAGGCGGCTACTGCAGGAAGGTTAACATTTGATTCCTGCTCTTGATAACCTAAGGTCGGATAGTTGTGAGCATGACTCATTTCATGCAAAACAATAAACTCGGCAGATATTCCATCTGAATTTGAATTAGGGCGAGGGTCGAGAAAGTTCTCCCATGAATCAAGATCATTTGCGGGAACTAGTGGCAATGGATTTGCTGCAGGCGCCGCAGTGCCTCCCGCCACATTCTGCCGATCAGCCATAAAAAAATAAGGGCGAGCGCGCTCCAAAGAGCGACCACCAACAACGGAAAAGGCATCAAGTATTGAGTCCCACTCAGCAAGAATTTCCTGAGGAGATAACGTTCCCTTATCAAAAAGTGCTCTAGGAGCTGATAACTGGACCTTGTCCGATTCAAACTCTACCCAGGGAATGTTGGCCGTCGCTTTTGCGGCTTCCCACTCCTGTTGCGTTGTTTCAGATCCAGTACGCGTGGAGAAATATGGCGTTTTTACCGCACCAACGACCGTGACCGACAGGTCACCCAGATTTGACCCGTCTGGTACTCGAACAAGAATCGAACCGCCCATTGGATTCATTACCTGGACGGTTGTGTTGTTTACACCGTAGGAAAGGCTGATGCGATTTAGACGGTTATAAGGGCGAACGTAATAAGTGTTCCAAAAGTGAACCCCAACCAACACTCGAATATTTTTACCTAGGACCTCTTCTGGAAAAGTTAATGAAACAATTTCACCTGGCGCCGCATAATAGCCAGTCATTCTATAAGCATGCTCACTCCCATTTTCCTGAAGTCCAGGGGTTTTGTTATATGTCCCATTAATTTTAAGGTTGGCCGGATTTGAAGTTGTTGTCCGCAGAGCATCTACCTTGGGGACTCCAGGCCAAACTGCTGCTTCTTCAAACTCAAAACCTGCAAGGGACTGCAGGTCCCCACCAACATACAAATCATCAAGCATCCATTGCTTCACGAAAAAGACAGTCTGTGCCACTAAATCAAGATCGCTCAACGGCACCCTGTCCTCGCTTTTAAAAAGCGCATCGTACTTGTCTTCATATGTTTTTAGGAAAAGCTTGAGCTCAGAAAGAGCATTCTGCGCTGCCGCCACATCTAAGTCTAAGTAAAGGACTGACTTTGCTACCTTCAATTGCTCAGGCGTCATGATAGTAGAACCATTTACGTGTGCCGTGAGATCAATTAATGTTTGTTTTACGAGCTGTAAATCCCCTGGAACAACCGTTGGCTCAACTATAAAATCATCCACCAACAATTTTGCTCCAGTGTCAGCTTCCGCATCAGTAGTATCTCCCAGAGGATAATAGGCCGTTCCCCCAATCTGCAGAGGATTGACAGAACTTAGATGGTTGCGGAAATTGGCAAGGCTGAAACCTTCTTCTACAAAAAGCTCATGAAACTGCTGTTGGTCGTCGAAAATATATACAACTCGTGGTGCTTCACGGTCCAATTCCAAAGTGGCTACCAAATCATACCATTTATTAGGTAGCACGACACCTAACTCACCCTGACGATCATCAGAGCCAAGTCCGTCGCCGACTGATTGTGACAGATACATTGATTCTCCATCACTGCGGATATCCATCCTGAAACCAGGCAAATGGCTATGCTGCCTCGCATTCCCGAACAAAAAGATGCGTCCTACTCCAATATTTCCCTGGCTGTCAGGTGAAATCTTGAATCGAATCCTAAAACGCAATCGCTGGCTATCTAGAGAATTACTAAGGCCCATCGGAAACCGGACATGCTCCAAACTAGAAAACGAAACCGCAGTTCGATTGTTTTCAGTGACGTAACTTAGATTAGAGTCCGAGACGCCATTAAACTGACCGGAGGCATCAGTTAAACTTCCGTTAAAATCAATTCGTGTGCCATCTGCGTTCAAAGTGGAGCCTACGACGGTAACCGTTCTTGTAGCTGTTCCAGTATTTCCTGCTGCATCTGTCGCGGTGTAGGTAATTGTATAAGTTCCAGCAGCACTAGTATCCACTGTCCCTGAAGCAGTAACTGTTTCACCGGTATCAGCGGTTGCTCCAGCATCCGTCCAGGTAGAACCCTGCTCTACTGTGTCTGTGCCACTACCAACTTCTGGCGTATATCCTGATGAACCTGCTATTGCTGGATTACCAACATCACCATTTTGAAATATACTTCTTAAAGTAGATAAAGATGGTTTAGTTAAAACAGGTTTAATATATTTGTTATATAATGCGTATCCTAATGGATTGTTTGTTTGAATACCTGATGGAGTTCTTGAATTATCATTCCATTCTGGAGACAATGAACCTCCACTCCACAATGTGGAATATTCCCACATATTAAAGTTTAATAAGTAAAGATATTCTATTACTGCTAATTCGAATGTTGAAGCGGTATTATAATCTCCATCACCATAATCAGTTAAACTAAATACGCCGTTATCTACTGCCTGTTTAAACGCGAGGAACAATTCACGAGTTTTCCAATCAGGATCCATATCAGGCAACCAAGACAATCCATTTATTGAACCACTAACACCACCTCTTACACCGTAAGAATGTATTGTGTGCATTAAATGTTCAACAACTTCAGTAATATCAGCATCACCACTACCACTCGCTGCATCAGAATTAAGATACCAAATCATATCCTTAGTTGAATGTGTATCTTGAAAGTTCTGTAATCCTAGATAGCTTGAGTAGTTTAAATCATCTAATGGATTTACAGAATAATCTGCTCCTGCACCTCTAAGTATTCTTTGAGCAGTCGGTCTAGTTGCATGCCATGTTCCAGTCTCTCCTTTAAGAGTACTAATCATATTTGCTTGTGCAATATCATCGATATCTGCACCAGATCCTGTGATCATTAACTTAACTACTTGAGCTACTTTTTCAGTAAATAAATCTGGAACTGCAATTTGCCCACTAATTGCCGCACCTTGTACTATTTTCAATCCATTTACATGAAGTGATTTACCATATAATGTACTATTTGTAGAATCAGTTGCAATTGCTGTACTTGTATAATCTGTATCTGTGCCACTTGTAACCGTAATCACTGGCGCGTTTGTATCTACTACAGGATCACCGTTAGGATCCTTCATTTCTATCATGAGCGGGCTCGCAAAGCTCCCGACGGCTCCTCCGGTCGTGATCACAGCGCTTGTATCGCTATTCTCATATGTCACTCCTGTGCTCGCATCGTACACCTTGAAACTAATCGTCTCGTTTCCTCCTGCTGCGTTCACTTGGGCATTCACCCATGCCACACCTCCATTGATAATGACCTCTTGCTTACCTCGCAACTCACTCCCCACATAAATCGCCAATACATCCCCAATTTCTGCAACTTCTCCCTCGATTGTCACCTGGCCAATTAATGTCGCAGAATTGTTTGCGTAGACTACAACATCACCAAAAAGCCTTAAAACTAAATGTAGTGTCGCTTCTTTTTGGATATTGTAATCCGAT
>JAOFDG010000062.1 GCA_028033615.1 Verrucomicrobiales bacterium | reverse complement strand
ATGAGACTAGGTGGTGCGTCTTGCGTTGGCCTCACCCAGCAATGGCACAACAAGCTGGAATGAGCACAGAATCCTTTGAAAATTTCTTCTTTGAAGTTTGTCTGCTAAATTATAAAAAACTATTGCCTGCAATGAAAAGGTTGGAGTCCTTAATGAGCAAAACGAATAAAGTTTTAATCAAAGGAAATGGTACAAATTTAGAATTTTCTATGAAGGGGCTTAAGGCAATAGCTTGTGGAGGAACGCACAATATACCAGACGGAGAATGCTTCAGTGCACCAGTTAAAACCTCCGTAAATGGAGTAATTCAATATAACTCACCAACAATATATCAAGGCATTTCATTCGATGACATTGAGTTAACCTTTGAAAAAGGTAAAATCGTAAAGGCAACAGCCAACAATACAAAAGCGATAAATAAAATCCTGAATTCTGATCCTGGAGCCAAATATATTGGTGAATTTGCTATTGGATTTAATCCAAAGATAAAAGAACCTATGCGAGACATACTTTTTGATGAAAAAATTGCTGGCAGCTTCCACTTCACTCCAGGTCAAGCTTATGAGGGGGTTGCTGATAACGGCAATAGAAGCCAAGTTCACTGGGATTTAGTATGTATTCAACGCCCTGAATACGGTGGAGGAGAAATTTGGTTTGATAACAAGCTGATAAGAAAATCAGGGAAGTTCATACCTAAATCATTAACAGCTCTCAATTATTAGATAAAACATATATATCGAATCCAAATTCTTTTATCAAACTGTGCATTTTAAAGTTGAATACATGCTCTACATCGCCATTGTTAAAGTGCGGGGTAGAGCAGCTCGGTAGCTCGTCAGGCTCATAACCTGGAGGTCGTAGGTTCAAATCCTACCCCCGCATCCAATTTCAAATCAGAAATTTATCTGATTTTATCAAGTGCGTCTAATATACGTTTACTTAAAAATTCATATGGTTCCAGACCTACGCTAATTCTAATAAGCCATTTAGACACTCCATGCTGTTCACACCAATCAAGCTCATCGTAATGAGCTAATAATGTATAGGGGCATACAAGAGTGAAATTTGCGCCTAAACTTGGTCCCTTACATAATTTCAATGCATCATAGAAATGCTGGGCTTTCTCCTCAGAGTTTTTAAACTTTATAGAAAACAATCCAGAAAACCCTCCACCGCTTCTTCTGACAGCATCATAACTTTCACGCGTTTCGTATTTTGGGTACCACACTTTTTCTATTAAAGGTTCTTCCATTAATGAATCAACCAGCCTAGGTGTTGTCTCATTAATCCTAGCCATGCGTTGTTTGTAATCACTCATGTTATTCCTGAGAACCATAGCGTCTTCAAAAAACAAACAGGCATCACCTTGATGCTTAAGTTGAGACACGATCTCCTCAGCGTGAACAGAACTACTGTTAACTATTACAGCACCAGCAATAACATTGCCAGCACCTGAATAGTATTTTGTTAGACTCGTTGTAACCACGTCAGCATACTTAAAGACGTTCACGTTTACATTGGTAGCGACTGTATCATCAACGACAATCGGTGTATTACTAGAATCTACAACGGCCTTAATTGCAGCCAGGTCTGCGCTTCTTAATAAAGGGTTACTTGGTACCTCACAATAAACACCACAAAGCAATTCACCTTTAGTTATAATACCTTTTAGCTTTGTTATTGACTCAGAGTCAGCGGATGGAAGGAAAATTACCCCTGAACCTATCTCTTGTTGAAGTTTAAGCACATCAACATATGGGAAATCAAACTGAACTGAACGAGCATTCGGTCTTATTTTAGTAAGAGCTCTATGGGTAGCAGAAACCGCCGCCATCCCTGAAGGGTATATGAAAATATTTTCGACATTTTGTCCTGTGTCTTGAGAAATCTTTTCTTTGATTTGATCAACGGCATCAACACTCTCAATGTTTTCATGCGTCTTATTTTCTAGAAAAGATTTTGCACGCCTCACGCTCACTCCTTCACCGAAAAATCTCCAGAATTTTTTAGCTACATGTTCGATCTGGATTGGAAATACAACGGTATACGCCTTTCCATTAAAGATAGGTTTAATTAAAACCTCCCAACCATCTGTTCTATCAACTATAAATTTTCGACATCTAATAGCAGTGTTTTCAACATCAAATAGTAAACATCTTTGATCACTTGATAAGTTAAGGTCACGTAAAACATTAAACTCTAGGGATTTGATTATTGGCGAAACAAAAAACCTTGGGTAGCCAGTCTGCAATTTGTTAATGACTGAATCACGGCCTTCTTCATAACCAATAACACTATCCCAAGTTGGCAATGAAACAGAAACAGCATATTTAGAATCAGGCAAGGGATGCCCTAAATCCGATGATTTATAGGGTGGGTCTGAACTAACGTTTCTTTTCATTCAAAAAATCCGATTAAGTACAAATTTTATCTAATGCTGAGTTCAGATCGATAATCAAATCATCTACATTTTCAATTCCTACCGACAATCTAAATAACGAATCTGTTATTCCTACTGATTCTCGCACATCTCTTGGTATTGAAGAATGAGTCATCGATGCAGGATGGCAACTTAATGACTCAACACCCCCTAAACTTTCGGCCTTAGTGAAATACTGAAGTTCATTCAGTAAGGAAACAGTTTTTTCAAGACCTATTCCTAGGTCAGCAGTAATTATTCCTGATCCCATTTTCATCTGTTTCCTAGCTATCTCATACTGAGGGTGGCTCTCAAGAAATGGATAAAATACTCTTTCATTTGGAAATCTTTCTTCAAGATATTTTGCAATCTCATATGCATTATTTGAATGTTTTTCCATTCTAATACTTTGAGTTTTTAGACCTCGTTGAATCAACCAACAATCAAATGGAGAAGGTTGAAGGCCGAGTGCTTTTTGAGAGAACATCATCTTATCACCCCAATATGTATCCCTTGTACAAACCACCCCTCCCAATGCATCTGAATGCCCATTAGTATATTTTGTTAAGCTTAGAAGAGATACATCTGCTCCCAACTCTAGTGGGCATTGTATGTAACTGGATGAAAAAGTATTATCCACAACCAACGCTGTTTCCGAATCTTTAGTTTCATTAGCTATTGACTCAATATCTATAACCTTCAAAAGAGGGTTAGTTGGAGATTCAATCCAGACTAAATCAGGCGAGACTTCTGAAATCCTCTTAATGCATTTCTGGTTTGTAAAATCAATGTATTCGACTGAAACCCCAAACTTGCTAAATACTTGATCTATCAATCGATAGGTACAGCCATAGATGTTTTCTTCGGCTAATATCATTGAACCTTTATCCAATGTTGAAAGAACGGCAGTTATAGCTGACACCCCACTAGCAAAAACAGTTGCATAGTTAGCCTTTTCAATTTTTGCTATAGCCTCTTCTAAATTTCTAAAATTTGGATTGCCTGATCTAGTATAATCGAATCCGTAATCATTATCAGATTCAAATGTAGATGTTGCATATATCGGAGGAATAATGGCACCTGTTCCTTCTTTAAATTCATTACCCGCATGTATGGAATCAGTTTCAAAATGCGACTCTTTTTTATTATTCATTATCTCTATTTTGCCACTGATGCTTTAATTATTAAAGCAAGAAGGCGGCACCCTAAAACAGAGTAACCGCCTTCAATTTGGGGATTAAAATTTGTTATCTTGAGTAAAGCTCAACAACCAACTGCTCATTAACCATTGGATCAACTTCATCTCTCTCAGGGACACGTGAAATAGTTCCTTCTAAACTATCACCATCCACAACCAACCATTCTGCTTGAGATATAGCCTGAGTAAGATCAAGTCCTCGCAACGCGAGTTGTTTAGATCTTGGGTTATCCCTAACTTCAACTTTATCACCAGGCTTAGTATTATAAGAAGGGATATCAACACGCTTACCATTTACAAGAATATGGCCATGGTTCACAAATTGACGTGCACCGGCCCTAGTATTTGAGAGCCCCATTCTATACACAATGTTATCAAGCCTCATCTCGAGGAGCTGTATGAGAAGAATACCTGTAACACCTCTTTGTCGTTGGGCCTCTGCAAAATATCTTCTGAATTGCTTTTCTAATACACCATATTGGAATCTTAATTTTTGCTTCTCAGCAAGAGCCACTGAATAGTCAGATGCCTTTGACCTTCTACCTCCTCTTTTACCCCCATGCATACCTGGTGCATAGGCTTTTCTTTCTAAAGCTTTGGAAGGACCAAACAAAGGAACTCCAAAACGTCGACTTATTTTATCTCTTGGACCAGTGTATCGTGCCATATTTTTAAATTTTTGTTTATTATACTCTTCTGGCTTTTTTAGGGCGACAGCCATTGTGTGGTATAGGAGTAACGTCTGATATTGATTTAACCTCAATGCCAATACCCTGAACCGCCCTTACTGCAGACTCACGACCAGACCCTGGACCTTTAACCTTTACATCAGCTTCTTTCAAACCGTGTCCCATTGCCTGTCTACATGCATCTTGAGAAACGACCTGAGCGGCATATGCCGTACTTTTTCTTGATCCCCTGAAGCCCATCTTGCCAGCAGTTGACCAACCTATAACATTTCCCCTCTTATCACTTACTGTAACAATTGTATTGTTAAAAGTTGCTAATACATGAACGACACCAGAGTGAACATTTTTACTTCCCTTGGATTTGACAACTTTTTGTTTTGGATCGGCGTCAGGCCCATCAAGCTCGAGAAGGACATCAGCTGCTGTTTTCT
>JAOFDG010000061.1 GCA_028033615.1 Verrucomicrobiales bacterium | reverse complement strand
AACTCATCGATGAGAATGCTAAGATCGAAGTCCTCGGCGATGGATTTGTTTGGGCGGAAGGTCCTGTATGGATAAAGGACGATAAAGGAGGACATCTTTTATTCTCTGATATTCCTAGAAATTCTGTAATGAAGTGGAGAGAAGGTTCTGGAGTTGATTTATTTCTAAAACCATCAGGTTATACTGGAGCAAGTAATTATGGTAATGAACCTGGAAGTAACGGTTTAATCCTAGACCCTAAGGGTAGACTAGTTAGCTGTGAACATGGAGACCGGAGAATTTCTGTATTAACTAGAGCTGGAGGGAAGATGACTCTAGTAGACAATTACAATGGTAAAAGATTAAACAGCCCAAATGATGCCTGCTATCATTCTAACGGGGACTTATATTTTACTGATCCACCCTATGGTCTACCAAACAGATACAACGACCCAAGAAGAGAGCTAGATTTTTGTGGAGTTTACAGATTATCAAAGAATGGAAAATTAACACTGCTGACAAAAGAAATGACACGTCCTAACGGGATAGCGTTCTCTCCCGATGAGAAAATACTTTATGTAGCCCAATCAGACCCTAAGTCAGCCATATGGAAAAAATTTCCGGTCAAAGCTGACGGAACTCTCGGGAATGGTGAACTTTTCTATGATGCTACAGCAAATGTTGGCAAATTACCGGGACTACCCGATGGTCTCAAAGTTGACCAAAAAGGAAATATATGGGCTACTGGTCCTGGTGGCGTTTTGGTATTTAATCCAGAAGGCAAACTCCTAGGGCGAATAAGCACTGGAGAAAAAACTGCCAATTGCGGGTGGGGTAATGACGGAACAGTCCTTTATTTGACTGCCGATATGTATATTTGCAGAATCCAAACCAAAGTCAAAGGGGCCGGTTGGTAATCACATCAGAAACTTACGATGAATTACATAATTAAAGTAAGAAAATATGTTCTCTTACTGCTGACCCTGTTTTTGTGCCAAGGTGTTCTTTTATCTGAACCCGTAAGCACCGCATTAATCAGCGAATTCCTCACCAACAATAACAAAGGTATCAAGGACTCAGATAATGAAAATAGCGATTGGATTGAGATATGGAATACTAGTGAAGAAAATGGTGATTTAGAAGGTTACTATTTAACCGATAATCCAGAAATCTTAACAAAATGGAAAGTTCCGCCAATAAATTTTAGTGACGAAGGCTACGTTCTTATTTTCGCTTCTGGAAAAGATAAGACCGACCTTAATGATGACCTACACACCAATTTTAAACTAGACTCATCAGGGGGCTACCTCGCTCTAGTGAAACCAGACGGCTTAACAATCGCCAGTGAATTCATAGAATACCCTGAACAATTCGAGGACGTTTCCTATGGAGAGGGATATGCTGAGCCTACTGAAATTTTTCTTTTGCGCGAAGGAAATCAAGCGAAATCGAAAGTGCCCGAAGGTCCAATTAATGGTTGGCTTAGTAACGCATTCGATGATTCTGAATGGAAAGAAGGGCGCACTGGAATTGGATATGATAACACAACAAAATACATTCCACATATTGGTGAGGGTGGAGACGTTAACTCAGAAATGCGCGGCAACAATTCATCAATTTTCATCAGAGTCCCATTTACTGTGGAAAGTCCAAGAGGAATCAGTGATCTAGTCCTTAGAATGAAATGGGAAGATGGGTTCATTGCATACTTAAATGAAAAAGAAATACACTCTGAAAGTGCACCTGATAATCCTCAGTGGGATTCAAAGTCTACCTCTAATAGATCCAATGAAAACGATGCGATAACTTTCTTTGATTATCCTATATCTGCACCTCTTAATGATGGTGAAAACATTCTTGCAATTCACGGATTAAATGGATCCACTAACAGTTCAGACTTTTTGGTATCACCAGAAATTAAAGCAAAAAAAACGAATATCGAGACACCGGAATATGGTTATTTCCTGTCCCCTACTCCAAACTCAATAAACAAGACAATAATCAAAGGATTAGTAAAAGACACCAAGTTTAGTTTCAACAGGGGTTTCTATGAAGATCCTTTCGAACTAGAAATTACCACTAAAACTGAGGGCGCTCAAATTAGATATACCCTTGATGGCTCACCTCCATCCCAAACAAAGGGAGAAGTATACTCTAACCCAATAACTATCGATAAAACCACAGTAGTTAGAGCCATAGCATTCAAATCAGGTTACTCCCCAACTAACATTGATACGAACACATATGTCTTTGCCGAAGACGTTATTCAGCAACGAAATATGAGCGACAGCATAACCGAAAATGCTAGATACAAACCATTAATGATTGACGCCTTAAAAGGGATCCCTTCCATCTCCCTTTCATTGGAATCTCCTAGCCGACTTAACACAGAAGATGAAAAAGCTCTATCAATAGAAATGATTTTTCCGGACGGTAAAAAAGGATTTCAAGAGAACGCCGGGGTAACACATTACGGTGGTTATTTCACGAACTTCTCCAAGAAGTCATTTAGAATATATTTTCGTGGTGAGTATGGACCCACTAAACTTAGATTCCCAATCTTCGATGGTTTCGAATATGAAAATCCCCCTGCTCAGGAATTTGATAGCATTAATTTAAGATCTGGTTCTCATGATATGATTGACAGAGGAGCCTACATGTCCAACCGCTTTACAGATGACAGCATGCTCGAAATGGGAAATATAGCACCCCACGGAAGATTCGTACACGTTTACATTAACAGCGAATATTGGGGAATGTATCATTTAAGAGAGCGATGGAATGCTTCGATGGCATCAGAATACTTTGGAGGGGGTAAAGAAGACTATGAAGCCATTAATGCAAACAACACAGGGAATGAATTTCTACAAGGCGTCGTGTTTGATGGAAGTGGAAAATATTGGGGCGAGACAAGGAATTTAATTAATGGCAACTCCCCATTCTCAAATACTTCAAATCACATGGATATTCCGAACATGATAGATTTCATGTTGCTATGGACATCTGGCAACTCTGAATCGGAGTTTAGAAGCGTAGGATCAGTCCCACTGGGAGTCCCCTTCAAATTCTTTATGAAGGACGCAGATGGTTTTCTCAGATCGCCTAATCACCAAGTCACTCACAATGGACCTTTAAATGCCATGACTAGGCTTCGCAGAGAAGGCGACACTGATTTTGAGACTCTTTTAGCAGACCGTATCCATAAGCATTTCTTCAATGATGGAGCAATGACACCTCAAAGCTTAACATCCAGACTTCAGAAAAGAGTCGACGAGGTCAAAGTACCTTTCCTTGCTGAAGCCGCAAGGTGGACAAATGTGAGAGGAGGAAGATCTAACCATTCTCCAACTTCTTGGGAGTCCTATCAAAATAATCTATTGAATAATCAATTGCCAAATTTAACGAAAAACATGATGGCAAGATTTAGATCTGCCGGAATGTACCCTTCCCTCATCGCTCCCGTTTTTAGCCAACATGGAGGCTCTTTACCTCAAGGAGGAGGAATAACAATGAGCACAAACACATTCCAAATAAAATACACCACTGATGGCAGTGATCCACGATTATCCGGTGGCAGTATCAACCCAAATTCAATATCAGCATCATTTTCAAACGAAGCACCCACTCCAAAAGATTTCATAAGTACTGGATATCAATGGAACTACCTTGATAATGGCTCTGATCCTGGACCTAGTTGGCACCAGCAAGACTATGACGATTCTCTATGGTCGTCAGGCCCATCCGAACTCGGTTACAAAGAAGGCGATGAAGCGACCGTAGTTAATTTCATAGATTCAGATCCAGCACCAGGCACACAGCGAAATGCTACGACCTATTTCCGCACAACTGTGGAATTAGATAAGCCTGGAGCTTATTCATTTTTTCTTATCAGATTGAAGTATGATGACGCTGCTGCAGTCTACGCAAATGGCAAAGAAGTAATAAGAACCGACAACCTTCCTGTTGATGCAAAATATGATACCTACGCAAGTTCAGGAACTCCTAATGAAAGAAAATATTACGAATATGAAATACCAAGTTCTAACTTTGTTGATGGTCAAAATCATATTGCAGTAGAAATACATAACTCTTCACCAAGCAGCTCAGACATCAGCTTTGATATGTTTTTACGGGGTGAAGTGGATACTAGTAATGGAGACCGAATCACTCAACCTATAATATTACAGGAACCTGTACAGATAAGAGCTAGAGCTTATAACCCTTCAAGCAAGGAATGGAGCGCCCTCAATGAGGCTTATTTCTCGATCGGCTCAGTTAAAGCTAATTCTAGCAATCTCGTTATATCCGAATTGCATTATCATCCCGCAGAAGCTGAAACTCAGGAAGAATTAAATTTTTCTAAAGATAGGGATGACTATGAATTCATTGAGTTTTTAAACACATCCTCCACACCGATTGAATTAACTGACCTTTACTTCAAGGACGGTATCAATTTTCGCTTTGAGCCAAATACAATTATTAATGCCAACCAGAGAGCAGTGATTGTAAGAGATCTCGAGGCTTTTGAAATTCGATATGGAGCCAATTCAGAAATTAATATTCTAGGTCAATATTCCGGTCGTTTATCTAATGATGGAGAAACTATCATTCTTACATCTAAGGGGGCTGAAGATCTCATTGAATTTACGTATAACGACCAAACACCATGGTCAACTGGTGCCGATGGTAATGGCCCATCACTAGTTTTCTCAGGCAACAATGCGAACAACCCAAGTGATTGGAAAACCAACGCTATTAATGGAGGAAATCCCGGATTTCCAGACACATTAACTTCATCTAATTTTGAATCATGGAAAATCGCTAATAATATAAGTGATGTTCTTGGTGACGATGACAA
>JAOFDG010000060.1 GCA_028033615.1 Verrucomicrobiales bacterium | reverse complement strand
AGCATACGAAAAGATTTTTGAATATTTATCGAATGTGGCAATAGATTCTTCCTTAGCTGAATTTTGTATGGTTGGGTATCCTTTAAAAAATACTCTATCTGAACATGGGGCAGTTTCAAGGGGGGTGTGTTCAGTTGATGACAACTGTAAATTGCTATCTGTAAATGAATTAACTGAGATTCATGAATTAGATGGTGTAATTCTTAACAATTCTGATAATGAGGGATACGCTGAACTAACAGGTGAGGAAATCGTTTCGATGAACATGTGGGGATTCAGTCCTCAAATTTTCAAACAACTAGATTATCTTTTCGAGCAATTTCTCTCCGCAAATACTCAAGATATTAAATCAGAATTCTATATCCCTTTTGCAGTAGATGATCTTATCAAATCTAATTCCGCTACAGTTGAAGTTCTTAGTACTGATGGCAAGTGGTTTGGGGTAACCTATAAAGAAGATAAAGAGGAGGTTGAGGCAACAATTTGTTTTTTAATATCAAAGGGAGATTACCCTTCTAAGCTTATATAGTATTTTTAATATTTAAGTTCTGTTAAATTTATATTTCCTTATAAACTGTTATTTTCGCGACTCAATATAAAAACCATAAAATATACTTGCCATAAAATATAAAAACCATAGAATTAATACATACCACAAGTTGCAAGGAGAAAACCAAACCAAGCGACAAGATGTTGAAGTTTTATAAAAATAGAATTACTAGGGCCTTTACTTTAGTGGAGTCACTAGTGGCATTATCATTAATCTCAGGACTGGCTTCTGTGGGCTATGTTGGATTCATAGAGATTAAGGCATCCTCAAAAGCTGTTAAACTTGAGCAAGATATTGCTGTTGTTAACAGTGCGCTCAACATATATCAGGCTCATGGAGGTACAATAGATTCAAGTGAGTCTCTTCAAAATATAATAGATAAACTTAAAACAGTTGCTTCTGATGAATCTATTAAAGAGATAATCGGTCTTCGTGAATCAATGATTGATCAACGATTGAGAGTCATTATTCAATCCGATAAAGATGCGAAAAGCAGAGAACCTAGAGCTTTATGGGATGTAGATAATAATAAGTTTAAAATTTCTAGGAGCGGTAAGAAAGGTATTAAGGCATTTATTATCGATCAAAATTTATCGGTATATAATCAAGTCAAAGAGAATAGAAACTCTAATTTAAAATTAGCCAAAAAAAGTAAGTGGGTATGGGATTATCAAGACCATAGTTCTGATTTAGGTAATAATTCTTTGCCAGTAAACCTCGTGATTTCTGATAGTTTAACAGATCGAGAATCTGACGGTTATCAAGGAGCCTTAAAGTTGAATATGCCTTCGTTAAGCAGAATAGGAGGCAAATATCCGCTCTTAGATTTTGAACAATTTAGTCTTTCTATAAGTAACCCAAATCCAGAGAAGTCTTCAAAAATATTTTACACTACCAATGGGAATCAATGGTTACCTTACTCTGGTGAATCGATAACTGTTAATCCTGGAGATACTATAGCTGCTATGTCCGCAAGTTTGGAGCCAAGTTCATGGCTAGATAGTGGAACGAGTGTAAATACCTATAAAGCTAGTCCTGTGGAACTACAGTTATTACTATCTGCTCGTGATAATCCAGTTGATTACAGAATGATGGGTGGTCGAATGGTTGAAGATTCCAGTGTGGTAAGATTTGGATCGGAGATTTTTGTGTCACTTCACAATAATGGTCAAATTCCAAAGCGATTTATTGACCCAGAAAAATTTAACATTCTTTGGTCTTTAGATGACTCTAGAGATCTTAATTTTGGAGAAGGAAATGTGGTCGACAATTTCACTAGAGGTAATGCACAAACAAGTATCAGTCACTCCATCTCTACATGGGAAAGCAAGAGTGATTTGTCTTTAAATGTTGTGGCAAAGTCATTAGAACCCTCAATTTTTGGTGATTCTAAAGTCTCGAGTATTTCAATTGGTATTAATAAGTTGCCGCTGGACGCGCCTTTTAGTGATGTCTTAGAGAGTGGTGACATGGGAGAAGGTGAAGGAATTGTATTGTTCCCATCCAATAAAAGTGGGACGTTGCCTGAGAATTGGAGAATCTATTACACTGTAAACGGGATTGATCCAGGAACTGATCAATTTGGTGAGCCTTTAAATGGTGCCTTGTATATTTCTCCAATTTCTCTGGAGAGTTCAAACGTAGAAGATTTACGAATTATAGCTCGAGTTTATGGTCCGGAAGGCTATTCAAATTGGTTCAACCCAAGTATAGCAAAAATATTTTCATTTAACCCCTGGAATGTGCCTGAATGGAATGGCTACGTTGGGGGAATTTTTCATAAAAAAACTGTAGCGAGTTATCATAATATTCGTCAGCACAAGTTAAGAGGTGATGTTGATTCTACGTTTAAACCAGAAAAGGGTCTCAATGGGATTGGTAGAGCTATTGCGTTACAGGAAGATGGTAAAGTCATAGTTGGAGGAGAGTTCACAACTGCAAACGGAATGAAAAGCAATAGGATTGTTAGATATGATCTCAGCGGAAAGGTGGACGAAACATTCTCAATTGGAGAGGGGTTTGATGATGATGTTTTGGCATTAGCTATACAGCCAGATGGGAAAATAGTGGTTGGTGGAAAGTTTCAAAAATTTGATGGTGAATACAGAATGGGGCTTGCCCGATTAAATAATGATGGTTCAGTGGATCAAGATTTTAATGTTGGGAGAGGGGTTCATACCGATCAAAATGGATGGGTTCATGGTTTAGCTATTCAAAAAAAAGGATGGTCTAATAATGCAAGTGAGCCAAATGATCCATTTAAGATAATTGTTGCTGGATGTTTTACGCGTTACGATAATTTTCCTGCTTTCAGTTTGGCTAGGATTGATCTTAACGGGCGGTTGGATATGTCATTTGATACGTCTATAGGTGTTCAGGGTATTGTTCACGGAGTATGTATACAGGATGATGGAGGGATTATAATTGGAGGTAATTTTGAAAAATATGATGGTATTAAAAGGAAGAATATTGCTCGTGTAATTGCAGACTCGGGTAGAATTGATCGAAGTTTTGACCCAGGCTTAGGAACTAGTTCGCCAGTGTATACCGTTAATTCATACAGAGATGGAAAAATCTTTATTGGCGGATCATTCAACAAATTTAATGAAATTGATGTGTCAGGTGTTACGAGATTACTTGCGGATGGATCTCATGATGAGTCTTTTTATTTTAATAATGAGGCTGGATATAAAAAGTGGACAGCGCACTCCTCATATATTTCTGCGGGAGGAAACGTTTATGTTGGCGGTGAAATAATTATTAATGATGAATCCGGAGAATGTAGACCCTTTATAAAATTAGGGGCTAATGGAACAGTAACTAGCGATTATATACCGGAAAAACTACGGAATGGTTCTGTTGTATATGCAATCACTGAAAGATCAAATGGTAGAGCTATTATAACTGGAAAATTTCCTGAATTCTACACCAAGAAGACTGAGAATATAGCCCGCCTTAACACTAAGACTGGAAGAATTGATCAGTCATTCCATATTGGAGTGGGAGCAGATGGGAAAGTCAACGTGGTGCAGAATTTATCTGATGGGAATTCAATTGTTGCTGGAAATTTTACTAGTATTAATAATGTAAATAGAAATTATATTGCAAAAGTATCTCCTAATGGGGAGGTCTTGAAATTTAACCCTAAAGTAGGTGGGGGAGATTAATACTGTAGCAGAGCAGGCCGATGGGAAAATAGTAATTGGTGGGGCATTTACTAATGTAGAAGGAAATTATAACCTCAAGGGAATTGCGCGACTTAATCTTGATGGCAGCTTAGATGATACGTTTGTTCTTCCTGGACAAATTTTAACAACATGGGTTCAAGAGCACCCTTGGAAAACCTGGATAGGTTCATGGCAAATAGATTCAACGTCGGGATTTGATGGCCCAATTGAATCCATTAGAATACTTGCTGACAGAAGTATTCTTGTTTGTGGAGGGTTCAAGAATTTTAGTCAGTTTCCACAGCCCTGCGTGGCTCTTTTGAATGCAAATGGTACATTGAATAATAGGATCTCTTTATCTAAGGGAAATGTTCCATCATCTGGAGTGGCACATGATTCTCTCATTTTAAAGAATGGAAGTATATACATAGTGGGGGATTTTCCAGGTAAGATCATTCGCCTAAATAAAAAAGGGGAATTGGATTCAGAATTTTCGCCAGATAGTATTGACTCTGTAATCGGATCAGTAGCGCTTGGTAAGGACGGAAAGATTATCATCGCTGGAAAATTCAACAAAGTAGGTGGGAGTAATTTAAGCCATGTTGCGGTTCTTAATCAGGATGGGAAGTGCGATGTTTCGTTTCAACCTAGATTTAAGTTTAATGGTGATGTGGTTAAAGTGATAGGATTACCATCGGGAGGTGCTGTGCTTGTGGGGAATTTTTCAAAGTATGGGGAGATTCAAAGAAGAGGAATTGTTAAGTTTAAAGATAATGGAGAGCTTGATAATTCATTTGGAAATAGCGATTTAGAAGTTTCATCGATACTAACTAGTGAATGATATTGAATAATTAATTACTCAAAATTTATAAGAAATATATTATTGTAATGGAAGGGCTCAATGAAAGTACACCTCTAGGGGAGAGATTAATCCAATTAGCAAAGGGTTCTGGTATTTCAGATTTTTATATTACTCCATGGGAACCCATCGCTTACAAGAGAAATGGTGATCTGGTTTTTGACAGGTTTATTTATCAACCAGAGAGAGAGCTTGAAATTATTTCTGGATGTGATGATTATGCAATGGTCCTTGGTGAGTATCGATTTAGGGTTAATAGAATGGTCAGCAGAGGTCGTTATAGATGGGTTTTACGATTGCTTCCAACTGAAATTCCTAATTGTGATGAAATATCAGTTCCACCTGCAGCGGTAAAAGCATTTCTCCAGGCAAAGAATGGCTTATTCCTTATATGTGGAGCGACGGGTTCAGGTAAAACTACGACGATTGCTTCTCTGAATTTGCACAGAGCAAAGCGTAGGAGAGAACATTTTATTACTTTTGAGGATCCGGTTGAATATATTTATCCGACCAAAGATATTCCTTCACTAATATCACAAAGAGAAATAGGCGAAGATGATAATGATTTTGCTGAAGCGTTAAGAGGTTCATTGCGACAGGCTCCAGACGTAATAATGGTTGGTGAGATTCGTGACAGCGAGACTGCTGAAATTGCACTTCAAGCAGCTGAGACTGGTCATGTAGTTGTAGCAACTTT
>JAOFDG010000006.1 GCA_028033615.1 Verrucomicrobiales bacterium | reverse complement strand
TTTGGCCATTCCGTCGCTTGTTCCAAAGATGTCTTTCTTGATTCTTAGTCCTGGCCATCCGGTACCTCCATCACCTTTTGGGGCTTCTGTCTGTAACCAATACAGGAGTGACAAATTTAATTCCTTTGATTTGTATATGTGTGACTTGCGTTCTTTTAGACTGACGCCTGTTAGATTCCCGAGCAAGTAGTCGTTTTGAGGCCAATTAATTAAGCTGACATCTTGTAAATTACTTTGATTTGTAAAGTTTTCTTTGGCTCTTATACGACGGTATTTCCACAGATTTATTATGCCAGATTTGTGAGGCCCTGATGGATTAAATCCTAGAACTTTCTTCAATCCTGTCGGTGGGTGAGTATAAGAAAAATCAAGGAGTCGACCTGGCCAAGGAGGTGTTATTTCCGGTATAAAATTCCTCCAAAATTTATAGCTATCAGGTTTATCAATAGTGTGATTTTCACCGGCCATGTGTTCGATTGCAAAGCACATTGTAAAGGCTTGTTGATTTTTACTGGACTGCCTCTCAGGCATATGTAACTCGTTAGTCTCATTTTTACCTTCGGTCCCAACCACATGTTCACATTTAGTGATTGCAAGAAGGTCGCCAAGCTCAGTAGAGTCTACAAAGTAAGAACCCCTTAGGAGGCTAATATTCCCGGTTCTCTGGTTTTCGACGCTTATACACCTGATTTCATCTCGTATTAATTCTGCAGACTTGGGAATAGAGTTTTTTAAAATAGTTAGTTGGTTAGTTGCTAAGTATTTTTGAAATAGATTCTCAATGCATTTTAAATAGGCTTTCGGTTCTGCACAAATTCTTGATACGGAACCGTTTCCAGGATTAAGAAGAATATTGTTCTTTGCTGTGTTTGTTAATGGATAGTTCTTTCGATAAAATTCTCTTACTGAGTCACGTAGTTGTCTGTAGCTTTTAGTGCATCCAAATTTTTCTATCCATTTGTGCTCGTCGGGTGGGACTCCTTGAGATGTTAATTGTCCACCTAGCCAATCAGTTTCTTCGCTTAGTATTACATTTAGCCCAGACCTAAGAGCGCTTAGCGCACCTGCGCATCCGCCTAATCCTCCCCCTATTATTATAATGTCGCTATGAAGCTCCTTGGGTGGTTTAGAGGAATTAAAACGAGCATTCAAGGACGATGCAGTAGCTCCTAGTGTCAGTCCCGAAAGTGCTTTTCTACGGAGCATTAATTTTTCCTAGGAAGGTTTGATTCTTTTAGATTAGATAATTCTTTTTCTAGGTTATCAATTCGAGAAAAAGTGATTGGAAGTGTTTCTAAAAGAGGAATTGTTTGTTGGATGTTTTCGATTTTGGAAATGCTTGAGTTTATGCTTTCAAGTTTTTCAATTCTCTTTTCAAGCTGGACTAACTTTTCTGTGTTGTCGGGACCGCTGCAGGAAGATAATAGAAGAACTATTAGAGGGAGTGCTAATTTCAATTTCGGCATAATATATAGGTTATTATATTTCGTTATAACCACTGTTCTGTAAGAATGGAAATAAACATTTATTCAATAATAAATAAGAGTGACCTGTTATAATAATAAATAGTTTAAAAATTTTGATTTTTTTATTGAGATCGCAGGTCACTTTTATAAATATTCAATCTATCAAGTCGTAAACATTTTTCATTTAATTGACTCTCAGGATCATGCGTTACATCGATCATTTCTTTTACGTAATTATTTTTTTATTTGTTGTTTTTGTTGATGCCCAGAGCCAAAATTCTAATTCCGAAACTCATTATCAAAAGGGGGTAAAATACATGTTTGGTGATGGAGTTGAAAGGGATGCTGCTAAAGCTGTAGAATTATTCAAAATTTCAGCTGCTAACGGCAACTCTAAGGCACAAACGAGTCTTGCTAAAGCTTACTACAGGGGGGATGGCGTTGCTCAAAGTTATAAAGAGGCGGCTAAATGGTTCAGGAAAGGTGCTGACAAGGGTAATGAAGAGTCTCAGACTCAGCTTGGTTTTCTCTATGCTAAAGGGTTAGGTTTAAAAAAAAGTGAAAGTCAGGCTGTCTATTGGTGGCAAAAAGCATCTCAAAAAGGTCATAAAGTTGCGCAAGCTCACTTGGGCGTTCGGTATGCGACAGGTATTGGTGTTATTAAAAATACGGTCACTGCTGTCAAGTGGTGGAGGTTGTCAGCTGAACAGGGTAATAAGTTAGCTCAGTATAACTTAGGAGTTATGTGCGCAAGAGGTCAGGGTATTGAGAAGAATGTTGATGAAGCTCTTAAGTGGTATCGCAAAGCTGCTGCCCAGGGACACCAAGGAGCTAGGCAGGCATTGCAAAGATTGAAATTTTAATTAACTCAATATTAGATTCTAATGACTTGCATGCTGATGCTAGTCTGTGCGAATCTTCGGAGAATAATTATTAAAATCTATGGTTTTTGAAAATGTAAATGCTGAGGCTTTAGCGAATATCTATTTTGATGGCAAGGTAGTATCTCATTCTCTAATAACTCAAGAAGGGGACAAGATTACAATAGGTCTCATTTATCCTGGGGAATTTCATTTCAACACCGATCTCGCAGAGAGGATGGAAATTATATCCGGAAGCTGTAAAGTTAAAATAGATGGATCTGATAAGACCGAAGAATGCGATTCAGGAAATCATTTCGATGTTCCTGAGGCTTCAGGATTTGATATCGTTGTCGATTCTGAAATGTGCCAATACGTTTGTAGGTTTATCAAGTAATCTGGCACCTACAATGTAACTGTAAGGGTTTTTGTATCATTGCTAGATTTTAGTCCGCTAATAATCTTTTCATTGCCTTTTTCACCTACCTTTATTGTATACGAACCGGCTACAAATACTTTTGGCTTAAACTGATTTCCTTTGATTCTAATTGTATAGACCGTCTCCCCAGAGTCTTCATTAATAACTTGGACGACTTGATTGGATTTATTAATTTTAAGATTGGGTAAGTAAGAAATTGCTTTTCGACCATAGTTATCGAGTTGATTAAATGTAAAAGGCCAGCCTGGATAAGGTTTAGAATTTTCATCTGATATATCGATGTTTCGTGGCCAGCAGGTAAATGTTATGTCTCGAGTTTTCTTGTTGATTCGGGTCACTCCAAAACCTGCAGCTCTTGTTGTAAGTTTATCTCCTCCTTTTTCGGCGGATGGGTTAGCCACAGCAATCGCGGTGACCTTGTTGTGGAATCCATCAAGGTGATCTCCAAGAATGGGGTCTTGGCCTGGTCGAAGGTTCTTTCCAGGCTTTAGTGGTTTCCACCACCGAAGATATAAATTGGCTATTGAAGGGACGCAAAATGAATAGATTGAATCACGCCATTCATCAATGCCATGATGGAATACGGTGGCTAGGTGTTGGTCACCTGCAAAATGGAATGCATAGGCTTTTCTAAGAGCTTCGATGGCTTTGTTTCTCCCTGTTTGCGGCCAACCATTTGAATCTAGGTCGGCATGGAGTCTTCCTCCAACTTTACCGTGAATGTGCGCACCTCCACAGAATATGGTTTGTGATAAGGCTACTTTCATGTCTGCTTGAGTCCAATCCTTACCCCACTCGTCAAGAAATTTGAGTTGTCTTTGTCCTAATAGTCTAGCTTTTTCAACATCAACTGATTTCGGATCATATTGTGGGTTGCGGATGTGGTCTGGTCGTGGTCCTTGTTTGGGGATCATTCCAGCTGGGCCAGTTTTAAATTTCCGATCCTCTATAATTGCAAAACTAATACGGCCCCAATTTAGACTTGTGTAGTAAGTTCTTATCCCTCTTTGGATAGGGGTGGGATCATAAGGATCAGGAAGATGACTGGTTTGTGCACGTTCGACTTCTTTGACGTAATCAACGGGCATGGTGTAACCGCCGTCAGAGGCACCGGGAAGGGTGGATTTTTTTCCATTATGGCCCCAAAGGTTAGGTTGACCAACATCATGATCATCAGGAATAGTGACGGTTGGGTAGTTTTTAATTACTTCACCAAAATCCCTTCCAAACCTTAACCAAGCCGCATAATGACGTTTGTGATCATAGACTTGATCACCTGAAAAGAATAAGAGATCAGGTTTAATTCTTTTGATATTTTCTACGAGATCGTTTTTTGGGATGTCGCCTCCATGTCCAGGGTTGATTGAGTTTCCTGTGAAACCAACCATAATAAATTCAGATTTATCTTTTGGATTTTTTTGAATTATTCCATCGTACTTTGCATTTTCTCCGTGCCGCACTCTGTATGTAACGCTTTTAGAGTCATCCCAGTCATTTACTCTGAAAGGTGCAGTCCAACCTCGTTCAATAACTTTTGTTTTTGCAATGTTGATCCATTGTCCTTCTTTTTTAACTTCAAGGTGTACATTTCTATCCTCTCCATCTTTTAGTGGGTATAGTTGCGCAGTAAGTTTCAAAGTTTTGTTATGAACGGTATAAAGTGCAAAGCAAACAACCTTGTCACGAGTGACTTCAGGTATAGCCAGTGGATCGAGTCTCTTCTTCTTTTGTCCAAATGAATTCGAAGTAATCGGAAAAAAAAGAAGAGCGATAAGTGTGATCTTAAGTAATGAATTCATAATTTTATTAACCTATAGGGTTTTACTAATATCTAATTAGTTTAATCTCCGCAAACGTGATACTCGACCCGTTGAAACCCATTCAGCAACAAAAATATTACCGTCTTGATCAAAACAAGCGTCGTGCGGGTGTACAAATTTCCCGGGAATCCACTTCTTCGAATCATTGCGTACTCCCTTCACCTTTTTAGTAACTCGTTCCACGTCATCTCCGAGCCTAGCGACAACCTTATTTTTGTCATCAAGTAGAGTGACTCTAGCGTGTAGCTCGGGAACAAGTAGAAGGTTGTTCCATGAATCGATATTAGCAGGAAGTCCATAGCCTTCTAGTGTTTCACTGTATTTTCCATCCATCGAGAAATATTGTAGAGTATGATGCGCTCTATCACAGACCACGATTTGGTGCTTTCTTCCAGGCCTGCGGTCGATCCATATTCCGTGAGGTGTATTAAATTTGCCCTTTCCGTTTCCTGGGCCTCCAAATTTTGAAATCCAGTTTCCATCTTTGTCATAGCGGTGGATGTAAAACGAGCCGTATCCATCCGCGAGTAGAAATCCTCCATCATCAAGAAACGCAAAATTAGTTGGCATAAAGGCGTCTCTTCCCCAGCGCTTTACTCGCACTTTATCCTCGTCTTTTCTGTAAACTCCACTTTCCATGGGGGCATATTTCTCCCAAACTGTTTCCCCTTTAAGTGTTAACTTGGCAAAGGATTTCACCTGTTGATACGAACAAACATAAAGATATTGGTTAGTTCCCTCTGTTCTTACTTCGATTCCGTGGCCCCCACCTTGGAACTGATTTCCAAATGCTCTTATAAACTTGCCTTGTTGGTCAAAAACAAAAATAGAAGGATGATCCTTTTTATCTACATGTCCCTCGTGAATAACATAGAGTAATCCTTCTGCATCTACCGCGACATTGTGGGTCGTTTGCCAGGAATATTTATCAGGCAATTTGGCCCAGTCATGTTGTACTTCATACTGGTGGTCGCCTTCTCCTATGATTGTGTTTTTATCAGCTTTTTTTCCTAGTAGCAATTGTGGTGTTGAAAACGATGCTGCAGCTATTGAAGATGCTGTGAGGAAGTGCCGACGAGTTTGTTGCTTGCCTTTGTTCATTTTAGTGAGAGTTGGTTGAAAGTTATTCTTTCTTTATTCGATAAAGATTTTTTGCCGTTCTTACGTAGATTGAATTTTCATCGAATGCTGGAGTGGCCATAAGTTGCCCTTCGGCTAGCTCATTTTCTGCAATGATTTCAAATTTTCGATCCGGTTTAATTATTGTGCATATGGTGTCTTCATTAAAAAAATAAATTAGGTCATTTGCCAGTATTGGAGATGCCGAAAAACGACCTTTCATTCTTTTTTGCCAAATTGATTTACCGGTTCTTGCTTCTAGGCATGAAATGTAGCCATTTCTATCTACAACAAATAATAGGCCATTAACAATGAGTGGTGAAGCTCGAGGAGGCATCCTTTTAGTTTCTTTCCATTCTATATGTGTTTTTGTTATGTCACCTTTTCCGTTTGGCCTGATAGCCCACATCTCGGGCCTGTCCCGGTCTATCATGGTGAATACTAAACCTTCTCCATAGACTGGTCTTGGCGCAATTGACCAACCCCTGTGAGTAGCTTTCCATAATTCTTTTCCATTGTATGGGTCATAGGAATAAACACCTTTCGCGCCTATGCTTATCATTTGTTTTTTGTCACCCCTTGGAATGATTAAAGGCGTGCCGTAAGCTTTTCTTTGATTTACTTGCACGCCACTAAAATCGACTGATCGGTTGGTTTTCCAGGCCGTTTTACCAGACTTCTTGTCTAAAGCGATAACGTATTGAACGTCCCTGCCGTCTACATTAAATATTAAAAAATCATTAAATAAGAAAGGTGAGCTTGCAGGGCCTGCGCCGGCCTCATGGTCGCAGTTGAGATCCCTTCTTTCCCAAATTTTTTCTCCGGTTTTAGTGGAGATGCATGCTGTTCCATAAGTTCCGAAATGAACGTATACCCGATCCTTTTCGATGACTGGTGTTGGGGATGCATAAGTATTGTCTATCGTTATAGCTTGAGGGGATTTGACATCAAAAACGTGGATATCATGAATAACTTCACCTGTTTCTTTATCTACGCATACAGCAAACATTTTGTGCCCTTTTTTTGTGGCTGTTGTCATCCAAACCTGATCATTCCAGATGATTGGCGACGACCAACCTCTATCGTGAATAGGAGTTTTCCAGACTACATTTTCAGTCTCATTCCACCTGACTGGCGCGGAGGTTTGGGATATATATCCGTTTCCTTGTGAGCCTCTAAATTGCGACCATTGATCCTTCGCAGTAGCAATTTCTAATATTAAAAAAGGGATCAGAATCTGTAATGAGAGTTTCATAATAAATAAAATTATTTACAGGTAATTTTTAAAGAATATCAATGCGTTTACTTTTTCACGTTCTTTTTAACCGAGTTAGCCGCCCATCTGATTCCTGCTATTAAATGTCTCTTGGCAAAGTCATTATCGATTGAGCGAACATCATGACCTAGGCCAGTGAAAAGATAGCGTCCTTGACCAACCTTACGACGCCAACAAATTGGATGGTCATCTCCCATTGGCTTTTTTCCAACATAGTTGGGATGTTTTCTGATCGGGGTGTAACTGTTTTCGTCTAGCCTCAGTATTACCTCTACTCCAGGAAGTCCTGTCACTGTTTTATTGAAACAAAGCCAGTCTGCTGTATAAGTGAATTCTTTTTTCTTTCCAGCAACGAGAGGATCTCCTTCAGCCTTCGGATCAATTAAAAATCGGGCCTCTACGAAATCTGAATCTGAATCATAATCACACCCTGCAATGTTAATTAATTCTGGCCATGTTCCGTTCTGAACAATTCCGGCATGCATTGCCATTATCCCGCCACCTTTATTAAACCAGTTGATTATATCCTTTTGTATTTCCTTGGGGATGCTTTCGCCGAGGTTTGTAGAATTGTTCAAGAATAACAAATCGTATTTTTTTAAACTCGAAGTTTTCAGATCATTAGGGTCTTCAGTTACACTGACATTAATATTTTGTTCTGCCCCAAGACGAACCAAGAATCCGTTTAACTTTGGTATTTCAGGGTGTCTGTACCAAGCCGTTGCCGAATAAATTATAACTTCTATTGGGCTAGCTAGTGAGAATGTTATTAATAGACAATATGCTAATAAGATTGATAGAATACGCTTCATTGGTTAAACAATTCAAAATGCATGTGTGGACATTGTCGAGTGCTAACTAACTTTAAAATTTACAATTTACAGTTCAAAGAAATTTTAATAATTCAGGCATTTGAAATAAAAAATAGGATTTAGAAAATATGATAAATAAAAGAGATGTTTCTTTAAGGCGTGATTTCTTGGGCGTAGCCGGTGTTATGACGACATCAATTTTATTGCCTGATCAGGTTTTGGGTTCTTTAAAAAAATTAAATAAACCAGTTAAGATCGGAGTGATAACTGATCTTCACCAAGATGTTATGCATGATGGTCCTTCGAGGCTAAAGGCCTTTGTTGACTCAATGAAAGTTGAAAAACCCGATGCGTTAATGCAGTTAGGTGATTTTGCTTACCCTTCAAAACAAAATAACATTGTAACAAAAGCTTTTGAGGAAGCGCATTCGAGAACTTTTCATGTTTTAGGTAACCATGAGATAGACGGAGGGCATTCATTTGATGAAGTTGCCAAACTCTGGGGTATGAAGGGAAGGTATTATACCGAGCGCCTTAATGGTCTTGATCTTGTTGTTCTCGACGGAAATGAAAAACCGGAAAATCATAAAAAAGGCTATCCTTCCTATATTGGAGATAAACAACTCGAATGGTTGTCAGATAAATTAAAGTCGCTTAAAGGTCCGATTCTTATTGTCAGTCATCAACCACTGGCGGGTCCTTCAAGTATTGATAATGCTAAAGAGGTTCAGGGTCTTATTAGTTTGTATTCTGATAAAGTTCTGATGGCACTAAACGGTCATACCCATATCGACTATTTGACTAAGGTGGAAGCTGTAAATTACTTACATGTCAATTCTGCCTCTTATAAATGGGTTGGGGGTTCTTTTCGAAATAAGAGTTATCCAGAAAATATTCACTCTAAGTTTCCTTGGATTGAATACACCTGTCCTTATCGTGACAGTCTATTCATGACATTAACCATCGATCCAAAGGGAAATCGTATTCTAGTCAAGGGGAGTGATAGTGAATGGGTGGGTAAGTCTCCATCGCAACTTGGTATTGCGTCCAAACCAAATTTAACAGATGGTGAAGAGATCTGCCCTAAAATCCGTAACCGGAAAATTGAATCAATTGTCCATTAGTTTTAATTTTGAAATGAAAATAATGATTATAATTTAATTAAAATTTATGGGTAAGGTGTTTCGTAGATATTTTTATTTTTTTATATTTTTGAAGATCTTGGTGGGAACTTCTTTTGCTGATGATTCTTTGGTCAGGATCAATTCAATATTAGATTCGCATTGTATCAAATGTCATGGGGAGGGTGGTAAAGTTAAGGGCAAGGTAAATTTGAAGGAACTGCGATCGGCTAATTTAATTTCATCTAAACCTGAACTGCTCGAGGCATTAATTGGAGTTGTAAAGGACCGTGAAATGCCGCCGGAGGATGAGCCGCCTCTTAGTGATTCTGAACGTGGAGAATTGTTAAAATGGTTAGAGGTTAAACTCAGTGATTCCATCAAAGATCAACCGTTTTTACCTACCCAAATTCGGAGGATGAACCGTTTTCAGTACAATAATTCTGTAGTGGATTTACTTGAGCTGGACCGTCCAATATTCAGGCTCAATGAGCGGCTTATGCGGCGGCGCGAAAATTATTTCAAACCTGAAACCAAAAAGATGCCTCCACAGGTACGTATCTCGACCCGACCACTAAGTAAAGACATTGATAACCAACGTCCGGAAGGATTCAGGGGGGTCGCGTCATTCCCCCAGGATAAGCGTGCTGAGCATGGCTATGATAACCGTGCCGATCATTTGACTCTCTCGCCACTGTTAATGGAGTCTTTTCTTAATTTGAGTCAAACGATCTCAGAAAGTCCTGACCTGAACTCCAAAGAGTGCCGAAGCTGGCCTTGGCTCTTTGCATCTCCAGAAAGTACAAACGCTGAAGACGCAGAGGAGATTATTAGATCTAGGCTCACTAAGCTTTTTCGGCGTGCATTTCGAAGACCCGTTGATCCAGTGACCTTGGATAGGTTCGTTAAATTTACCTTAGATCAGCTCGATACTGGAGCAACATTCGAAGACACGATGCGTAGTGTGATCGCTGTGGTCCTAAGCATGCCAGACTTTCTCTATTTTTATGGAGTTTCCGACTCTAAAAATTCAGCAGATGAAAATGATGAAAGTCAGATTATTAGGAATTTTGAATTGGCTTCGCGACTTGCTTTATTCTTTTGGAGTAGCATTCCAGACGATCCGTTACTAGATCTCGCTGAACAAGGTAAATTAAGTGACCCACAAGTTCTTAGTTCTCAAATTGATCGAATGCTAAATGATCAAAAATTGAGTAGGTTCTGTGATAGTTTTCCGGCTCAATGGTTACAGCTTGATCGTTTAATAACGTCAGTTCCTGACCCTAAAAAATTTCCATACTTCTATCTTGTTGATGGCTATCGGTCCAGTATGCATATGATGCCTGAACCACTTCTCCTTTTTGAAACCATTTTTATTGAGGATCGCTCGATCATCGAATTGCTTGATCCTAAGTACACTTGGGAGAACCCTATGCTGAAAGCTAATTATGAGGGGCATGCAAAGGCTGGACATGATGTTGTGACTCAGCTCTTTAGGCGAGTCCCACTAAATGATCCCCGACGAGGCGGCGTTATTACAAATGCGGCCATAATGACGATGACGGCGACTCCAACGAGAACTCAGCCAATTACTCGTGGTGCTTGGATTAATGCCGTAATATTTAATGATCCCCCTGAACCTCCTCCTGCTGATATTCCTCCACTTCCTGAGGATGATAATGATGAGCTTGCCAAGCTTACTATTCGTGAGAGGCTAGCGCTCCATCGTGAGAGGAAAGACTGCGCAGGTTGTCATAACAAGATAGATCCGATGGGGTTTGCCATGGAAAACTATGGTCCGACCGGGGTCTGGCGTGATAAATATGAAAATGGCCGTGAAGTTGATGTGAGTGGCGTTTTGTTTAATCAGTATGAGTTCAAGACATTTCCTGAGTTCAAGGAGATCATCATTAAGGAAAAAGACCGATTTGTGAGGGGATTTATTTCTCATCTACTTTCTTATGCTCTGAGCCGTGAACTTGATCCGGCAGATTCGCCTGCGCTCGATGAAATGACGGATAAGGCGATGGCAGGAGAAGATGGCATGAGGGATGTCCTTAAAAGTATTGCTATGAGCGATCCTTTCTTACAAATGGACAATTTTAAAAGAAATGAAAAGATAGAAGATTCGAAAGGTAATGTGCCTCAGAGCCCATGAGATCAAGACTAATCAGTTTAAAATTGTAAGAGTGAAGATTAACACTAAAATGAAGTAAGCGTAGCACCAATATGAGAGACAAAGAAAACATTCGACCCGTTTCACGCCGTAGGTTCATAGCTTGTGCCGGTGGATCCTCTTTGAGTTTGCCTTGGCTTGAGAGCTTTGCTGATAACGGTAAAAGTGTAAAAGAGAGTCCTGCGCAGAGACTGGCTTTCTTTTACCTTCCTAACGGAATTACGCGTCGTGGATTCTTTCCTGGAGAAGGTGATCGCCCGTTGCCTGGTTTTGCAGGTCAAAATAATGTTTGGAGGTTTGAAGGAAAGACAGTTCCGCCTGGCAGTCATCCTATGACTCTTACGCCGACCTTAGCTCCTTTGCATAAAATGCGGGAAAAAGTGACGCTAATTACTGGCATGGATCGTACGTTTCAACATGGGACAGATTCCCATGCACAGTGCGCGTCTTGTTTCCTGACCAGTGTTGCGCCATACGAGGTAAAAAGCTCTGCATACCCATTAACTCGTACCCTCGACCACATCGCAGCTGACAGTATTGGACAGAACACACCATATTCAACACTCGAATTGAGCTGCAATGATCATAAGAATAACATTGAATCGATATACTTTGATAATATGTCCTGGTATGGAACTGGTCATGTGGCGCCATCAATGAGAAATCCGCGCAAAGTCTATGATCGATTATTTGGTACTCAGGTAAATACTCGGTTTCGTAATATAACTGACCTTGCCCTTGGCAATGCGAGTCAGTTGCAAAAACGTTTAAGTGTTGATGATCGAAAGAAGTTTGAAGAATATCTTGAATCGATACGCACCATTGAAACTAGAATGGATAGGATCGATGAAATGAAGCTAGAGTTGGCTGAAGCCAGAATCGAGCGCCCTGCCGAGCATTTGCCGCGTAATGAGTACATTCATTTAATGGGTGACCTTTTGGTTACTGCATTACAAAATGGACTAACAAATGTAGGTTCTCTAATGCTTGGACCTGAGCGTTGGACGACTCCTACTAATTGGGAAGGCATTTTAGACAAGCCTTACAGTCATCATGCTATGACTCACTCTATTGGTAACCACCTTGAGCATCTTCTTCTGTTGGACCGTTTCCATGTGTCGGCCTTTGCTAGACTTCTCGAACGAATGGACCAGATCAAAGAAATTAATGGCACTACACTACTAGATAATACAATCTTTACCTTAGGTGCAGGTATGGGAGATGGAACAACGCATCAGTACAATGACCTGCCATTAGTTGTTGCCGGTGGCGGTGGAGGCAACTTAAAAATGGGCAAGCACGTTCATTGCAAGAGGGGTACGCCTCTTGCGAACCTTTGGCTGACTCAACTCAGAGCCTTAGGGATTGAACGAGACAATTATGCCGATAGCAATGGGACTGTCTCTGAGATACAGGCCTGAATTGGGGTCAAGCTTCCCGATTAAAGATCCAACTAAATTTCCTTTGCTCGATTCTGGATGAGCGTCGTTCACTCCGGTCGGCCAATTTTGCATAACGAGTACCTAGGAGGCATAAATAATCCTGAGCCTTCGCTGATTCACCGCTGAGTCCGGTTAAGTTTTCGACATTCCAAGTGCTGACCAAGTGATCGACGATTTTCGCATAGTGTTTGGCTGTGTAGACGCCTAATTGCTGTGCAATTGCGGAGAAATCTTCGAACAAGTTAGGGTCAGTTCCATCCTGCATCAAATGAGAGGGCATCACAATTTGGGCGCGCATTAAATCGTAAAACGCCATTATTGCCCCGTTAGGATCTTGCTCGAAAATGTGTCGCATAAAATTTGTATATACTTTTTCGTGGCGAGCTTCGTCTGAAGCTATCGCACTACAAATTCCCTGTAAGCTTTCGTCGCCTTCGGACCTTGCGAGTTTGGCAACATTCTTGTGAGAAATTTTGGTGGCCCGTTCTTGGAAGGAGGTGTAAACAAATCCTTTGTAAGGGTCCTGCGCCGTGCTGGGATCAAAACCATTGCGCAACAAATTCTGAATCGTCACTTCTACTGCACGCATATCAACTCGTCCGGTGAGGTAAAGGTATTTGTTAAGTAAATCTCCATGCCGGTTCTCTTCCGCAGTCCAACCACGGGTCCACTGTGCCCAAGGGCTTGGGTCGGCGCCGCTCTTGTCCGTGATACCTTCAAATCCATTGATCAATGTTTGATAAGTTGGTAGGGCTTCTTCAGTTACCATGTCACCAACTAAAACCACTAGGACTGCGTCTGATAGGCCCTCAGCGGGTTCGCGGAAGGCTTGTACACTTTCTATCCAATCCTCCCTAGTCAGATCTGGTAACCAGTCCTGTGGTTGCCAGCTCTCTTCTACTGACTTTAAATACTGTAGTTGGGTGGACACAAAATCCTCCATTCCAGAGATAACTTCCTGCTTTGGACCTGAGCAATTATTCATCGTTAAATTTATTCACTGGAGAATGTCTCCTTAGTAAACAATATATATAGTTGGATCGCTGGCTAGTACAATAATCTCTTCTGATTGGTTTGTTTTAATTAGTTCAAAAAATTGGCTAACATTCCCAATTTCAACGCAGTGTTTAGTATTAATATAGCCTACGATTTTTTGAGTAAACTTTTTAATTAAGATCGTGTTTACTTTCCCAATATTTCTCCCGGGGATGAGATTTAACTTTAACGCTTTTGCAATTAAAGTGCTCGGAACAGGAATCGAACCTGCACCCACGTGAGTGGACTAGATCCTTAGTCTAGCGCGTCTACCAGTTCCGCCACCCGAGCAATATTGTTGGTTGAAAACCAAGGATCTTTAATTTGCATGCGTCTTGCTATGGTTCAAGTATATCTTTTTTTTCCGATAAAGTTTATTTCCTACTTTCTTTAGGCGTAGCTTCACAAATTTGCCTCCAACCTTTGAATCTCCATTTATTAGGAAAGTCCTTGCATTGCTGAGGCTTGCTAGAATGGACTGAGCAAGAATTATTTTTTAGAAGAACGCACGAACCTTTTTTGTCATGTTTTAAAGTTAATCCGTTTCGACTTGCTCGTAATTGAGTATGTTTTTGCGTGAAATCATAAGGAGATATATCAAGATCTTCTGCCATTGCTCGAACTTCTTTTTCACTTATGACGACTTCACCTGGCCACTGACAACATTTGCCACATCTTTCGCACTCATACCTTATCATTATAAGTAAGTATATTAATGAGCTAACTGGTTGTAAATAAGTAACATGAAGGACTATTTAAAAAATTTTGATAAATATATGAGATAAATCTATTGATTTAAAAGAAAAAAAATAGCACTTATCTTTATTTTTAAGTTTTCTTAAATGCAATTGTTGATTAATAATTAAAACTAGTGATTTAATTCTTTTTTCACCAACTGAAAATTGTAACCGGTCATCATTTTGTTGTGAGTATTTTTCATAGAATTTTTGGTCTTTTGAACATGGACATTGGTATCGATCTCGGTACTGCAAACACACTTGTTTACGTCAAAGATGAAGGCATTAAAGTGAGGCAACCCTCTGTTGTCGCTGTAAAAAAGGGTTCTAATGAGATTGTTGCAGTTGGAGATGACGCCAAAAGAATGCTTGGCCGAACACCTGACACAATATCCGCTGTTAGACCTTTAAGAGACGGAGTTATCGCTGACTTTGAGATGACCGAGGCAATGCTCAAGCATTTTATTAAAGAGGCTAGAACTAAGGATACGGGAAGTGGGCGTAAAATTGTAAAAGCTTCAAAGATAAGGGTCGTGGTCGCTGTTCCCTCAGGAATAACAGAAGTAGAGAAACGTGCGGTTAAAGACTCTGCCAGACATGCAGGAGCTGATGAGGTTTATTTGATTGAGGAACCTATGGCTGCTGCCATTGGAGTAGGTCTTCCGATTCAAGATGCCAGCGGTAATATGATTGTGGATATTGGAGGAGGGACCACTGAAGTCGCAGTTATTTCTCTTTCTGGTATTGTTCAGAGTAGAAGCGTGAGAGTAGGTGGAGACGAACTTGATGAGTCAATTATTTCTTATATGAAGCGTAAGTATAATCTGATGATTGGCGAAAGGACTGCAGAAATGGTTAAAATTGAAATTGGTTCAGCTACTGTTGTTGATCAAGAGACGTCAATGGACGTCAAGGGAAGAGACCTTGTTGAGGGATTGCCAAAGACGATTAATGTTACTTCTCAGGAGATCAGAGAGGCTATGGCTGAGCCTTTGGCGGCTATACTTGATTCGGTTAAGGTTACATTGGAAAGATGCCCTCCGGAGTTAGCAGCAGACTTAGTTGATAGAGGGATAATGTTGGCTGGGGGAGGTTCGCTTTTAGGGGGGCTTGATATTTGGCTGGCAGAACAAACAGGAATACCAACACATCTTGCGGATGATCCGCTCCAAGCTATCGTAGAGGGAACGGGAAGGGTTTTGAGTGAGATTTCTTTTTTGAAGAAGGTGACATCAGCAGGGGTTTAGATGATGGTTATAAAAAATTAGGTTCCTAGTAGGCTTTATGAAGAGGAACAATCTAATAGCCCTAGTAATATTTGTTCTGGCTATGGTCTGGGTTTTTACCCTTAAAAGTAAGGACATTAGAGCGGTTCAGTCTAAGATACTGGGGCTCTTTGGAATCGTTTATGAGTCCATAGATTATTTGACATTTGAACAAGATATCGTCAACGGGGAGCCAATTTCTATTAGTGAAATATCTAGAAAATATAATAAAAAAGAATTAGAAACCAGATACAACAAATTATTGTTGGACCTTTATGAACTAAGGGCTTGGAAAAGCCAAATTGATTTACTGCGTGAAGAAAACATTGAATTAAAGAGATCCTTAAACTTTGTTGAGTTTAAAAAAAGGCAGTCTCAAAAGTTAGTAGCAGCTAGGGTTATCAATAGACCAAGTAGTACATGGTGGAAAACCTTTGTTATTGATAGAGGTTCAGATGATGGTTTGGAGCTAAATGATCCAGTGATGACGCCTGTAGCCGTCGACCGGGCGGAGCAAGTTGAAGGAGCACTAGTTGGAAAGGTTATGAACGTTGGCAAATCACAATCCACGGTTGTTTTGGTTACCGATTCAGAATGTAAGGTTGGAGCTTACGTTCATGGTGTTTTTGCTGGTGAAAATGATAAGGGGCTTGAGCGAGTTCAAGGTATTCTTTCTGGTGCTCCTGGAGCTGGTAGAGACGTGACATATTTAATGCTCCAAAACCTTCCTAAAGAAGCTGACAGGTTTGGTGTATCGGCAGGGGCTAAAGTTTATTCATCGGGTGTCGGGAATGCAGAGGTTAGTGGTATTTTTCCGCCTGGACTTATTTTAGGATATGTTAAAGAATTTGAGGTTGGTGATTTTGATGCGGTTGCTAGGGTTCAACCTGCTATAAATTTTAATCAACTATCCTATATTTTTGTTTTAGTAACCGATCAAAATAGGGAAGTAGAGTTAGGCCTTAATGTCGGAGATATAGGAGTTGAGGGATTGCCGAACGTGAAGGGTGATAATAATTGAGTATGCTCAACTTTGATAAGTCCAGACTGATATTTGTTCTTGTTTTGATAGTGTTGCTTTTTGCATCATTTATTCTTGATGAATTTATAGCAACTTTTTTATCCCCACTGGGAATTAGGTTTTTCATTGTGCAAACACTGTTTTTCACATGTAGTTTATCCGTTTCGTTCCCAATAATGCTCCTTTTTGCATTTCTGACTGGATTGACTTGGGACTCCATTCATATGGCAATTGATATGGGTAAAGATGTAGGTTTTGGATACTCTATTTTTCTTTTTTTTGTTACTGGTTTGCTTATGCAGGGTATGAGCCCTTTTTTCAGTAGAGGTAGATGGGAGGCGCCAGTAGTTTTGGTCGGAGTTTCAACGTCACTATTCTTGTTAATGGAATGGTTTTTTATTAGTTTTGCTAGGGCTAATTTTACTTTCCCTGAAAATTATTGGAAGCAGCTTTGGGTCTCCGTTTTCTTTGGTATGGTTGTGTCACCTTTTTTCTTTTACCTCATTTTAAGACTTAGCAAATTTTGTGGAAATTCTATTATTATTGGTGAATTAGCCGAGGATTAAATTTTTAAATAATGACATTAGGATATAGAATAAGATTTTACCTTTTAGCGTTACTTTTATTGGTTGGAATATCATTGATTTTATTTAGACTTTTTGTCGTGCAAATTGATCGCTATGAAGAGTTTGCTGCTAAAGTTCCAGGGACATCGGAAGTCAAAGTGAGAATTCCTGGAGTTCGAGGTTTGATAAGAGACCGTAAAGGAAAGGTCTTAGTTGAGAACATCGCAAGATATGAAATGCAGTTTAATTTAAAGGAAATTTCTGATAACTATAATGTTCTTATTAAGGAAGAAAATTCTGCGATTCGAAAAAAAAATAAAACGAGTTCAACCAATATTTCATTAAAAGAGGCTCCTTTAACATTTTTTGAATATGTGGATGGTTCTGGAATAAAGAGAAAGAGAAAAGAGAAGGATATGGTTACTATTGTTTCTGAATCCGTATTACCTTACTTAGCTAGATTAGGTCTTTATAAGGAATTTCATTCTGGAGACTTGCAGCGTCATTGGAGAACTCACGGTGGATTGGTAGCTTATACATACAGAGATGATTTGACATTTGAGGAGTATGCTCTTGCAGCTGAGCATTCACTAGACATCCCTGGCGTGTCGGTGATAGCTAGACCTATGAGAAAGTATATTTATGGAGCCCTTGCATCTCATATATTAGGTTTTGTAAGGCAGCCTGATATTAAAAAAGTTCCAGCCGAAGAGAGAAGGCAGTGGAACTATTATGTTCCCGATGATTTTGGTGGTGATGGTATTGAGGAAACAATGAATAGCTCTTTAAGAGGCCGTCCAGGGGAGAGAGTTATGCTGAGAGACGAAAAGGGGAGGATTGTGGATTCAAAAGATGAATTTGGCAGAGTGTTAGGTGAATTGTCTTATGATGAAGCCAAGCCAGGTTCAGATGTATGGTTGACTATTGATCTTAGGTATCAATATATCGTAGAGAAGGCGCTTAGAAAAGTCGGTAGAGGAGCTGCAGTGGTAGTTGCTCCAAGAACATATCAAAGAGGAAGTGACGGAGAACAAGATACGGTATACGCGGGTGATATATTAGCGATGGCTTCAGTTCCATCTTATGATCCAAATAAGTTTATTCCTTCTATTAGTGAGGAGGATTGGAATGCGTATTTAAACAATGATAATGACCCATTAATAAATAGAGCGTTAAAAGACCATGCTCCTGGATCTACATTTAAAATTCCAGTAGCCCTATCAGGAATGCTTGGTGGTATAGAAAATAAATTTTATGAATGTGCTGGTGGAGCAAGGTACGGACCGAAAGTTTTCATGAAATGTTGGGCTCTTTCCAAGGGGTATACACATGGTAGCATTTCAGCGAGAGGAGCTATTAAGACATCGTGTAACGGATTTTTTTATCGATATGGAAATGCTTCAGGTATTGATAATATTTTGAAAGTTTCTTCAAGTATGGGTTTAGGTAAAAGTTCAGGAATACCTTTGAATAATGAAGATTCTGGTTTCATTCCAAACCCTAAATGGAAAATAGCGCAAGGGCTAGGAAGGTGGGGAGATGCAGATACCGCGCTTGTTTCAATTGGTCAAGGTGCAACGGAAGCAACTCCTTTACAGATGGCGATGGTTGCAGCAACGACTGCGAACGGTGGAGATTACTATAAACCCAGGCTAATTCACAAAACTGTAGGTTTAAGTGGTGAAAAGATGTCTCCTTCAAAGCTCATGCACCGATTAACAGAAATTGGCATACCTCAAGAAAAAATTGAGATTTGTAAAAGTGGAATGTGGGATGTAGTCAATGAGGTTAAAGGAACAGCGAAGAGGGCTAGATCTGAAGTTGTTGAACTTTCAGGAAAGACTGGCACTGCTCAAACAGGTAGAAAGCGCCCAGAAGGTGGTAATGAAACTAATGCCTGGTTTATATCGTTTGCGCCTTACGATAATCCTAAATTAGCAGTTTGTGTTATGGTTGAAAATGCTAAATCTGGCGGAGGAGTATGCGCTCCCATAGTAAAAAGAATTATTGATGAAATCACTCTATTGGAAGACTATAATAAGGATCTTGCCCTATCAAAAGTCGAAGAATCTGAGGGAAACTTTGACTTTGTTGAATTAGTGAGCTTTGATGATGATCCTACAGATGGTTTTGTTTCGGACAGTGACGGTGATGATGGGACATCAGTAGCCGCAACACCAGCTCCTGACCCAAACAATTCCTCTAGAAAATTGTTATTGATGCCTACTGTTAAAAAAGCACCTGATACAAGGGGGTCAGTTAAATCAAAGACAGTTAAGAAAAGAATTGGAATACTGGAAAGAAGGAGAAGAGGTCGATGATCAACTCCTTATCTAGATTGTGATATATTATAAAAAAGAAAAAGTTTTAACCGAAGCCAATCAATTGGCTTATAAATTTATTTTGGAAAAATGTTTAAGAAATTACGGGAATCCAGGCGAAATAAAGCCTTGGACGCAGGATATCAAATTATTGTAAATGTTGAAAAATTAGAGACTAGAGTAGCTCAGCTCAGAGATTCGAAACTTGTAGACTACACGATTGAAAGAGTAGGGGATGAGAACATAGTTGGAAGTATTTTCAAAGGTAGAGTTAAAAACATTGAGCCTGGACTCAAGGCAATGTTTGTTGATATTGGAACTGACAAAAATGCGTTTCTTCATTTTTGGGATGCTATTCCTGCTGCCCTTGATCAGGGCTTGGAAGAAGTTCGACGTAAGAAGAATCAAAAGAAACCCAAAAGAATATCAGCAAAAGATATACCTAGCATTTACCCAGTGGGTTCTGAGGTATTGATTCAGGTAAGTAAGGGGGCAATTGGAGAGAAAGGGCCTAGAGTAACAACAAATATAACTCTCCCAGGTAGATATATGGTTTTGATGCCCCTTAATGACCAGTTTGGAATTTCGAGAAAGATCGATGATCCAAAGGAAAGAGCTCGATTAAGAAAAATTACTGAACAAATGGATGTGCCTGAAGGGATGGGCGTGATTCTGAGGACCGTATGCAAAGGTCAAAAGAAAAGGTTCCTTATAAGGGATTTACATATTTTGCTTAAACAATGGAATGAGATAGATGAAAACAGGCAAGATAAGAAAGCTCCTATATGTGTTTTTCGAGAGCCAGAATTAGTGGAGCGAACGGTTAGAGACTTTTTGACGGATGAGGTTGCTGAAGTTTTGTGTGATGACGAAGATACTGTTTTGAGAATGCAGGAATCAGTTTCAACAATTTCATCTAGATCAAAGAAAAGAGTTCATTTTCTTCCTACTAAGCAACCAATATTTGAAAGGTTTAATATAGAGAAACAAATAAAAAGCGCTTTTGGTAGAGAGGTTTGGATGCCTTGTGGTGGATACATTGTTATTGATGAAACTGAAGCGTTGATATCAATAGATGTTAATACAGGTAGGAATCGCGGAGGAAAAAATAATTCTGAGAAGATGATACTAGAGACAAATCTGCAAGCAGCTGATGAAGTTGCTAGACAGTTAAGGTTGCGAAATATTGGAGGTCTAATAGTCGTTGACTTTATTGATATGAAGGGTCGTAAAGACCAGAATGCAGTATACAGAAGAATGCTTAAAAGTACTGATAATGATAAAGCCAAGATTCAGGTTTTACAGCTATCTCAACTTGGCCTGATGGAAATGACTAGACAGAGACTTAATGAGAGTCTTAGCAGATCTATGTATGAGCCTTGTGCACTTTGCAAAGGGTCGGGCAGGATCAAGTCCGCAGAAAGTATCAGTGTTGAGCTTCAAAGAAAACTCTCTGGTCTATTAAGAATGGAAGATGAAAGTATTAGTGATTTGGTTGTCGTTGTTCACCCCGAGGTGATGCAAAGACTTAAAGATGAAGACTCAAAGGCTTTATTGGAAATGGAAAGAAGGCATCATGGGAGATTTACTTTTAGAAGTGATCCGTCATATGACAGAGAAGAAATAAAAATTTCCTGTCAGTCCAGCGGTAAAGTATTTAATTAATTCCTTCGAGTTGTCTTAAAGATTCTTAAGAACAAAGTAAATAAAGGAATCATTCCTAAGCTGATAGAAAAAGAATCTCCGAATCTTGCATAAAGAGTCATCTTTGGCTTCTTTTTTATTCTTATTGTTTCTGGTAGTGTGCCAGTGATAAATGTGTTTGACCGGTCTTTGCCGTATATTAATCTTTCACCACCTTGGTTCTTTGAGCTTCGATCATATAGGCTTCCGCAATCATCGATTAGGCATGACATTCCAGTGTTTGCACATCTGATCATTGGCCTTCTTAATTCAATGCATCTAAATATTGAATTAATGAAATGTTGTTCGGAGGCTGCGCTTTGCTTAAACCATCCGTCGTTAGTGACGTTCACAATTAATTGTGGAGATGTTGATATAAATTCTCTAGCAAGGCTTCCAAATGTATCTTCAAAGCAAACAAGCGGAATTATTTGATATGGCTCAGGGAGCTCCATCTCTAAAGGTTTAAATCCATCGCCAGGTTGAAAGTCTACACCTAAAGCATTAGCTGCAATTTTTTCAATGAATGGAATGGAATTTCTGAAAGGTACGTATTCACCAAACGGTACTAAATGAGTTTTTCGATAAGAGCTATAATTTTTTGAGTTGTTTCTTAATTTGATGATAGAGTTATAGATGCCTTCCTGAGGAATGCGTTCATTTAGGCCGAGCACAAGTTCATAGTCGTCTAAAGATAGTATTTTATTGAGATAGTTTTGGGTTTCTCTGTCATGTATAGAATAGGGAAGTGAGCTTTCGGGCCATACGACTAAATCAAAATCAGCTTCTTGTAGCTTCAGATATGGTGATGTCATATCCCAATATCGGTTGTAAATCTTTTTGGCGGATCCAGGGTTCCATTTTTCATCCTGATTAATTCCACCTTGAACAAGAAGTGTTCGTATTTCTATTTCCTCATCCTCTGAAAACTCGGTTAGTCGGTGGCTTCCATAAAAGAAGATAATAATTATTAAAGTGACTCCAACTATGAAGTCAGGATGAGCCTTCAATGATGAATTTCTAATTTCATAGGGTATTCTTAATAGCAATGATGTGATTATTGTAGAACAGAATATAAGAATAAAAGAAATTCCAGTGACTCCGATGATATCAGCGGTTTGAACCATTACTAAATCATTTGCTAATCCTACTCCAAGACCATTCCAAGGAAAACCTGTCAACATCCAACCTCTTACCCACTCTAGGCCACACCAAGCAGAGCCATTTAAAAATGCGGCCTTTAAACAATAATATGAATTGGATTCAGCTAATGTTGAATCTTCTTTTTTTGGTATACCAATAGTAGCTGCGAATCCACCCCAAATTGCAAAATAGATCGCTAAAAAAGATGAGAGTAATAAGCATGATGCAAAATGGATGTGATGTAGCCAAGAAAGATTGATAAGAAAAAAAATTAACCCTGAGAGGTACCCTAAACCAAAGCCTCGCAGGCATCTACGCTTTCTTGATCTTAAAGTCCATAGAGCAAAAAGTAGAGGCACAGGCCAAATCCATATTAGAGCCCCAATGCTAAATTTAGGGTAGCAAAATGCTAATAATGCTCCAGATATTAAAGCAGCCAGTATGCGCCATATGTTGATTATCTTTTTCAGCTTACTTCAGCGTATTGATTATTCTAACCTTATTTCGATGTCGTTTTGTATCCATTGCCAAAGTGAAAAAATATTTTTATTAGTTATCTCTTTAGCGTCATCTAAACTAGTTTCTCTAATTGTCTCTGGAGAGCAGTACCCAAATAGATAGAACTTAATCTTCGGCTCTGTCCCTGATGGTCTAATTGCAAAATGACGACCATCCTCTAAATGGATAAATATCATGTTTTCTTTTGGTATTGAATCGCCTTCAGCATCGAGAATGTTCTCTTTTGCAAAGTTAACCACTTTAGTAACATTTGATGAATCACACTTTGTTGGTTGTGATTCTGAGTAAGACTTCACAAGTTTTTGGATTAATTTGGCGCCGTCAGCACCTTCTAGAACTTTACTTTTATTGACTTCGAGGAAATATCCGAACTCTTCATATATATCATCTAGTAGCTCAATTAAATCTTTCCCAATAGATTTTGCGTATGCCGCAGTTTCAGCAAAGAGGACGACGGCGCCGTTGCCATCCTTATCTCTAGTGAAATCGCATGCTAGGTAACCATAACTTTCTTCTCCTCCAAATATCATGAACGTTCCCTTGTTCAATTGTATGTCTCTAGCCTCTTGAACATTCAGGTTTTTATAATTGGCAAGAAGGTCTTCCGGGAGGTTTCTTTCGTATTTAGATAGCTTCTGACTAATATATTTAAATCCAGTTAGAGTATTTATAATTTTTACGCCAAACTTTTCAGCTATGGCTTGCTGTAAGCCCGTAGTTACAAATGTTTTAATGACAATGGCATTTTCAGAATTCGTTGAATTTAATATTTTTTGTGAAAATAAGGTTTTTATTCTGTAATATAAAAGAAGTGATCCAATTTGGTTGCCTGTCAGTAATTCTAATTGACCGGAAGAATCTTTGACTGCAACTCCCATCCTATCACAATCAGGGTCAGTCCCTATCACGATTTCTGATCCATTATTTCTAGCTAAATCAATTGCCATTTTCAAAGACACTCCATTTTCTGGATTAGGAGATTTTACGGTGGGGAACCTGCCATCAGGAGAGTCTTGTTCTTTAACAGTTTCACATTCAAATCCAAGTTCATTTAAGAGTAAAGGAACATGAACACCACCAGTTCCATGTAATGAGGTGAAAACTATTTTTAATGAATTGTTTTCTTTAATTAAATCAGGACGGAGAACTAGAGATTTGACCCTATTTAAATATTCTTTTTCAATATGCTCAGGGACGGGCTTGATTGTACCTTGATCTGAGGCATCAAGTGCACAGTAGGTCTCAGAAAGAATACCGTTAACTCTGGTAATTATACCATCAGTATGCGGTGGGACAATCGCCGCGCCATCAGCAAAGTTGACTTTATAACCGTTGTCATGATATGGGTTATGGCTTGCCGTAATCATAATGCCTGCGTGGCAATTTAAGTTTCTAACGGCGAAAGACATAACTGGGGTAGCTTTGTGCGATTGAAAAAGAAAAACGTCAGCCCCTAGTTCTGATGCTACTTTTGCACAAAGATCTGCAAAGTCTTTGGAGAAATGTCTAGTATCATAACAAAACACTAATCGAATTTTTTCACTTTTCGAAAAACCTTTTAGCCAATCCTGCAAATAGAGTACAAGCCCCATCGTTGCTCTTGAGACATTAAAGGTGTTCATCATGTTCGTACCAACGCATGTGTGCTCGGGCCTTTCGTTTATACCTCCTTTACCCTGTTCGGATTTTGTTATATTTCGTCCGATGGTTCGACCTCGAAGTCCGCCTGTTCCAAATGATAACTTCTTATAAAATCTATCATTAAGTTCTTCCCACAGATTTTGATCGCACAACTCCTTTAAGACGTTAATATATAAAGGTTGAGAATTTGAATGAATGAATTCGGTTATATTAATTGAAGCGCTTTCGAGAACCTTTCCGTCTAGCTTGGCTTTTTCAATAATTGATAATAGTTCGTTCATTGTCTTCTCTATAACGATAAATTTTGAATAATCTAATAAAATCTGCCTTTTTAAGACGACAAGAACATATTCCAATAGGTACTGATTCCTATCGATTGTTTGATGGTGTTAGTGATGGAATGGATGGTGTTTATATTGATAATTTTGCTGGCCATTATCTAGTTTCATATATCAATGATAAGCCTAGGGTCCCTATTAATCTAAATTTGCAGGAGAAAAGCATTTGGATTAAGGAGCTGAATCAGGACCATAAATTGCCACCAATATGTTTTAAAGGAGACCCTGAATCACCAAAAGTTCAGATTACTGAGAATCATGCTCGGTTTGAAATTGACTTTTCTGCAGGTTACTCTCAGGGCATATTTTTGGATCAGAGGGATAATAGACTTAAAGTGATAGAGAGAGCACCAAACATTAGAGTTCTAAATTGTTTTTCTTATACATGTTGTTTCTCAGTTGTCGCAGCGTTAGGAGGTGCCGAGTCAACGACAAGTATTGATTTGTCGAAATCATATCTTGAGTGGGGAAAAAAGAATTTTATTTTAAATAATATTAAAGAGAGAGGCGCGAATCATTTTTTCTGTAGAGGTGATGTGTTTGACTGGTTGAAACAGTTTAACCGTAAAGGTAGAAAATTTGGATTGGTGATTCTTGATCCTCCCTCTTTTTCTAGGTCGGGTAAGAGTGGTTCATTTAGCGTTATTAATGATTATTCATCCTTGGTTGAATTGGCGGCTGATCTCGTTGAACCTTTTGGATGGATATTAGCCTGTTCGAATCATAGAAAACTAACGAATAATAAATTTATTTCCTCAATCAAAGAAGGCGTAAAAAACGCAAAACGTAAAATTATTGACATTGAGTTGTCTCAAATGCCGTTTGATTTTAGTGGTGAGAAATATTTAAAGAGTGTCTGGGTAAAGTTATCCTAAAAAATATATTAGAGATCTTTGCAAATAGATAATGCAGGTGTTAACAATTCTTAAAAAAAATGCAACAACTAAGGTTTAACGATCCAGGGTTCCAAAAAAAAGTGGCTCAAGTCTTTTCTAGAGATGCCGAGCCGAATGATACCCTCAAGTCAAAGGTTTCTGAAATTATTGAATCGATAAAGAAAGGTAAGGATAAAGCTATTAGTAATTTCACTAAAAGCTTTGACGGTGTTGATATTGCACCTTCAAAATTTAGAGTAAATGAATCAGACTTATTGTGTGCGGTTAAAGAAGTTAGTTCTCAGACGAAGAGGGCCATTAAGCTTTCGCAGAGAAATGTACAAAAATTTGCAACAGCCAGTAGGAGAAAAAATTGGAAAATGCTTAATGAACAAGGCGTTTCTGTAGGTGAAATTTATCAACCATATTCACGGGTAGGTATTTATATTCCAGGCGGGTCAGCGCCTCTTGTGTCAACAGTATTAATGACTGTTGCTATAGCTAAAGCTGCTAAAGTTAATGAGATAGTTGTATGTACACCACCAGGTAAAAACGGAAAAATTTGCTCAGAACTACTTTATGCATTGCAACAATGTGGGGCAACCTCCATTTATAGAGTAGGAGGAGTTCAAGCAATTGCTGCAATGGCTTTAGGAACAAAAACTATACCTAAGGTGGATAAGATTTTTGGCCCTGGTAATTCATTTGTGGTGGAAGCAAAGAGGCAACTATTTGGAAGTGTGAGTATTGACCTATTGCCTGGCCCTAGTGAAATATTAGTTCTATCAGATTCGTCTGGTCGGGCTGACTTCATTGCTTCTGACTTACTTGCTCAGGCAGAGCATGGAGGAGATAGTCAAATTGCATTCGTTACGACTTCCTCAAAGTTACTTGAGAGTGTAAAAGAACAACTAAATACTCAGTCCAAGTTGTTATCCAGACAAAAACAAATCAAAGAAGTTCTTGAAAAAGGAACGACTTTAGTTTTGGTAGGCTCACTGAATCAGGGAATACAATTAGCAAATAATTTTGCACCAGAGCACCTTTCACTGTTAGTAAAAAAACCCAAGGTAGTTATACCGAAATTAAATACATCGGGTGCTATTTTTGTTGGTCCATATTCAGCTGTTGCTATCGGAGATTTTATAGCAGGACCAAGTCATACTTTACCTACTGGCGGGGGAGGCAAGTCTTTCTCAGGTTTGACGGTAGATATGTTTCAAAGGCGTACAAGTATTGTTGAAGTAAGTAAGGATTCTTTGAATAAATCAGTGGAATCAGTAAAAGTTTTTTCCGAGATTGAAGGGCTTGACGCTCATGGCGAATCAGTATTATTAAGAAGAACTGATTAGATTTGATTTATTTGTTCTTCAAAGCTTTTGGAGATATTCTCAATCTCATCTGAGATCTTTGACCAATTAGTGAAAGAGCTTTCAAGTTCTAGTGATGATGTTTTGTGCTCTTCAGTTAATTCAATATGGTCTTTAGATTTAAAGAAATTCTCATCGGTCATTAAAGATTCAATTTCTTTTTTCCTATGTTCAAGGCTCTCAATTTGTTCTTCTATTTGCTCTAATCTTAATTGAAGAGGTTTTAAGGTCTCTGATTTCTCTTGCCTTATCTTTCCTTGAGCTTTTCTCATTTCCTTTCTATTTGCAGGACTTTTAACATCTTTTTTTCTTGAGATATTTGATTTTGGCGTTTCAAGATTATCGCTAGATCTGGATTCAATAAATGAAGATAAATTCCCGTGAAATTCTTTTATAGGTTGAGCGTTAGAGTGAAATTCAATTACCTTGTCAGTGATGGGGTCAAGGAAATCTCTATTGTGAGATACAATCACAATAGTTCCCTTATATGCAATTAGAGCATCTTGTAAAACTTTTTGAGACTCCATATCAAGGTGATTGGTAGGCTCATCAAGAATTAAAAAATTTGCTGGCTTTAGCAGTATTTTAGCTAATGACAATCTACTACGCTCACCTCCAGAGAGTACGGAAACTTTTTTGAATACATCATCACCCCTGAAAAGAAAACAACCCAACAATGATCTAAGGTTTCCAGCGGAATCAGATCCCGCAACCTCCTCTATAGTTTCTAGAACATTCATATTTGGGTTTAATTTTTCAGCGTGGTCTTGAGCGAAATGAGAAATGCTCACTTTGTGACCAATTTTTCTATTACCTGTATCAAAGTTTTCTACTCCTGAAAGTATTCTCGAGAAGGTTGATTTCCCTGCACCATTTGCCCCTACTACTGCAATTTTTTCTCCCCGATCAATTCTGAAATTAAAATCATTAAATACAACGTTTTTCCCATATGCCTTTACGACATTAGTTAACTCTATTACAATTTGACCTGACCTTTCGGGCTGGGGGAATTCTAATTTTATTGATTTTGCTGCCTCCTGAGGTAGTTGAATTCTTTCAATTCTTTCAAGTTGTTTTAATCGACTTTGTGCTTGTGATGCTCTCCTCGCTTTAGATCTAAATCTATTAATGAATTGTTCTGCCTTGGCGATATCCTTTTGTTGATTGTTATATGCGCGCTGAATTTGCTGTCTTTGTATCTCACTTTGCTTTACATAATAACTATAATTTCCCGCAAATTCCGTTACCTTTCCTGCTTCAAATGCCAGAGTTTTTTTTACCAATAGGTCTAGAAAAGCACTGTCATGAGAGATTATAATTACAGACCCTTGATAGCTCTGAATATAATTTTCAAGCCATAGTTGAGAATCTATATCGAGGTGGTTAGTAGGCTCATCCAAGAGCAACACTGACGGGCTTTTAAGTAATAACTTTGCTAAAGCAAGTCTCATTTGCCATCCACCTGAAAACTCTGATGTCTCACGATCCATGTCGGAATATTTAAAGCCTAGGCCAATGAGAACTCTTTCTATATTTGGTTTCATTTTGCTGACATCAAAACTATCAAGCTTTAGTTGTAATTCTCCAAACTTTTCAAGAACTTGGGCGTAGTCAGCACTTGTTGGATTAAGCTTTCCTAGCTGTTCGCTGCATTCATCAACGCTTTTTTTCAAAACCATTTCGTTTTCAAAGGCAGTTTCAGCTTCTTTGAATAAGGTTCTACCAGTGTGTTTAATGCCATCTTGAGGAAGATATCCGACTTCAGTGTACTTTGCTCTGTTGATTGAACCCGAATCAGGATTCATTAGCCCCGCTATTATTTTCATTAACGTAGATTTCCCTGCACCATTAGGGCCAGCAAAACAGACTCTATCTTTTGCACTTACAGTGAATGATAGCTCTTTATATAGAACTCGGCCTAAAAATTGTATGGATACATTTTCTACAGAAAGCATTTGATGAATTGTCGTTATTCTTTCTATATTTATTAATATTAAAAAAGAATGAGGAAATTAAGTATGCGCATTAACATCACACTAGTCGTTTTTTTATTTATTAATTTTTTTCACTCGATTGTGTATTCTCAGGATCGGGTCCCTTTTGCTACCAAGAAACTAATAAAAGAGTATGAGGATTATGAAAGTGATATTCGTAATAAAGCATCTCAACTAATTGAAAAGAAAAGAGTTGAAACAATATCAACTTTAGAAAAGCAATCAGCTGCCCTTAGTAGAAGTGGGAATGCGGAAATGGCGAGAGCAGTTCTAGAAATGGCATCTTCATTATCTGACCGTAAGGAAATATCTGGTGCCACTTCAAATTCTGAAGACATATCCGGTGAACTTAGTAAATCCAAGTGGTCAAATTTGTTTTCACCTGAGGAGCTTCCCAAGTCATGGATTATCACTAAAGGCCCTGACGGAGGATGGGATTATAAAGAGGGAGTTTTTATAATGAAATGCCTCTTTGATGATTCAGTTGCTCTTCATGACGCACCTGAAGGAGATGTTGTAGTAAGACTTAAAGCGAAAATTGAAGACAATGAAAATAAGGAAAATGCTGATGAAAGAAAACACGCCGGCTTTGGATTTATTAATTCTAAAGATAGTCTTGTGATGGGCTATTTAAGTTTAGAGGGAAACGCTTATGGGTATACAAATATAAACCCTGATGTTGATCTTGGGTATCTAAAGAGTGGGTCAAGAGAAGGGAAGTTCTTTGATGTTCAGATGGCCTGGGTTGGAACTTATTTCCTAATGTTCGTGAATGATAAATTATTAATTAAATCTGATGTAGGAATTGAACGTGGAACCGCAAAAATTTCTTTGCTTGGAGAAAATTGTTTTTCTTCATTTGCGAGCGTTCAGCATATGAAGCCTTCTCTCGCAGACTTAAAGAGACTGGCTTCGGGCAAGCCTCTAGAATAAATTAACTTTTCGGCATTGCTCTTACAGCACCGATTGAAATTCCTCCATCGACTAATATCGTTTGGCCTGTAACGTAAGAACTTGCATCGGACGCTAGAAATATGCAAGTCCCATCAAGATCACTTGGTCGACCGACTCTTCCGAGTGGGATCCTTTCTTCGATATAAGTTACCCACTCAGAGTTTTCAAATAATTTTGAATTTTGTTCCGTTTTAAACCAGCCAGGAGCCAAACAGTTTACCGTTACTCCTTTATCGCCCCAGTCGTGAGCTAGACTCATTGTTAATTGTTTAATTCCACCTCGACTAGCCCCATAAGGCGCCAGCCCTGCATATCCAGCGACCGAAGTTACAGAACCTATATTTACAATTCTACCGTAGGCACGATCAGTCATCCCTTTGGCCAGTTCTTTTGCAAGAAAGAAAGCCCCTTTGAGATTGGTATCTACAACAGTTTCCCAATCTTCCCAAGTTACTTCGAGAGCCGGCTTTCTAATATTACACCCTGCATTATTTATTAGAATGTCGATCGAGCCTAGTTCAGTTTCTGCCTTTTGTGCTGCATCAATTATACTTTGTTCTTCTAGGACATCCATTTTAAGTGGAATGCATTTTTTTCCCAGAGCTTGAACCTCATTACATGTACCATCTAGTGAATCAAGCGTTCTACTAGTTATGGCAATATCGGCTCCGGCTTTGGCTAGTGCATTGGCAAATTGTTTACCGAGGCCTCTACTTGCTCCACTTATGAATGCTTTTTTCCCTTCGAGGTTAAACATGTTAAATTATATATTTAAAAAATTAGAGTTCATTGTCAGGTTTTAAAATGACTTTTAGCATATCTTCACTAGAGTTATAAAGTTTAGAAAACCATTCTGCACCAGATGATAAAGGTGCTATAGAGCTGATTAGTTCTCTAACTTTAATTTCTCCCATTGAGATTAAATTTAAAGCTTCCCCATATTCTCCGTTAGAGCTACATGATCCATATAACGTCAATTCTCTGGTGACAACTGATTGTAAAGGGAAATCAGTTCTTGCTTCAATATTTCCTATTAGGCCTACGCTTCCTCCCTTTCGTGTGCTTTCTATTGCAAGATTTAGTGTAGGCGTCATTCCAACTACTTCGAGGGAAATGTCTGCTCCGCCATCTGTGATTTCATGAATAGATGAGACAGTATTTTCGTTACTTAAGAGCGCATCATCTGCGCCTAGTTCTTTAGCTTTTTTGAGTTTTTTTTCATCTAAATCAACGGCAATTATATTAGAAGCTCCTCTTAGTTTAAGTGCTTGAATTACTAGCAGGCCGATCATTCCAGATCCAATAACAACTGCCGATTTTGATTTAACTGTAGGTATCCGGTTCACCCCATGCAGAGCGATTGAAACTGGTTCTACAAATGCGGCTTCTTCAAAAGGTACATTGTCGGGTAATCTGTAGAGAATTCTTGCTGGGATGGAAACAAATTCTGCAAATGCGCCGTGCTGACGGTATGTGCCAGGTGATACACCGATAACTCTTCGGTCTTCACAAAGGTTAACTTGTTGCAAAGCACAAAACTTACACTCTCCACAATAAATAGTTGAGTCAAACGTGACTCTGTCACCAGGTTTCCAATTAGAGACATTTGAGCCAACTGATTCGACTGTTCCAGCAGCTTCATGCCCCATTATAATTGGAGGAATTCTTCGCCCACTGCTGCCATCCATGCCATGGACATCACTGCCACATATTCCGCATGAGTTTACTCTTATAAGAACATCATTATCACCGAAATCGGGATCAGGAACATTTATGTATGAAAAATTATTATAAGATTCGAGTGATAGTGCTTTCATTAAGTTAATGGTATATTTTATCGAATTTTAACTTTTGATAAATAAATTGAGGACTTCCCTTCATGACTACTATAGTAACTTATCCATAAAACTTTTTTATGCCATACTAACCCTGCGTAGCTAGTGTCACCACCACTTGGAAGTTTTAAGGCGGGTTCATACTTCGCAGTATTAGTATTAATCCATCCTAGTTCTGTCCAATTAGTGTTACCGTATCTTCTTATGCAAGCAATGATAGTATCTGGATCAATCTGAATCATTGCAGGTCCACCAATCCTAATGTTTAGCCGTCTCCACTCCCAGTCTTTGTATGGAGGGGAGGCTTTCCCGAGTAATGCATGACCTGCTTCCTTAGATGATGTGTTATCTCTTCTTAATAACATGTGAGCTGTATTGTCTGAGTCAAACAGCATTGCATGTTCATTGCTTTTATCATTGGGGGGGCGTAAGTGATCTACTAATTGAATGTAATCAATCCCATTAGTGGTTGTGTATAGCCTAGTCATGTCATTATGTCCCCAACGATAGCCTAGAGCGTAGCCTTTCGAATTATGCCAAGTTGTCTGCCATAACCAGAAATTTTTATCAGCAATTTCATTTTCATTTGACCAATCTATTCCATTGCTGGAAAGGAATGTTATTGATGTATTGTTTCTGATAGAGTCAGAGTCATTATCTAATCTATATTCGCATGAATTAAGCAAGAGGTTGTTATTAGGAGTTACTGAAAGTTTTGCATCTCTTAGATCTACTTTATCTTTTGCTAATAAAGTAACGGACTGCCAAGCTTTGCCTTCATTAGACCTTATGATGCGTATTCTTCCGTAATCACCTGAGCCCACATGTCCGTTACCTTCCCGAAAAGCGCAGTACCATTTGCCTTTGTAATATTCTAGGTCAGTAAATGCATTATGAGGCGCCTTGTCCCATATTTTAACAGTTTCGATAATCGAAATCTCTTTACTGAAAATAATTTCACATGATGAAAATTTACTAATTATTAAAAATAAAGTTAGGATTGTTTTTTGTTTTACCATTTGCATAAAATTGTACTTCTAAGAAGAATATATAATTATTGGTATTTCTTATTAAATTGCGAGAATTCAATTTCTAATAATTAAAAATGAGTTGATTAACTGATTAAATTTCTCGATTTCAGCATTTATGTGTGGAAAAAATAAATAATGTCAAATTACTCTCCAGATAAAGACAGATATGATGGACGTATGCCGTACCGCAAATGTGGTCAGTGGGGATTAAAGTTACCATCAATAACATTAGGATTTTGGCATAATTTTGGAGGGCCTCAAGTAACCTCGCTTCAAAAAGAGATTGTTTATACTGCATTTGATAGAGGAATAACTCATTTTGATTTAGCTAATAATTATGGTCCTCCTTATGGTGCTGCTGAAAAAAATGCAGGAGTAATTCTGAAAGCCCTTCCCCGACATGAGATTGTTGTATCATCAAAGGCTGGTTATGACATGTGGCCTGGGCCCTATGGTGAGTGGGGCTCTCGAAAATATTTAATAAATAGTCTAGATCAATCACTTAATCGGTTAGATATGGATTATGTTGATATTTTTTACAGTCACCGATTTGACCCTGAAACCCCCATGGAGGAAACTCTAAGCGCTCTTAATTCGGCGGTCGCACAAGGCAAGGCCCTTTACGCAGGTATAAGTAGTTACAATAGCGACCAGACCATACAAGCCTCAAATATATGCAAGGAAAATGGTTGGGCTCCTATTATTATTCATCAACCCAATTATTCAATGTTCAATAGGTGGATAGAAAAGAGTTTACTGGAATCGGTTGGAAATTTAGGAATCGGTGTTATTGCATTTTGCCCACTCTATCAAGGCCTTTTAACTAACAAGTACTTGAATGAAATTCCTGCTTCATCTAGGGCCGCAAATACTAGCGGTTTAATTCGTGAATCTGAATTATCAGAACCTATTTTAAACTGCATTCAAAGCCTCAATAAGTTAGCAATTGATAGGGGGCAGTCTCTTGCTCAGATGGCATTGTCATGGGTTTTGAGAGACCGGAGAGTTACCTCTGCTTTAATCGGAGCTAGTTCACCAGAGCAAGTCATTGAGAATTCAAAGTGTGTAGAAAATTCTATTTTCTCAGACGATGAAGAGCGGGCAATAGACGATCTTCTTTCACAAATTAATCTGCCGAAATCATTATGGGCAGGCGAATAGCTCAAACATCAGGTTGCAGAGTTTACAACTGACTCACAACGCTCACATAAATTGTCAACATGGTTGCTAGCTAATAGTCTCCAACACCGTGGGCATTTGGGATGTGAAGATTTGATTGTTTTAGCACTTAAATCCTGATTTCCCTTGATTGTGTTTAGTTCACTAACCATGAAAAATTCATGAATATCCTCATTGTCACCTAAGATATCCATCGGTTCTTTGTCATCATTATTCAGATAAAGTTCGACTGATGCTTCATAATTGGACCTGACTAATTTTTCTTGTCTGAGTGGCTCAATGGACTGTTGGATGATGTTTCTGTATTTTAGTAAAATCTCCATGTAACTTGATATTTTCCCTGGTGAAAATTCAGGGTCAGGTTTTGGGAAGGTTTCGCAGTGTATGTCTCCAGATTCGTTGCCAGCATGTTCCCATGTCTCATCAGCCGTAAAGCTAAGAATAGGAGCTAGTAATTTACAGAGGTCAGTTAAGACAATGTTCATGCAAGTTTGAGTTGATCTTCTTTTTTTAGAATCTTTATGATCGCAATATAATCTATCTTTAGTTATATCTATATAAATGCTACTAAGATCATTAGTGCAGAAGTTATTGATAGAGTTAAAAACTTTTCTGAACTCATAACTTTCATATCCTTCTAAGCATTCTTCTGTTGTTTTGTGTAAACGTTCTAAGATCCACTTATCAATGAAAGTTAGATTTTCGTGCGTAACTTGATTTTCTGAGCAATCGAAGTCATGAAGGTTTCCAAGTAAAATTCTAAGAGTGTTACGAATTCTTCTGTAGGTGTCGGCAGTTTGTTTAAATAGACCTTCTCCAAAAGGGACCTCAGTTTCCCAATCAACACTGGCTACCCACAATCGTAATATGTCAGCGCCAAACTTTGAGATAAAATGGTCAGCCTCCATTGGCTTTACCTTCTTCTTTTTCTTCTGATCATTATTTGATTGGTCTGATTTGGAAACTTTTTTTCCTGTATCTTGATCTACGACAAAGCCGTGAGTGAGAACCGACTTGTATGGCGCTGTTCCCTTTGTGACCATGCTTATCATTAGGGAGCTTTGAAACCAGCCCCTGTGTTGATCTGTGGCCTCAAGGTAAAGATCAGCAGGCGAATGTAATTGAGGGTGTTTATCACAAACGGCAATGTGGCTCGTTCCTGAATCGATCCATACATCAAGGGTGTCTCCACAGCGAGTACAGTCACTCTCAAGACCTAATTTTTCTATCCACCAAGAATCACTTTTCTCAAACCATATATTAGAGCCTTCCTTCTCTATGATATCAGCTACTTGTTTTGCTGTTTCAGAATTAATTAGTGGGGACCCTGAGCCATCATAAAATATTGGCAAAGGGACTCCCCAAGTTCTTTGTCTAGAGATACACCAGTCGGGTCTAGCTTCAACTGTTCCATAAATTCTGTTACGGTTTTTTGAGGGTAACCAGTCGACTTTATCAATTTCTTTTAATGCCTCTTCTCTAAATGATTCAATAGAAATGAAAAACTGAGGTACAGCTCTGAAAATTATTGGAGTCTTTGATCTCCAACAATGTGGATAAGAGTGGGTATACTCTTCTTGCCCAACTAATGCTTTTTGTTTTTCGAGTATTTGTATAATATGATCATTAGATTTTAGCACGTGCTTGCCTACAAGGTCTCTTATGCCAACTTCTTCGGTATAATTGCCTAAATCATCAACGGGGGATAGGACATCTAATCCAGCGGCCTTGCCGGCTAAATAATCATCGCCTCCATGACCAGGTGCAATGTGGACGGCGCCTGTTCCCGTTTCAGTTGTCACAAAATCTCCAAATATAACAGGTGAGTGTCTATCTAAAAAAGGATGAGCAGTGTAACAATCTTTAAAATCATGCCCTTTTAAAGTATTCACCGTTTGAGTTAGTTTGAATTCTGTCTTTTCCTCAAATTTTTCAACTAGGTCTTTGGCAATTATTAGCCTGTGAGTGGTGTTTTCATTATCGGTAAATTCTCCATCGATATAATCAAACTTTTGGTTAAGAGCTATTGCTAAGTTTGCAGGAAGAGTCCATGGGGTTGTTGTCCATATTACTAATGAAGATTTTTTAGCAAGCTCTCCTGATAGAATTTGGAATTTAACAAATATGGCGGTGTCGGTTACATCTTTGTATTCAACTTCGGCCTCAGCAAGTGCGGTTTGCGCGCCGAAGCTCCATTGTACTGGTTTTTTACTTGAGTAGACTAGATCTTGTTCAATGAATTTAGAAAAAGTTCTGATGATATCCGCTTCATATTTAGGCTCAAGTGTCAGGTATGGTGTATCCCATGCCGCAAGGACTCCTAATCTCTTGAATGATTCACGCTGAATATCAATAAAGTCTCGAGCAAAGGATTCGCACCGCCTTCTGATTTCAGCTGCATCTAAACCTTGTGCCTTTTTAACTACCTTATACTCAATTGGAAGACCATGGCAGTCCCAACCTGGTATAAAAGGTGTAATAAACCCAGACATGGATTTTGATTTAATGACTAAATCTTTTAGTAATTTATTAAGAGCTGTGCCCATATGAACGTCGCCATTTGCAAAAGGGGGGCCGTCATGGAGTATAAATTCTGGACCACGATCTGATTCTCTTAATTTGATAATCTTTTCGTATAAGTTAATCGACTCCCATTTTTTTAGTCTCAATGGTTCGCGTTCTACTAGACTTGCTCTCATTGGAAAATCCGTATGAGGAAGGTTTAGTGTGTCTTTGTAATTGGGTCCCTTGTCGGCCATAGTATGTTTAGAGCGCAGACATTAGCACTAGAGAAATTATGGGTCAATTTCTTCAAGATTATTTCACTTTGATAGTGACTGCCTCTGGGGTAAGTTATAAACCCTTAAGTAAAAAATCACGCAGAAATATGGACAAAATGACCAAGATTATACTCGCTTCGGCCATAGGAATTACCCTTGTTGGTGTTGTTTTTATAATGGGTTTGGTAATGAAGTTGTCCACGGCAACAACCGAAAATTCCAATCTTGTTAAGCAGATCACTGATCAGAACAGTTCAATTAAGGATAATAACGCAGAAGTTGAAAAACAGATGAAGGCTGCATTTAACAAACAAAAACTCGAAAATGACCTCAGAATAGACCAGCTTCGAGAAGAAATGAAAACCGCATCAGATGCGGCAACAGCTGACCTCGAGGCAGTCAAAGCTGAAAGAGCTCAGTTGACTGAAACCATAACTGCAAAGTTGAAAAAGAAAGAGGATGAGTTAACTCCATTACAGAAAAAAATCAGAGAAGCTCCAGCAATTGCTAAGGTTGTAGCTGTGAAGGAGGAGCTAGGATTTGTTGTCATAGATGCAGGTTCAGCAAAAGGAATTGAAAAAGGTTCAAGATTTAATATAAGACGTGATAAATTTATCGTCGCTGAAGTAGAGATTGATGAGGTCGTCGATTCATCTAATTCAATTGGTAATATCGATATAGATAAAAAACCCCCTGGTATAAATATTCGTGAAGGAGACGAAATTATTGGGTATCCAGTTTTCTAAATTTATAGATTTAAATTAGGGAAGAGTATCGGTTATAGCTTCGAGCATGTGCTTTATGCTTTCAGCAGTTTCGTCTCCCATGTTAGAAATTCTAAATGTGGTACCTTTAATTTTTCCATAGCCGCCATTAATAATTAAAGAGTGCTTTTCTCTCATTCTCTTTATCCATGCCGGCACATCAATATCTTTATTATTAGCAACACACGTGAGAGATTTTGACCTATAACCATCCGGAGCGAAATGCTCGAAACCATGATCATTTACCCAGCTGTGGACGATGTTATTGAGTAGTTGATGTCTTTCGTATCTAGCTTCAATGCCTTCATTGAATATTTTATTCAATTGGTGCTGCAAACCGTATAACAAAGAAATACATGGAGTGCTGGGAGTCATCATCTTTTTCCAATTCTTGTGAAATTCTAAAAAATCAAAGTAGTAGCCCCTGTTAGGAATGGTTTCAGCTTTCTTTAAGGCTTTTTCTGAAACTGTGAAAAGGGCTAACCCTGGAGGTAATGCGAGTGCCTTTTGACTACCTGTTAGAACAACATCTATTTTGTAGTCTTCTGTATTAATCGGTGTTGCTGAGAATGAAGATACTGTATCAACAATAAGTAGAACATCCTCATATTTATTAACAATCTCAGAAATTTCCTTTAGAGGGTTCATTACGCCTGTAGAGGTTTCATTATGAACTAAAGTTACAACATCAAATTCATTAGTGGACAATTTCTTGTCTAACTCTTCGGGACAAATGGGTGAGCCCCATTCAGCAGAAAGAGATTCTGCATTTAGTCCGCATCTTTTGGAGACATCTAACCATTTGTCTGAAAATGCGCCATTACAGCAATTTAAAACTTTTTTAGATGTTAGGTTTTTGATTGAGGCTTCCATTATGCCCCATGCAGAGGAAGTACTCAGGTATACAGGCTCAGGAGTGTTAAATATTTTTTGTAGTTTCGGATGAATATCCTCATACAAATTAACAAAATCGCTACCTCTATGACCTATCATGGCAGTTGACATTGCTTTGTATGTGTCTTCTGAAACGTTTATTGGGCCTGGATTATATAGTTTTATAGGGTTCATTTACAAATTGATAATGTTTTCTATTAGAGTTCGTCTAAACTCGCATTCTTTCAAGTTTGAGTTACTCAAAATAGAACGTCAAATTGCTGTGAAATGGCTTTTAAATTGTTATTGGTTTAAAATTCAACCTATTTGGTTCTCAAAAATAAGAAAAAGTATTATTTTTATGGATTTTAGTTTTAATTTCTTGTGTGATAAGGAATTGAAACTATAAATATTATAAATATCTATATTAATTAATCTATCTATAAGGAGATGATTGACTAGATATTCAATAAGAGTTCGTTAAAAACACAGAGTAGATTCTCAAAACAGATAATTAATATGAGTACTGAAGATTCACCCGAATTAATGACAGTTAAAGAAACTGCAGAGTATTTAAGAATACCGTTGCCTACAGTATATTATCTAGTTCAAAGAGGGCAATTGCCTGCAATCCAAATAGGTGGGCGATGGAGAATTAAGAGGAGTTTACTTGATACAGAAGTTTTAAAAAAAGATGAAGGAAGTCAGCCTACTGTATTAGTAATTGACGACGATCCCGCCTTACAAACACTCTTTAAGCAATTCTTAAAAAAAGCAGGATTTGGAAGAGTCGTCGTTGGTTCTGGAGCTGAGGCCATTTCGTTTGCTGAAAAGCAAGAATTTGATCTTGTGTTCCTTGATTTGAAGCTTCCTGATATATCGGGAGATGAGCTCTACGTGAAGTTGAAATCAATTAACCCAGAGCTTCCTATTGTTATAATTACAGGTTATCCAGATAGTGAAATTCTTAGCAAAATCCTTTCTATTGGTCCGGTAACAGTTATTAAAAAGCCAATTGAATTTGAGCAGCTAAATAGAACGGTGAAAATTTTAGGACATAAGGGAACTAACCAAGAGGCTGTAACTTAGTAATTTAATTTCAAAGCATTATTCCGTGATTCAATATATTTATTTTTGAATTTTTATTTCAATAAATATAAAGTTTCATTATTTCATTTAAGTATATGTTATTACATGGAATTTGGTGATCTTAGAGGTATTCTTCATTACGTTCCTCAGTTTAGAAATAAACTCTTTGTTATTAAAATGGATGGCGCAGTCGTTCATTCAGATAACATGTCTAATATTGTTTTAGACCTTGCTGTTTTAAATTCTCTTAATGTTAATTATATCATAGTTCATGATACGCTGAAGTATGAGCAAACTGATCAAAAGGCTTTAGGTGATAAAAAAATACCGATAACGAATGAAGAGTTAGACTATCACTTGAATGAAAGTTCTAAAGTGACAAACATTTTAATGAGGGAGTTGACGGCGGTTGGATTGAAAGTAGCGACAGCTAATTCGGTTATTGCTAGATCAAGAGGGGTTATTAATGGTGTTGATCACCCTAATGATGGTAAGGTTGAAAAAGTTGATAATATTGGATTATTAGATCTTATAGATAATGGAATAATTCCAATTCTACCGTCTATTGCCTTTGATAAAAAAGGTAAGAATTACCTCCTTAATTCGGATGATTTAGCCTTTTCTGTAGGTCTTTCAACAAGTTGTTCAAAGATCATTTTTCTTACCGGTTCTGATATTATAAATTCTGTCAAAGGTAATGAATTTACGGTTTCTGAAGCCAATAATTTTGCTCAAGAGCAAGTTGTTGTTTCTACGAGGTTATCTAAGATTCTTATAGATTCAGCAAAGGTATGTAGTGAAGCTGTGGATAGAGTGCATATACTGAATGGGTTAAAAGATTATGCAATACTAGCTGAGCTTTTTAGTAATGAGGGAGTTGGAATAATGATCCATCGAGATCCTTATGGAATGATTAGGTCAGCAGACATTAGTGATGTTTCGGAAGTGTTTTCAATTATCCAGTCAGCAATTATTGATGATGAATTATTACCAAGAAGTAGTATAGATATAGTATCGAAGATTAAAGATTTTTATGTTTTAGAAATTGACGAAAATATTGTTGGAACGGTTGCAATTCATTCTACAGAGGATGTTGCCGAGATGGCATGTCTTTTTGTTAAGAAATCACACAAAGGGGTTGGTTATGGATGCAGATTGGTTAAGCATGTTCTTGGGGTAGCCAAGGAAAGAGAAGTAAAAAAAATATATGCTTTATCTACACAGGCTTCAGGATTCTTTGAGTCTCTGGGTTGGAATGAAGGTATGATAAATGATTTACCTAAAGCTAGGAGGCAAGAACTTCTAAGTAGTGGTAGAAACTCTAAGATTTTTTGTAAATACTTTTAATCAAGATTTTGAATCTGAGTCCTGATCTTTCTTTATTGCTTCTTCTTCAGCTGATTCAAGAGAATGTTTGAATTCATTTTGGGCTTTTTTAAATTCTCCTGATGCTCGACCTATTCCTTTCGCTAATTCAGGAAGTTTCTTCGCTCCAAATAATAGAAGAACTATAATCCCGATTCCGATTATTTCTGGACCGCCCAAAGCAAAACCAAGTAAAATTGATGAATTCATAAAAACTTTTATTCTTTGTTGTCTGTAATTTCTTCGTCAGATGCTTTTTTAGCATCTTTCATTTCTTTTTCGGATTCCAGTCGACCCTTTTTAAGTTCACCTGTGGCTTGACCAATACTCTTTGCAAGTTTGGGGATTCTCTTTGCTCCAAAAAGAAGAAGTATAAGAAGAAGAACAATTATTACTTCCGGGCCTCCTAAGGTAAATGCTAGTAAATTAAAGTTTATCATTTTCTATAATTTAGAGGTTTTTATAGCCACGTGCAAAAAGAAAGTTAATTTCCTTTCTAATGTAAATTGGAGTATAAATAGTAGGTTTGAATTCAATATTGTTTAATATTTTGACGTGGAAAAGAAAAAGCTACCAATCTATGACGTTGAGGGGGACATTGTTCAAGCTGTATTAGATAGTAAAAATAAGGGGCGTTTAATTATTGAGGCGCCTACCGGTTCAGGAAAGTCTACCCAACTTCCACAAATTTTAATAAAGAAAAATATAATCCCTTCCGGAGAAATTGTAATACTTCAGCCGAGAAAAGTTGCTGCTAGGTTGCTGGCAAAGAGAGTGGCTAATGAGGTTGGTTGTAAATTAGGTGACGATGTGGGTTATCAGGTAAGGTTTGAAAAAGTAGTTTCTAAAAAAACAAAAATTAGATTTGTTACTGAAGGCATATTGTTAAGACAATTTCTTTTAGATCCTACACTTTCAAAGGTAGGAGCAATCGTTTTTGATGAATTCCATGAGCGACATGTCCAGTCGGATGTGATCCTTGCACTGGCATTAGAGTTACAAAATAACCACCGTAGTGATTTAAAGCTGATAGTGATGTCAGCTACGTTGAGCACGTCTCGAATTGCTAAGTATTTATATCCGTGTTCGGTAGTCAAGTGTTCTGGGCGGGCCTACCCAGTTGAGATAAAACACATAAATGTAAATCTTAAGGTTAAACCAATATGGGATGCGATTGCCGACGTCATGAAGAAAGAGGTCGTAAAAAGTGACTTGAGTGGTGATGTTTTAGTTTTTGTTCATGGCGCTCATGAAATACGCAAAACTATTGAAAAGTTAAGGCCACTAAAACAGTTTAAGGATGCTCTATTGATTCCTCTTTATGGTGACTTAAGTCACAGGCAACAAGAAATAGCACTTGAGCCAAGTGATAAAAGAAAAATTATTATTTCAACTAACATAGCCGAAACTTCGATAACTATTGACGGGGTTGAGATTGTTGTTGATTCAGGTTTGGCGCGGATGGCTTCTTATGATCGAGTCAGAGGAATCAATACGCTCTTAGTTAATAAGATTCCGGAATCTTCAGCTGATCAACGTGCTGGAAGAGCAGGTAGAACGTCTCCTGGGAAATGTTTTAGGATGTGGTCTGAAGCTGATCATTCCCTGAGACCTAAGGAGTTGATCCCAGAGATTCTAAGGCTTGATTTATCTGAAGTTTTATTAACCTTAGCCGCATCAGGACTGACTGATATTGACAGTTTAGAATGGCTTGATTTACCAAATAAAAGTGGGATTGATAGGGCAAAAAATATATTGGTTTCAATGAAGGCCATTGATTTTAAAACTGGGCAAATAACACCTGTAGGAAAAAAAATGGCTTCCTATCCAGTACATCCTCGATTTTCTAGGATGATAATTGAAGCTGATGCAAGGAGCTGCCTTCATGAGGTTGTCCTGTGCATTGCACTTAGTCAGGGGCGAGACATTTTCACAAAAAGGATTCAACTAAATAAATGTGATTTTTCAAATAAAAATGATATTTCGGACTTTCAACCAATCATGAGAGCTTGGTTGTATGCATTTAGAGCAAATTTTGACCTTAAAAAGTGTCAATCATATGAACTGAATGCAAAAGTTTCCAGAGAGGCTTACCTAATTGCTAAGAGTTTACTTCATGTTGCTGGACACAGTGAGTTTAATTTTAATGATTTAAGGCCTGATGTGTCAGGAGAAAATCTGGCTAAAGTGTTTTTAGTTGGTTTTTATGATAATTTATTTAGGAAACTTTCCAAATCAACAATGTCGTGCAAGTTGGTCGGTGGGCGCAAAGGGAAGCTTGCTAAGGGCAGTTTGGCTACAGATTCAAATGTCTCCGTGGCGGCTGAAGTGAATGAAATAGAAGGTAAAGAAGTTTCTATTGTTATTTCTAAGGCAACAGTTATTAAAATTAATTGGATAAAAGAAATTTTTAAAAATCAGCTGAACGAGGGAGAAGAAAGCCGTTTTGATAAGAGTTCAAGAAGAGTGGTTACCGATAATACGTTGAAGTTTTTGGACTTAATTTTAGAGAGGAGACCTTGTAGCCAGGTATCGCTTTCTGCTGCATCTAAAATTCTTACAAGAGAAATAATTAATCTTAACATCAGAATTAAGGGATGGGATGATAAATGTGACAAGTGGATATTGCGAATGAACTTCGTTTCCAAGAATTATCCAGAATATGATATACCCGAATTTTCTGAAAGTGATAAGAGTTTAGTGATAGCGGACTTCTGTGATGGAGCTGTAAGTTATAAGGAAATCAAAGATAAGCCTGTTTTGCCATTTTTACTCAAATGGCTTTCCCAAGCGCAAGAAGAAACGGTAAGGAGATTAGCACCGGAGAGGATTAAATTATTGAATGGAAAAGAAGTGACTATTATTTATGAATCGTCAGGGCCAAAAATATCAATTATTTTACAGCGGCTATATGACGTTAATCAGACGCCATCTCTGTGTGAGGGGCGAGTGCCATTAAAAGTAGAAATTCTCGGACCCAACCATAGACCGGTTCAAACAACAAATGATTTACAAGGTTTTTGGAGAGAGAGTTATCCGAATATAAAGAAGCAACTTAAAGGAAGATATCCTAAGCACGAATGGCGTTGATCGGCTTGGCTCTTGCATTCATTGCTGACCTAGTGGAATCTAGAGAATAATGATTAACGATTTTTTATTTCTAATATTAGGGTTGTTTGGATTATATTTTGGTGCTGAGTGGTTGGTCGGCGGAAGTTCAAGGTTGGCTTTAAAAATCGGAGTTTCTCCTTTGGTTATAGGTCTTACTGTGGTGGCATTAGGTACTAGTGCACCTGAACTCGCGGTATGCCTTCGGTTAAATGTTGAGGGATGCCCTGACGCGGCTATTGGGAATATAGTTGGCTCAAATATATGTAATATCTTATTGATACTTGGTTTTAGTAGCTTAATTCGCCCGCTCCAAATACATAGGCAGATTATAAGAAAAGAGATACCAATCTTGCTGGTAGTTTCTGTAACTTTAATAGTTATGTTAATAAATCAAGAGGTAGCAAGATGGGAAGCTTTTCTTTTATGTTTTGGAATTATTATTTATATCCTATCAAGTTTCAAAGGATCAAATATAGAGCCAGTCAATGAAGAATGCGAAGAGTGCTTAGAAGGAGATGTTGCTTTAAAAAAAGAGAACGGAAATTCAGTTACTCTAATTTCATTGCTCATTGCAGGTCTTTTACTACTTGTTTTAGGTGCTTCATTTTTTGAGAAAGGAGGCATAGGTTTAGCCAAAGCATTCGGAGTAAGTGAGGCGGTGATCGGATTAACTTTATTAGCCTTCGGTACGTCGTTGCCAGAACTGGCAACTTCAATTGTTGCTTGTATTAAAAAAGAAGGTGATATAATCGCCGGCAATGCAATTGGATCTTCAATTTTTAATGTGCTGGCTATTCTTGGAATTACGGCCCTGTATAAACCAATGACTATTTCAGGTATTAGTTTTTTAGATTATGCGTTTATGTTGGGTTCTGTCGTCCTGTGTGGTTTGTTTATCTTTAAACAGTTGAGAATTGGTAGAATAAAAGGCTTTGTTTTTATTGTTATCTATGGAGTTTATATAACGATAATTTTAAATAGATGAAAGTTAATCACTATTGAGCAATTTAAGAATTGAGCTTGTAGGAATGCACGACTTAACAACCATCTGAAGATTTCGTTCAATTCCCTCTACTTTATTGTAATAAATAGAGTTGGTAGCCGCTACGACCCCAATAACTGAACCTGTGTTGTCGAAGACGGGTGAACCGCTTGAACCTTTTGCAAAGTCAGCAGTAATAGCAATGCGATTAGAGCCCTTTTCCTTGCCTCCTCTTTGGAGGTAATATCTTGAGACGATACCCCTTGAAACAGTATAAAAGCGCCCCTCAGGATGGCTGATAACGATAACGTCTGATCCAACAGGGGCATTAGCTCTTAATACAACGGGTTTGAAGTTGGATCCGATTAATTTGACTATCGCTAAGTCATCTTTTTGTGATGATGCAACTACCTTATCAATAGGATAAATCTGTCCGTTCACTGTTAGCGCTCCAAATGCACCGGCTTTATCATTCTTCATAACGTGATAATTAGTAACGGCTAGTCCGTCATCAGAAATAATGAATCCACCAGCTATATTGCCATGCCAATTATCACATTTGTCACATTTATATATGTTTCCCAAGCATAATACACCCTCTTTATTTAAGCTGTATATCTCCGAAGGGCTTATTTCATTTTTATTGGGTTCTTGTAAATTAACTTTAATAGAGTTCTGAGAGTTTAGCTGGGTTGCAATTTCATTTGTATTTGATGTTTTATTCTGGTCTTTAAGTTTTCCGAGCTTTTTTTCAAATAGCATTTTTATATATATATCATGGATAGGTTTGGCCTGATCCTTGCACAATGCGTAGTTGGAAAATTGAACTAATAATATAGAGATGATTGAAACTGATTTGATTATATTAGTTGGGATCATTTTGAAATTTTAATTTTTTAAGTAGTTCTGTTGTTTCTGTCCATGTGCTTTCGTCTTTACTGAACTTAATGTAAACCTCTAATGCTTTGATTGCTGATTCAATTTTACCAATCTTATACAGAGCAATTCCTCTTGGTCTATAATAGTTATAGTAGGTTGGATATTCTGCCACCGCTTTTCCTGACCACTTTGTTAAACTTTTCCAATTTCCTTTGTGTTCGGCTTCCATTATTCTTAAAGAATAACTATCTCGTTCAGATTTGATCTGTCCATCAATTGAGGTAAACCAATTTTTTGGGATTTTATTATTAGTTGTATTTAGCTCATCATATCTATAAATGAAACGAATGAGCTGGAAATCTAAGGTTCTGACTGCCTTTGGTAAATATTGATTCATCAAATTAGCCGAAACTAATAGAGCATTATTGAGTTTTTCCTTCATTCCAGCAAAAGCTAAAGCTGGCACAGAAACATCAATGAATTCAGAGGAAAATAATTTTTCATCACTTAATGAATTTAATGTATTCTTCAAGTCTGGAATCATATTTCTTGCCATAAAATAACCAATCTTTGTTGATAATCTGACGTCCTCAAGGATTGGGTGTTCTAGTGTTTCCCATCTTTCATTAATGTTTACAATCTTTCCATCCCTAATGTCTGCTGATTGAGTCATTGTAATGATTATTGCAGCATGAGTATATGGTGATGTTTTTAAATCATCATGTTTCTCAAGAACTTTAAATAGTCGTTCTCGCAAAATTAAATCATCAGTGTCAATTATGGAGGGAGTCGAAAATACACTGAATGATTTTTCAAGGTCATTAATATTGCTCTTTAACAGTGTCTCTACCAGAGCGAATGAGAAGTCTACCTGATTGTCGTCTCTTGGCATAATTTCAGCTAGATCGAACCAAAATCTTGGGGACGATTCGACAGTGTTTTTATTCAAACCTCTTTTTGCAAGCCATTCATATCCATTCTTTTCGGATAGTGTTTTTAAATTCAGTTCTTTTCTATAGTCGGCTGAAGAGAATATATTATCACGATCAATATTTTTAATGTACTTAATAGCAATTGCCCTCATTTCTTTCGCAAATACTATATTTTCTTCGGAGCGCTCCAAAGATTGGCTTAAAGCTTTTGAAATAATTTCTTTACGCCGTTCAAGTGCAGGGGGCGTCTTCCAATTTTTTGAGTCTAGCGATATTTCTTCAGCAAGGTCAATGTCTCCCAACTCCAATGATCGTTCGAATATCTTAGCGATCACTCCAAAGCTTGAAGGGAAATTGATGCTATTCGTTACATCTTTATAGCACTTTTTAAGAGAGTCTGACGAATCGAGGTCGGTATCAGCATAACGCCCATAAATTTGAATCAGGTTTTGTATCCTAGGAGCATTTCTGTCCATTAACGGATGAGTTATAGCATAAATTATGTCTCTCTTTTCCCCCCGACTCATAGCATCTTCCATGGCTAGCAAAAGTATGTTTTGCGAGAGACGTAACGGAAAACGCTCATCATTAACAACCGAACGAAGCATCTTTCTGGCAGAGGAGTACCTAAATGTACTAGAGTAAATCTCCGAGAAAGCTTGTTGAAAAGATTGTTCTCGAATTATTCTGGAAAAATTTTGTGATTGAGCAACTAGCAATCTCAATTTCAATGCTTCTTCTTGGGACAATTTAACTTGAGAAGGAGTAAAGATAAGGTCTTCAATATTTTCATTTAATAAACGATCATCATTGAGTCCGTCTTGTAACGTAAAATTTAAAAACGTAGGGCTATGTTCCGCCCCCCATTCGATGAACGCATTTGAAAGTTCTTCGTCATTTGCTATTCCTCTATCAAGTTCCTTTAATCTTAATACAAAGACCTGTAATGAATTTTTGTCTTTTAAGATATCAGTATTCTGAGTTTCAGTGATCAGTAATTCCTTCTCTTTATTATAGGCTTCGTTTTTTCTAAATAATTGCGAAAGGTAGAGGACTGTTTGGGCGCGATTGTTGAGTTTTCTTTCTGTTGATAATAATTTGATTAAGGCTGCCTCAGGACCAATAGTATCTTTATTTTCGTTGATAGCAATGTGGGCCCAAAGTCTAACTATTGTTTCAGTTACCTCGTCAGAAGTTTTATCGTTTTTCAGGAATTCTCTAATTGTGACGATTGCTTCGTCATGACTTTTAACAGATGAATAGCTAATAGATTTATAAAGTTTAGCTCTTCTATTGAATTGATTTTCTTTATCTGAGATTGGTTTACATATAGATAAAATAAGATTATGAATTTCTTTTTCTTTGTTAGGTATAATTTGTGGAAGAAGAAAGCATAGTGCAGGTCCTGCCTCATTAAGAAGCGAAGGGGACCAACGAAGACCGTGAAGCAGAAGGTCTAGAGTAGAAAAAAATTCTATTTTATTGTTTTTTTCTATATCTTTACTAAGAAGGTTACTGAATCCTAACCTTTTGTTTACATCGGGGATTCGAATGTGATTTAAGTTTTTGCCAGGAATATTATTTTTCCTGAAAGCTAACCAATGTGACCACCATTGATTCGAATTAATCCAATAATTCTTTAGTTCTCCGTTGTCATTATTAAGGAGTAAAAATTCATCTAAAATGTCATTCGATGTATATAAATCTCTTTTCGTTTTAGGTATTTTCCGCGTTTCTTCTATTGTCTTGGTTGCTTCGTCGATATTACTTAATTCAAGATGTATGAAAATTGACCTCATTCGAAGGTCTAAGTATTGGGGAAATTCTATAATTTGCTGATTGGTTACTTCATACAGTTTTAAAGCTTTATCAAAATTTTCAGCTAACTCGTTTATTAAACCTAGTTCCCTGAGGCACGTGAAATAAACTTCCGCGTTAAGTTTATCCCTTTTCAGAATTTCTCTAACAATCTGTTCTTGCTTGTCAGTTTCACCTTTTCTACCGTAATGTCGTGCCGCTAAAAATCGTCCTTCAATATTAAAAGTATTATCAGGGGGTAAAAGGCTACAAGCATTAACTAGTGCAGAAAAAAAAGGCTTGTTAATTAAATTGTTTTCAGATTTCCTCTCATGCCTTTCTACAATTGCTGCTAACTTCCAAAGTCTTTCTGGATATGTTTTGCTTTCAGGAAATTTTATTAAAAAAACAACAGAATGAAGGATGAATGCATCGATACTTTGTTGCTTGTCAAAATTACTGATAAATGAGCTAAGTTCATTTTCAGTCTGATTCTTTTTTAGCGCTTTATCAAAATTTGTTCCTTGTTTAAGATTAGCAAAAACGAAAGATTTTAGTTCGCGGCTGATTTTTTCACAGGATTTTTGAAGTGCAGAAGGACCCTTTTTTGGATTCAGCAGCGAGTCAATAGCATTTTTAACTGCAGGAGGTGCACTTTGAGGGGCCGCATGAATTATATCTAAAAGTGTGTATACGAAAAACAAAAAGGTAAGTAGTTTCATATAGTTTGATGTATTTTATGACTTATCAGTAAATGATTTAGGTAGTTTTTTTCCACTCATAACTAAAACAAATTCACCTTTTGGTTTCTTATCTTTGTATTTTTGGTTCAGCTCAAAAGCAGTGCCCCTTAAAAATTCCTCAAACTTTTTCGTCATCTCTCTTGCTATTACTAAAAATCTATCGGGTGATTTTTCATTAATAATCTCTAGCGTTGATTGTATTCTGTGGGGACTTTCAAAAAAAACCGAGGTTTCATTTCTCGAAAGAGCGCTTTCAATCTCTTTCCCACGGGCTCCTTTTTTTGTTGCTAAAAAACCACCAAAATGAAATTTGTTTGCCGGAAGGCCTGACCCCGCTAGTGCTGAGGTTAAAGCTGAAGGGCCTGGTATGATCTCAATTTTGTAATTGGCTTGAGCGACATGGTTTACAAGACGTGCTCCAGGGTCTGAGATAAGGGGCGTCCCAGCATCTGAGATATATGCGATATTTTTACCTGAACTTAGCATCTTAAGAACACTTTCAGTTTTTGAGGCTTCGTTGAATTTGTGAATGCTAATTCTTTTAGTAGAAATTTCATATTTATTCAAAAGAATACTGCTGTGTCTAGTGTTTTCGCACGCTATTAAATCAACATTTTTTAGGCTCTCAATGGCCCTGAAGGAGATGTCTTCAAGGTTCCCAATTGGGGTTGATATGACGAGTAATTTCCCCGGGCTTGAATTCATTGTCTATTAATCTAATAGCCTTCACTAAGCTTACTGGTAAGCGAAATGGCTACTTTTTCTGCGGCGCTGCGCAAAGAACGTGATTCTGTAAGTTGAAAGTTAGTATTCAAATAGGAGGTTGATTTCCCAGTTGTAATACCTTTTTCAAGAGTTTCTCCTGTGATATTATTTATTACTTTATACTCAAGCTCGATACTGAATTCCATTTCAGTTGTCTCAAGAACGTTCTCCCTGTTTGCTCTAAGTTGCTTTCGGTTAATTTTTTTTATTCTCGCGATTAAGCTTGCGTCTGAATCTTTCTCTTTTCGAATCTGGTATGAACCCTGTTCTTGAATCGATCTAATAATAGAATTTGTTAGAATTGTTTGAAGTTTTGGTTGAATAACATCGCTTCCAATAATTGGCACTGATAAGCTTTTGATGTCTTTAAATTTATTGGGTTTATTGTTTCCTAAGCGATAGCCAACACATGAAGTCAAAGCGAAAACTAAGACAGTAATTAAAACTATTGAATTCCAGTAATTTAGTAGCTTTATTTTTTGCATTATAATTTTCGTAAACTGATTTACAGTTTATGGATTATTTGGAGGAGGAGGTGAAATTGATGGGCCTTCTTTATTAGATATTGATTTAGTATCAATTTTTTTCTCCTGTTGATTGACTGTACTACTATTGCTTTCAGAAGAAGAAAGTGAGGGTGTGGTATCTGACACAAGTTGAGGGGTAATATTTTTTATTCGAACTTTTGCCATTTCTGTTATTTTTGGACTTTTAGATTCAATGGCTTTTTCGTAGTAAATAACAGCGCTTCGTAATTGTTTTTGTTTTTCGTAAAATAATCCAGTTTCATAAAGTTGAGTTCCTTGAATTGAGTCTAATTGCTTAAGTGCATCTGCGGCTTCTTTTGCTCTTGGGCTATTTTCATAGGCAACTATCACATCTTCCATTGCTTCCTTCGCGCCCATGGAATGAGCCTGCGCTAATGCAATAACATTCTCTCCATATGAGGTCGTTTTAAGTCCAGAAAGAGCTCCATATTCATTTCTTGGGAATGAAACGGTTATTACGTCGCTAAAATCAGGCTGAACAGGTGCAATGTTACTCGCTATTATTACATTCTCTTTGGATCGTCCCTTCTCAGATCCTAAAGGAGCAACGCCTCCAGTAATTGTAATTCTTAACCTAGCTGGAAAAATAGATGTAGATTCCAACACTTTAACGCAGGCATTTCTAATTAAATTAATATCTGGGACTTTGAGATTAAATGCTTTAGCTGATCTCTCTAGTCTTCTGTAATGACGGGTGTAAGCAAAAGGATTATTATCATATGCAATTAATGTCTCAAATACACCATCTCCAGTTAAAAGACCATGGTCAAAAACCGATACGCTTGCATCAAGCTCTTTAACAAATTCGCCATTCAACCAGATCAATCCTTCTTTATTATTACATGA